>NZ_JWLG01000007.1:0-252994 GCF_000813905.1 Leisingera sp. ANG-M6
CGCTGCTGTCCCCAAAGCGCGCATTTATGCGGAACCATCCTCCTGAGGCCGGCGTTATAGTCCCGTCTGCGGCCTGAAACACGGCCACCCTGGACCTGAAAATGGAGATATCAAATGACTTTCCGCTGGATCCCTGCACTTGCAAGTTCCGCTGTACTGGGCCTCGGGGCCTGTACCAATCTGACCCCGGAACAGCGCACCGTTGCCGGTGTGGCAGGCGGTGCCGCAGCCGGCCTGATCGCAGCTGACGCGCTCAAGGCAGACGACGACTGGCGCCTGATCGCAGCGCTCGGCGGCGCCGCCGCAGGCACGCTGGTTGCGCAGAACAACCAGACCCGGCAGTGCGCATATTCCCGCGGCGACGGCACCTATTACACCGCCCCGTGCTAAGAATTCACGATCTGGCGCCCTCCCCCCGGCCAGGGCGCCAGATCTCCCGATGCAGCCTGCGGTCAGGCCGCATCCCTGGCATCAGCGTATTTCACCGCCAAGATTCAGCCGCTGGACCGGATCGTCCGGTGACGCGGCCTGGCCGCTGAATGGGTAGGTTCCCGGTCCGCTGCATCCCAGAAGGGTCGAAAGAACTGCACAGATTGCCACTGTGCGCAAAGCCCGAATTGTCATGGCTTGCTCCCCTTTCCCGCGGCTGCTTTGCGCCGCGTAAGAACAAGCTACATGACGCCAGCGTGAGCGTCTGTGATCCGGGCCACATATGCCGAAATGGGGATTTCTTACGTCTCTGCCAGCTCTGCGGCCAAGGCGCGGCCCTGCTGCTCAGCGTCGAATTCCAGGCCGCACGGCACAGAAATCAGCCGCCCCGCCTGCAGAGGGTAGCCGGCTTCGAGTACTTGAAGCCACTTCAGAACATCATCCCGGCTGCTCAGGTCTTCAAGACGCCTTTTGGCTGAGCCGAACCTTTCCGCAGCAACTTCGGCACTGCAGGCGCAATGCACCTCCACCAAGGTCTCATACTGCTGCAACCAGCCAGCTGGCGTTCCGAAACCAGCCGCCCCTACGCGCGGCTGCCACTGAGCCACCAGAACACAGTGGCTGAGCGCTTCAGCGGCGGTTTGAAACAGGCGGTCGGATTCCTGCTCCAGCCGCCTGCGCTGCTCCGGCGTGGCATCAGCCGCGCGCACAGACAAGGCTTCCAGGAAGTCATCCCTGTCCAGACAGGGCCAGCTCAGTTGCCGCGCCAAGACATGCCCAAGTGCGGATTTCCCGCTGCCGGGCAAACCTGTCAGGATAATTGCCGCTTTCATCTTTTCAGCTCAGTTTTGCCTGCACCAGATTTACCATCATTCGGCAATACCCGCATAGGGTTTCTCAGAGAAACGAAAACTCGCGGAAACTTGCCGCCTCGCCCAGCCGAATAGCCAGCAAACTACCTCTTACTTAAGGAGAGACTGAGTATGGGTCAGAGGCAAATCATCAAAACCTCAACGCCTTATGGAAAACGCCCGCACGCGCCTCCAGGACAAGAAGAACAGCCAGATTTGTCACCAAACCCACCGCCGATGCTGCGGTAAAACTCTGTTCAAAGGGGACAGAAAGCAGCTGATTGGCCAGTTCAATGTAAACCCGCGCAGTGGAGACCGTCAGTCCAAGGGCAAAAGCCAGCCGCATCAAACGCATGTGCATTCCGAATTTCCGCAGGCGAGCAAAACGGTATGCGAAAGCCATAGCCGTCATCAAGCTGATGCAAATTGCGAAAGTAACTGCCTGTGTCAGAACCCCGCCAAGCGCCGGGAAGACCATCACCATATGCATTACGCCAAGGCTTGAAATCACCCCGCTTAGAATGAACACTTGGCCCAGCGCCCGGTGAGCCTTGGGAAAACGCCTTCGGACCACGGGGGAAAACTGAAGGGGGCCAATCAGAAAGAACACGATACCAGGAATTAGGTGGACAGCTGACGCCAGTGGGTGATCAGCATAGCGCTGGTCCACAAGAGGCAACCCGTCATGAGGCTGAAACAGGAAAAGCAAACGGTCAAAACTGTCCCGCAGAACCGGCCAGCTCAACAGATAGAGAAATACGGTATCAAATCGGAACATCTATGTGTGGTTCAAAATGAGAAGCCCCGCCGGAGAGGCGGGGCTTCGCAATCTTACTTCAGGATCGAGCGGCCTGCGTATTCAGCCACTTCACCCAGCGCTTCCTCGATGCGGATCAGCTGGTTGTACTTGGCAAGCCGGTCAGAGCGCGCCAGCGAACCGGTCTTGATCTGGCCGCAGTTGGTGGCCACAGCCAGATCGGCAATGGTGGCGTCCTCGGTCTCGCCAGAGCGGTGCGACATCACGTTGGTGTAACGGGCACGATGCGCCATATCGACCGCCTTCAGGGTCTCGGTCAGGGAGCCGATCTGGTTCACCTTCACCAGCATCGAGTTGGCGACACCGCGCTCGATGCCCTCGGCCAGGCGCGCCGGGTTGGTCACAAACAGATCGTCCCCCACCAGCTGCACAGAGCTGCCGATCTTGTCGGTCAGCAGCTTCCAGCCGTCCCAGTCATCCTCGGACATGCCGTCTTCGATGGAGATGATCGGATAGTCATTGACCAGCGCCGCCAGATAGTCGGCGTTTTCCTCGGATGTCAGGGATTTGCCTTCACCCGCCAGGACATATTTTCCGTCCTTGTAGTACTCGGTCGCCGCGCAATCGAGCGCCAGGTAGATCTCTTCACCGGGCTTGTAGCCAGCCTTTTCGATCGACTTCAGGATGAAATCCAGCGCCTCACGGGAGGAGCCGATGTTGGGGGCAAAGCCGCCCTCGTCGCCGATCCCGGTCGACAGCCCCGCCGCCGACAGCTCTTTCTTCAGGGTGTGGAACACTTCAGAGCCCATGCGCACCGCGTCGCGGATGTTTTCCGCGGCCACCGGCATGATCATGAATTCCTGAATATCGATCGGGTTGTCGGCATGCTCGCCGCCGTTGATGATGTTCATCATCGGCACCGGCAGAACCCGGGCCGAGGTGCCGCCGATATAGCGGTAGAGCGGCTGGGTGGTGAAATCGGCCGCGGCCTTGGCCACCGCCATCGACACGCCCAGAATGGCGTTGGCGCCCAGGCGGCCCTTGTTCTCGGTGCCGTCCAGTTCGATCATCGCCTGATCGACCGCAACTTGCTCGGTAGCATCAAAGCCGACCAGCTCCTCGGCGATCTCGCCGTTCACCGCGGCCACCGCTTCCAGCACGCCTTTGCCCATGTAACGGGACTTGTCGCCGTCGCGCTTCTCCACCGCCTCATAGGCACCGGTCGAGGCACCCGAGGGCACAGCTGCACGGCCCATGGTGCCGTCTTCCAGGATCACGTCGACCTCAACCGTCGGGTTGCCCCGGCTGTCGAGGATCTCACGGGCGTGAATGTCGATAATGGTGCTCATCTGTCCATCCTTGGTTTGGCCTGAAAGCGGCGCGTTTTGCTGCCAGCGTCATACCAGCCGCTGCAGGAAAGTAAACCGGGATCGTTATCGCTAACACGCATAAAAGCGGCAGGTTAGGGCTAACAAGGCGCTGTTTGCGCCAACAGGGCAGAGGAATTTCGCCAGCCGGGACGTCAGGCCGCAGCCGCCGCCGCACGGCGGGCCCGCCGTGCCAGCCGTTGCTCGCGCACAAAGGTGTAAAGCCCCGACCCGATGATCAGCGCCGCCCCGGTCATGGTCAGCGCATCGGGCCGCTCGCCAAAAACCAGAACGCCCGCCAGGATCGAGAACAGCAGCCGGGTATAGCGGAACGGTGTCACCGCCGAGGCATCCCCCACCCGCATCGCCGTGACAATGCCGTAATAGCCCAAGACCCCGAACAGAACGCCGCCTGCCATCATCAGGTATTCATTCTGCTCCATCACCTGCGCCTCACCGGGGGTGAAGGCCAACAGCAGCAGGCCCGCAGGAATGACTGCCAAAAACGCCTGGAAACTGACGACGGTAGAGGGAACGGCGCTGTCCATCACCCGGGTCATCAGATCCCGCGTGGCGACGCCCAGCACCGCTATCACCACCAAGAGCGCCGCAGGCTCAAAACTGTCCAGACCCGGCCGGATGATCAGCAGCACCCCGGCAAAGCCAACGCAGATCGCCAGCCAGCGCCGCCAGCCGACCTGTTCACCCAGAAACAGCGCAGCGCCCATTGTGATCACCAGCGGCGTCGCCTGGAAAACGGCGGCCACAACCGAGATATCAACCAGCGCCAGCGCCGAAGCAAAGCCCATCGCCGACACCGCCTCTGTCCCCGCGCGCAGCACGGGGCGCAGACGCCAGGACCGCGGCGCAAACAGTTTGTGGCCCTGCATCTTTGCCATCACCGCAAAGACCAGCCCGCTGCCAATACCAAGGCAGATCAGGATCTGCCCAACCGGCAAAGTGCCTGACAGCTGTTTGATGAACATGTCTTCAAGCGTGAAGAACGCCATAGAGGCGATGACCAGAAGAATGCCGTGCAGGTTGTTCATTTTCGCGCGTCCCGTAATGCGGACCGGCAGCACGCCGGACCATCCGGGCAAATGACATCAGCACAAGGTGCCGGACAACTCCGTTTCCGACCCCGGCCCATGACAAGACGTGAGCACACACATCAATATTTGTGATAAGCCGAACACCAGCTACCCGCACAACCGGGCTTTGGGCTGGAAAACACCCCCGCTAGCCTACTCCGCCTTGCGCGGCACTCCGTAGAGCTCAAGCCGGTGCCCGCGCAGCTCATAGCCCAGCTTGCGGGCGATCCGCTCCTGCAGCTCCTCAATCTCCGGATCGCAGAACTCGATCACCTCGCCGGTGTTCATGTCGATCAGATGGTCATGATGCTCGCGCTCGGCGTCCTCGTAGCGCGCGCGCCCGTCGCCGAACTCCAGCCGCTCCAGAATGCCCGCCTCCTCGAACAGCTTGACCGTGCGGTAAACCGTGGCAATCGAAATCCCGGCGTCTTTTGCGCTGGCGCGGGCGTACAGCTCCTCGACATCCGGGTGATCATCGCTGTCCTGCAGCACCTGGGCAATCACCCGGCGCTGGCCGGTCATGCGGAGCCCCTTGGCTTCGCATCGGGCGATAATCGTCTTTTGCATATCTTCCTCGCGGTTTTCTGGTCTTCCTCTTTAGCGGATGCGTTCTGCGGCGAAAACAGGCTTTTCAACCGTATCAATGGTTGACAAACAGCTTATCCACAGCCATTTGGCACCCAGGCATCCCTCCCTGCCGCGTGAGCAGAGGCCATTGACCGGACGCGCAACCTGCGCACAAACCACAGTTCCGGGGTCTAGTGATATGCCGCCATTCCCAAAATCACGCGTGGGGATTGCAGAGGCCAGCGGCCTGGCATCCGGCCAGCGCGCGCCCGAGGTCCCTGCCCCGCAAGACACCGCTGCCATGCAGCGGACTCCGGCCCGTGCAGACTGCAGGGCCGTGAAAGGACGATACGTGACTGAATTTTCGACCATGGGGCTGCCTGAAAAGCTCCTCGCGCGCCTCAAGGACATGGGTCTGAACGACCCCACCCCGATCCAGGCCCGCGCCATTCCCCATGCCCTCAATGGCAAGGACGTGCTGGGCCTCGCGCAGACCGGCACCGGCAAAACCGCTGCTTTCGGCGTGCCGCTGATCGCGCAAATGATGCAATACGGCCGCAAGCCCGCCGCGATGACCGTGCGCGGCCTGGTTCTGGCACCGACCCGCGAACTGGCCAACCAGATCGCCGACACGCTGAAGGGCCTCACTGAAGGCACCCCGATGAAAGTCGGCCTGGTGGTCGGCGGCGTCTCCATCAATCCGCAGATCGCCCGCATCGCCAAGGGCACCGACATCCTGGTTGCCACTCCGGGCCGCCTGATCGACATCCTCGACCGCGGCGCGCTGGACCTGGCTTCCTGCGACTTCCTGGTGCTCGACGAAGCCGACCAGATGCTGGATCTGGGCTTCATCCACACCCTGCGCAAGATCGCTGCTCTGATCCCCGCGGAACGCCAGACCATGCTGTTCTCGGCCACCATGCCCAAGCAGATGAACGAGATCGCCAACTCCTACCTGCAAAGCCCCGTCCGAATCGAGGTTTCACCTCCGGGCAAGGCCGCCGACAAGATCACCCAGTCGGTGCATTTCATCGCCAAGGCCGCCAAGCTTGACCTGCTGAAGGAACTGCTGAACGAACACAAGGATGAGCGCACCCTGGTCTTCGGCCGCACCAAATGGGGCATGGAGAAGCTGATGAAGACGCTGGACAAGGCAGGTTTTGCCGCGGCGTCCATCCATGGCAACAAATCCCAAGGCCAGCGCGAACGCGCCCTGGCGGCCTTCAAGGCGGGCGAGATCAAGGTGCTGGTTGCTACCGATGTGGCGGCCCGCGGCCTCGACATTCCGGATGTGAAATACGTCTACAACTATGAACTGCCCAACGTGCCCGACGCTTATGTGCACCGCATCGGCCGCACCGCGCGTGCGGGCAAGGACGGCCAGGCAATTGCGCTGTGCGCCCCGGATGAGATGGAAGAGCTGAAGGCGATCCAGAAAGTGATGAAAATCACCATCCCCACCGCCTCCGGCCGCGCCTGGGAAGCGATGCCCGATCCGGCAGCCCCCGCGGGCAAGCCCGGCGGCCGTCCCAACGGGCGCCGCGGCGGCGGCAAACCCGGCGGCCAGCGCCGCCGTGGCGGCAGCGGCGGCGGCAACAGCCAGGGCAAACCCCAGGGCAGCAAGCCCGGCAACGCCCAGCGCCGCGGCCAGAAACAGCGCGCGCGCTAAGCCTTCCCCGCCAGCGCCGGGTCAAGGGTCCCGCAGGGACCGCGCGGCACGCGCGGCTTGCCCTTGACGCGGCGCTGGCGGAACACACACTTGAAATGGCGCTTAAGGGCACACCTGCCCTTAAGCGCCTCTCAGCAGAAAATACTCCGCGCTGCGCAGCAGCGCCCGGCCCAAGCCTGACGGTAAATTGCCCAGGCAATTTCCCTGGAAAGGCGCGGGAGCTCCCTCGCTTCGCTAGACCGCCCGCAGATCCGCCCAGACCGGCAGATGGTCAGAGGCGATATGCGCGGGCCTTTTGCCATGCACCCCATGCGCCACCGCCGTCAGCCGCTTGCAATGGGCGATCCTATCCAGCGCGCCCAGCGGCCTGAGCGCTGGAAAACTCGGTTTCGGCGGCAGAAAATTCAGCGCCGGGGCGATATGCTCCAGCACCGCCCCGCGCGACCATTCGTTGAAATCCCCTGCCAGAACCACCGCGGCGTCATCGCGTTTCGCGGCCCGCGCCAGCGCATGCATCTGCTCGCGCCGGGCCCTGCCTGTCAGCCCCAGATGCGCGCCGATCACCCGCACCGGGCCCAGCGCCGTGTCCAGCTCCGCCCAGACCGCCCCGCGCGGCTCAAGCCCGGGCAGCGCGATATGCCCCTTTGCCCGCAGCTGCACCCCATTCCGGTACAGCACCGCATTGCCATGCCAGCCCAAGGACCCCGCACCGCCGAGATCCGCGGCCCTCCAGCCGGTCTCCTCGACCAGGAAATGCGGCAGCGCCGCCGGGCGCGGCGGCAATCGCTTATCCGCCTCCTGCAGCACCGCCACATCCGCCTTCAACCCGGCCAGCACCTGCAGAATACGCTCCGGCCGCCGGCGCAGGTCCAGGCCGACGCATTTCTGGATGTTGTAGGTGGCAATCCGCAGCGTGTCCGGCGGGGGTCTTTGTGGCATCTGCTTGTCCCGGGTCTCAATCGGAGTGTGGGGCAGGACGCCATCCAAGCACAACCGGCATCACGCCGCAGAAGGTTAAAAAGGGGGGCTGCCTCCCCCTCTTGAGCCTGCAGCTCACTTCACCCCCGCGGGTATTTTCAATCAGAAAGGAGCAGATCAGGTGCCGCAGAAGGTTGCCTGCACCACTTCTTCGGGCAGCGGCGGACGCTGCAGATCACTATGCTCCGGCTGGTCCTCGTAAGGGTTGGCCAGCACTGTGTTCAGCCGGTGGAACAGCGCATAGTCGCCTGCCACCGCACCGGCAATCATCTCCTCGATCCTATGGTTGCGCGGAATGAAGGCAGGGTTCGCCGCACGCATGACCGCCTGCGGGTCCGGTTCGTCTTCCAGCCGCGCCTGCCAGTCCTCCGCCCAGGCATCAAAAGCTGCCGGATCGGTGAACTGATCCCGCGCCTTGCCATCCGCCAGAGCGCGGAAGGTATTGGTGAAATCACTCTGGTTCTCCGCCATCCGACCCAGCAGAGAGGTGACCAGTTCCAGGTCCCCGTCCCGCTCCGTGGTGATCCCCAGCTTGGCCCGGAACCGCCGCAGCCAGGCCGCCTCTGTCAGTGCGGGCATCGCATGCACGATTTCCGTTGCTTGCTCGACACCTGCCTGCGGGTCGTCCATCTGCTGGATCAGCGCGGTTGCCAGCTGCGCCAGATTCCAGACCGCAATCGTGGGCTGGTTGGCATAGGCATAGCGCCGCCCCCGGTCGATCGAAGAAAACACCGTATGCGGGTGGTATACATCCATGAAGGCGCAAGGCCCGTAGTCGATGGTCTCGCCGGAGATCGAGAAATTATCGGTGTTCATCACCCCGTGGATAAAGCCCACGGACATCCATGCAGCAATCAGCTCGGCCTGCGCATCACGCACTGCGCTGAGCAGCCCCATCGGGCCATCAGCCTCCAGGTAATGGCGGGCAATGGCATAGTCTGTCAGCTGCCTGAGGCTCGCCTTGTCGCCGCGTGCCGCAAATACCTGAAACGTTCCCACCCGCAGATGGCTTGCCGCCACCCGGGTCAGCACAGCGCCGGGCAGGCCGCCCTCGCGCCATACGGTCTCGCCGGTCTCCACGGCCGCCAGCGCCCGCGTGGTCGGGATGCCAAGCGCATGCATCGCCTCGCTCACCACATATTCGCGCAGCACCGGCCCCAGCCAAGCGCGCCCGTCCCCGTTGCGGGAGTACGGCGTTCGCCCCGCCCCCTTCAGCTGAATGTCCCGGCGCTGGCCGTCCGTCCCTACCGTCTCCCCCAGCAGGATCGCGCGCCCGTCGCCCAGCTGCGGATTGTAGGTGCCGAACTGATGCCCGGAATATAGCTGCGCCAGCGGATCGGCCCCCTCCGGCACCTGATTGCCGCTGAACACCTCTGCCATCTCCACCGCCTCACCGGGCGTGATCGCCATGATCCGCGCCAGATCCTCGTTAAACGCAACCAGCCTGGGCGCCTTCACTGCCTGCGGCGGCAGTTTGGAGTAGAACTGCCCCGGCAGGGCAGCATAGGTGTTGTCAAAGGGGATCATGAGTGTCATGGCCCAAACATATGACTGGAATAGAGATTTACCAGCACCAAAGCGGGGAGAGCAGCAGTGGACGCAGACCGGATCATCGAGCACCTGGGCCTGCAGCAGCACCCGGAGGGCGGCTGGTACAAGGAAACCTGGCGTGCGGAAAATGAAGGCCGCCCCACAGGCACCTGTATTTACTTTCTTTTGAAGGCTGGCGAGAGCAGCCACTGGCACCGCGTCGACGCCACCGAAATCTGGCTGTACCACGCCGGCGCGCCGCTGGTGCTGTCAATGGCTGCGACAGATGAAGGCCCGGTGCAGGACCACCTGCTGACCCCGGACCTGACCAAAGGCGCACCGCAGCTGATCGTGCCCACGGGCCACTGGCAGGCCGCCCGCACCACCGGCGCGTTCACACTGGCCAGCTGCACCGTTTCGCCGGGATTCGAGTTTGAAGGCTTCGAACTGGCCGCCCCCGGTTTTGACATCCCGCGCGGCTGATCCGCCCCTTGCAGCGAATCGCCGGCCTGGACAAGACTGTCCATATGTCTGCAGAACCGGATCACACGCGTCTCATCAAATCGCTGCCGCCACAGACCAAGGCTACCCTGACAGCCCGGTCTGACGCGGCGGGGCTGCGGCATCTGGCGCTGTATCTGGCGGCGCTCGGCGCCTGCTCAACCGGCATTGCGCTGCATGTGCCCCTCTGGCCGCTTCTGATGCTGCCGCAGGGGGTGCTTCTGGTCTTCTTGTTCACCCTGTCTCATGAGTGCACCCATAAAACCCCATTCCGAAGCGGCTGGATGAATGAGGCCGCAGGTCATTTCTGCGCCGTCGCCATCGCCCTGCCCTTTGTCTGGTTCCGCTACTTCCACCTGGCGCATCACAAATACACCAACGATCCTCAGCGCGACCCGGAGCTGGAACACGGAGGGCGGCCGGAGACCTTCGCTCAATGGCTGAAATACCTGAGCGGCTGGGGCTATTGGCGCGGCATGGCGGCAACTCTCTGGCGCAACGCTTTTGGCACCATCACCGCGCCCTACCTGCCGGAACGCCGCCACGCGGCCATGCGGCTGGAGGCGCGCCTGCTGCTGGCGATCTACTCCGCCGCGCTGCTGAGCCTGCTGGTCTCGCCGATGGTTCTGTGGCTGTGGATTGTGCCGCTGCTGATCGGCCAGCCTGCCTTACGCGCCTACCTTCTGGCCGAACACGGGCTCTGCCCGCCGGTGGCCAACATGCTGGAAAACTCCCGCACCACCTTCACCAACCGGCTGGTGCGGTTTGTGGCCTGGAACATGCCTTATCACGCAGAGCACCACTCTTTCCCGAATGTGCCCTTTCACCAGCTGCCCGCCTTTCACGCCATCACCCGCGCGCATTTGAAGTCGACGTCAGACGGGTACAGCGAGTTCACGGTGGACTACCTCCGCCAGCTCTCCCGCTGATCCGCCGCCAGAGGCCGCACAAATTTCTTCAAAGAAATTTGCCAAGAAACTTCGAAGTTTCTTGTCCGCCCGGTCACAACCTTACGCCCCCGGCACACTGACCACGCCACCGCCGACACAGGCGCTGACTCCAGTGGTGCCAGGCGCCGATGTCGGCATTCCCCGCGCCACCCGCACCGCCAGATGGGCAAAGGCCTGCGCCTCCAGCATGTCACCGTCCAGCCCTGCGTCCTCCACCGGCTTTACCGGACAATCGAGCGACACCCGCAGCATCTCCATCAGCACCGGGTTGTGCCGCCCGCCGCCGGTGACAAGCACCACCTCCGGCGGCTCAGGGCAATGTTCCATGCCCTGCGCCACGGCAGCCGCGCACATGGCAATCAGGGTGGCAGCCGCATCCGCATCGCTCAGTTCATTGACCAGTCCGACCATCTCGGCAAAATCGTTCCGGTCCAGCGACTTGGGCGGCATTCTTGCGAAATAGGGCTCGGCCAGAAACAGCTCCAGCGCACCTGTTTCCACGGTGCCGGACCGCGCCACTTTGCCATCGGCGTCCCAGGGAATACCCAACCGCTCCTGTACCAGATCATTGACCGGCGCATTGGCCGGGCCGGTGTCAAAGGCCAAGAGCGCACCCGGCTGCTCGGGCCTGTCAAACCGCGGATCCACATAGGTGAGGTTGCCAACCCCGCCCAGATTCAGGAAGCACAAGGGCTGCTCAGCGCCGATATACTTGGCGCAGGCAAAATGGAAGAACGGCGCCAGCGGCGCGCCCTCGCCGCCCATCGCCACATCGTCAGTGCGGAAGTCCCAGACCACAGGCTTGCCCAGCGTTTCGGCCAAGGCTGCTCCGTCGCCCACCTGCAATGTGCCCTGCAACCGCGGCGCATGGGCCAGGGTCTGGCCGTGAAAGCCGATGATTTCCACATCACCGAACTCCGCCAGCGCCGCCGCATGGGCCGCATCGCAAACCTCTGCCGCGGCCTCAACCTCCGGCCCCGCCCACTTGCCGAGGCCCGCACGCAACACGCTGCGTTCTTCTGCCGAATACTCGCGGTAGCTGCTCTCGCCAAATCCGTGAATGCGCGCGCCGTCGGTCACCACCACCGCCGCATCCACCCCGTCCAGCGAGGTGCCGCTCATCGCGCCCAGCGCCCTGACCGCACCCGTTTTTGCAATGGCCCTGCTCATGGCCTGCCCCCATCCTTCTGGATCCGGGCCGTACCGCCCGTTGCAGGGGATACTACAGCGCATAATTTGCCGGGAAAACAGGTTCCAACCGGCGCCAATGCGATTTATAGGGCATGGTGCAAAACCATAGACCGAGGCATGTTATGACCTACACACCGAAATCGGATTTCGTCGCAGTCATGATGGAACGCGGGTTCCTCGCGGACTGCACCGATTATCAGGGCCTGGACGACGCCCTGCTGCAAGGTGTGCGCCCGGCCTATATCGGCTTTGACGCGACAGCGAAATCGCTGCACGTCGGCTCGCTCATTCAGATCATGATGCTGCGCTGGTTCCAGAAGACCGGCCACCAGCCGATCACCCTGATGGGCGGCGGCACCACCAAGGTGGGCGACCCCTCCTTCCGCGCCGACGAGCGCCCGCTGCTGACCGAAGCACAGATCGACGGCAATATCGCTGGCATCAAGAAGGTGTTTTCCGCCTACATCGACTATGAAACCGACGCCCCGAACAAGGCGCTGATGCTGAACAACGCCGAATGGCTGGACGGGCTGAACTACCTGGAATTCCTGCGCGACATCGGCCGCCATTTCTCGGTAAACCGGATGCTGTCGTTCGAGAGCGTCAAATCCCGCCTCGACCGCGAGCAGTCGCTCAGCTTCCTCGAATTCAACTACATGATCCTGCAGGCCTATGACTTCATGGAGCTGAACAACCGCTACGGCTGCATCCTGCAGATGGGCGGCTCGGACCAGTGGGGCAATATCGTCAACGGCATCGACCTGACGCGCCGCACCATCGAACATGAGGTCTATGGCCTCACCTCGCCGCTGCTGACCACCTCCGACGGTAAGAAGATGGGCAAGACCGCCGAAGGCGCGATCTGGCTCAACGCCGACATGCGCAGCCCTTATGAGTTCTGGCAGTTCTGGCGCAACACCACCGACGCCGACGTGGGCCGGTTCCTGAAGCTCTACACCGAACTGCCGGTGGAGGAGTGCGAACGCATCGGCGCCCTGCAAGGCTCCGAGATCAACGAGGGCAAAGTGATCCTCGCCAACGAGGTGACCACCCTGCTGCACGGCGCCGAGGCTGCTGCGGCGGCAGAAGCCACCGCCCGCGAGGTATTCGAAAAGGGCGGCGTGGGCGACGACCTGCCCACACTCTCGCTCACGCCTGCGGACCTGGGCGACGGCATCTCGATCGTGCAACTGATCGTAAAATCCGGCCTCGCCAAATCCGGCAAGGACGCCAAGCGGCTGATCTCCGAGAATGGCGCCCGGATCGACGACCAGCCGCTGACCGATGCGGGCCTTATGATCGACGCAGGCGCGCTGTCCTCGCCGATCAAGCTGAGCGCCGGCAAGAAACGCCACGCGCTGGTGAAGCTGGACGGCTGAACCTTCTAACATGACACGGAAAAAGGGGGCCTCCGCGCTCCCTTTTTTCTTGCCTGCAGATGCTCCCGCCCGTTCCAGCCCCGTCAAAGACGGGTCCTCACGGTTGGGCGGGGCGCCGCTGCGCGGCGCGCCAGCGGTTTCATGCAACGGCCCTTCAGGCCAGCCCCGGGTCAAGGACCGCGCATGCGGCCGTGCGCAGCACGGTTTACCCTTGAGGCGGGGAAGGCCAGGATACACTCAAAAAAAGGCGCTTAAGGGCAGACCTGACCTTAAACGCCTCTCAGCAAATCATCCTGCCTCAGAAAAACAGCGCTTCCACCAGCGTCAGCACTAAAAACACCGGCACTGACAGGCCGATGGCAATCAGCAGCGCCGCCGCCTTGGTCATCCGCGGGGCGGCTGCCGCCTGCCCCATGATCTGTTTTGCTTTCTTCATGCCTGAAATTAACCATGATTTAGGTTTCCAGTGCGTTAATAACCCCATGTTCGACAGCGCCCCCGATCCCGATCTGCCCGCAGCAGCAACCACCCGCCCCCGGCCCCGCGCCCTGCAGCAATCGCCGGAGTTTGCCCGCGCGCTGATGGCCTGCGGACAGGAGCCCCGGATGCTGAATGGCACGCTGGTACTGCGCCGCCGCTTCCACGGCGGGCTGCGGCTGGCGATGGTAAACCGGGCGGACCTGACTGATCCCGCACCGCTGATGGCCGCCCTGCGCACAGGCGGCTTCGCCCGCACCCCGCTGATCCTGTCGCCCGAATCCCCGGCGCCGCATCTTGCCCGCCTCGGCGCCGTGCCGCTGGCCACGCCAGCCCATGCCGCGCTCTGGGACCTGACAGGCGATGCAGAGCAGCGCCGCGCCGCCCTGCATCAGAAATGGCGCAACCGGCTGAAGCACGGAGAAGCGCAAAACCTCCGCCTCACCCGCCAGAACCTGCCGCATGACGTGCGCCACTGGCTGTTCCAGGCCGACGCGGCACAGCAAACACAGCGCGGCTACCGCAGCTGGCCCATTGGCCTCACCCTCGCCTATACCCGCGAAAACAAGGGCCAGGCAAAACTCTTCCAGGCGTTTGAGGGCAAGGAAGCGGTTGCCGCCATCCTGATCCTGACCCACGGCAGCACCGCCACCTACCACATCGCCCACACCACCGCGCGCGGCAAACAGCTCAGCGCCCATCCCCTCCTATTGTGGGAGGCCGCCAATTGGCTCGCCGCCAAGGGCATCTGCCGGCTCGACCTCGGCCTCATCAATACCGAGGACGCCCCAGGCCTTGCCCGCTTCAAACTCGGCACCGGCGCTCATCTGCACCGTCTGGGCGGCACCTGGGGTCTCTGGCCGCCGCTGGGCCGCCTCCTGCGCCCGCTGGCCTTGCTCGACCGGCAGCAAATGGCCTGACAGGTTTCTCGTAAGTCCGCGACGTCCCGTCCCGCTGGACAGGTGCCCGGCCTCTCCATTATATGAACAGATGTTCAGATAACCGGGAGGAGCCCCGCTCATGAAACTTGCAGACACCGCAGCCGTCGTCACCGGCGGCGCCTCCGGCCTGGGTGAGGCCACCGCGCGCTATTTCGCCGAACAAGGCGCTCAGGTCACCATCCTCGACCGCGACGCCGAACGCGGCACTCAGGTGGCAGAGGAAATCGGCGGCCACTTCGCCCAGACCGATGTAACTAGCGAAGGCTCGGTCTCCGCTGCCATCGCCCACGCGGCAGAGAAGATGGGCAAGATCACCGCTTGCGTGAACTGCGCGGGCATCGCCATCGGCGCCAAGACCGTGAGCAAGGAGGGCGCGCACCCGCTGGATGCCTACAAGCGCACCATCGACATCAACCTGGTCGGCACCTTCAACGTCGCCCGCCTCGCCGCTGTCGAGATCGCCAAGAACACCCCCGACGCGGACAACGCCCGCGGCGTAATCATCAACACCGCCTCCATCGCGGCATTTGACGGGCAAAAGGGTCAGGCCGCCTATGCCGCCTCCAAGGGCGGGGTTGCCGGCATGTGCCTGCCAATGGCCCGCGATCTCGCGTCCTCCGGCATCCGGGTGATGACCATTGCGCCCGGCATCTTCATGACCCCGATGCTGGCCGGCCTGCCGGAAGAGGTGCAGCAGCAGCTGGCCGCCGACGTTCCCAACCCCGCCCGCCTGGGCGACCCGCGCGAATACGGCCGTCTCGCCGGCTTCATCGTCGAGATGGGCTACCTCAACGGCGAGGTCATCCGCATAGACGGCGCCCTGCGCATGCGCTGACCTCTGCTGCTGATTCCGGGTCAAGGACGGCGCAGCCGCCGTGCGCAGCACGGTTCATCCTTGATACGCAAGCAGCGGCAAACACACTCGATACCGCGCCTTCAGGGCAAACCTGCCCCTGAAGCGCTTCTCAGCAAAACCTTCAGCGTTGCGCAGCAACGAACGGCCCACGACCGCACAAAGGCGCCTTGGCGCAGCCAGGGCACCTACGGCCGCGGGAGTTTCTTGCCAAGCCGCTGCCTTAGCTCCCCGGCCCGGCACCCCAGGCCGCCAGCGCCTCGATCACCGGGCGCAGCGCCTGTCCCTTGCCGGTCAGGCTGTATTCCACCCGCGGCGGCACCTCGGCATAGACCTTGCGGTGCACGATGCCATCCGCCTCCAGCTCCCGCAGCTGCTTGGTCAGGCTGCGCTGCGTCACATCCCCCAGCGCCCGCGCCAGGGCATTGAACCGCAAGGTGCCGGGCAGCAGGTGATAGACGATCAGCCCCTTCCACTTGCCGGAGATCTGCTCCAGCGCCGCCTCAACCGGGCAGCCGCCGCTGCAATCGTAAGTCTCGAACCGTGCGGCCCGGCTTTCGCCCTGATCTACAGTATCCATTTTGTACCTACCCTCACAAAATGTGCGTTCTTGCGCAGAATACACCGTGCAGCCATATCCCGTCCCGTCACATCCCTCAAGAACAGGAGGCCCAAATGGCCCTGACAATTCTCGCCCAGATTACCGCCCAGCCCGGCAAGGAAGCCCTGGTCAAAGCTGAACTCGAAAAGCTGGTGCCCATCACCCGCGCCGAGGACGGCTGCATCCGCTATGACCTTCACCAGGACAACCAGACGCCCGGGTTTTTCGTGTTCTACGAAACCTGGGAATCGCGGGAGCTGTGGCAGCAGCACATGAACGCACCGCATCTGGCCGCCTATATGACCGCGACTGAGGGCGCGGTGGCCGCCTTCACCCTCAATGAGATGACCCAAACCGCCTGAGCTTCTGCCCGCGCCGGGCACCGCACCAGCGGTGCCCGGCCCAAGGCCGCACAAGGGCGCCTTGGCAAAGCCAGGGCGCCTGCGGGCGCGGGAGCACACCCGCAATTGACAATCGATGCCGCCCGCCCTTCACTCCGGGTCAGGAGGCGCCGATGAACAAATCCGAACGGCAGAAAATGCAGGCAGGGGAATGGTACTGTTGCCTGGACAGCGAACTCTCCGCGTTGCGCCACCAGGCCCGGGTTGCGGTGCATCAGCACAACAGCGCACTGCCTGATCCGGCTGAGAATCTCAGCCCGCCGCTCGCCAAACTCTTTGCCGCCCACGGTGAAAACTGCCTGATCGAGGCGCCGTTTCACTGCGCCTACGGCCTCAACATCCGGCTAGGCAACAACGTCTACATGAACGCAGGCTGCACCATTCTGGACACCGCTCCCGTCAGCATTGGCGACGGCACCATGCTGGGGCCGAACGTGCAGATCTACTGCGCCCAGCACCACAAAAACAGGGCGTTGCGGGCCCAGGGGCTGGAGATTGCCTGTCCCGTCACCCTTGGTGCAGATGTCTGGATCGGCGGCGGCGCCATCATCCTGCCCGGGGTCACCATCGGCGATGGCGCGATTGTGGGAGCAGGCGCGGTGGTCACCAAGGATGTCGCCGCAGGAGAGACCGTCACCGGCAATCCCGCTGCCCCGGTGGCCAAACGGTAAGGGCGGCGTCCGCCCGCTTAGCACCCAATTTACATTTCCTGATGAATTACAAAGTTTTACGGCAGCATCCTTGACCAAATGTTTCGCGCGCGAAACATTTGGTCAGGCGTACTGACCTAACTGGGGAACCGGCCTCAGGCCCCAGCCTTCTCCTCCAGCTCCAGCCATTCCTCTTCGGCTGCAGCCAGCTTTTCCTGCCGCTCCACCAGCGCCTCGGTGGCCTTCTTGAACTTGACCGGTTCGCGGGTGAACAGCTCGGGATCGCTCATCAGCTCCTGCAGCTTGCCGATCTCCGCTTCCAGCCGTTCGATCTCCGCAGGCAGCGCCTCCAGCCGGTGCTTCTCCTTGAAGCTGAGGCCGTCCTTGGGCTGGCTCTCCTGCTTGGGCTTCGCCTTTGCAGGCTTCACCTTCTCCGCTTTCTCAGAAACCTCCAGCGGCCCGCGCTGCGCGATGTAATCGCTCCAGCCGCCGGCATAGGCCGTGGCCCGCCCGTTTCCTTCCATGGCAATGGTGGTGGTTGCCACCCGGTCCAGGAAATCCCGGTCGTGGCTGACCAAAAGCACAGTGCCGTCGTAGTTGTCCAACAGCTCCTGCAGCAAGTCCAGCGTCTCCACATCCAGATCGTTGGTCGGTTCGTCCAAAACCAGCAGGTTCGAGGACCGCGCCATCAGCCGCGCCAGCAACAGCCGCGCCTTCTCGCCGCCCGACAGCGAGCGCACTGGCGCCCGCGCCTGGCGCTCGTCGAACAGGAACTCCTTCAGGTAGCCCACCACATGCTTGGGCTGGCCGCGCACCATCACTTGATCGGCCTTGCCGGATATGCCGAGCAGCGGATCGGCCGTCAGGTTCTCCCAAAGGGTCGAATCGCCGTCCAGCTGGTCACGGGTCTGGTCGAACAGGGCGATCTCCAGATTGGTGCCCAGCTTCACAGAACCCGCATCCGGGTCTTCCATCCCCAGCAGCATCTTCAAAAGCGTAGTTTTCCCCGCGCCATTGGGGCCGACAAAGGCCACCCGGTCGCCGCGCTGCACTTTCAGTGAGAAATCCCTGACGATCTCCTTGCCGCCAAACGCCTTGCTCAGCCCCTCGGCCTCGATCACCTTGCGGCCCGACTTGGGGCCCGCCTCCAGCGCCATCTCGGCGGCGCCCTGACGCTTGATCTGGCCTGCGCGCTCCGCCTTCAGGTCCTGCAGCGCCCTGACGCGCCCCATATTGCGCTTGCGCCGGGCCGAGATGCCTTCCACCGCCCAGCGGCTTTCCGACTTGATCAGCCGGTTCAGCTTGTGGCGCTGCATGTCCTCGTCTTCCCAGACCTTGTCGCGCCAGGCCTCGAAATGCTCAAACCCCTTCTCCTGACGGCGCACCTCACCGCGGTCCACCCACAGGGTGGCGCGGGTCAGCGCCCGCAGAAACGCCCGGTCGTGGGAGATCAGCACAAAG
Organism: Leisingera sp. ANG-M6; assembly: GCF_000813905.1. Lineage (NCBI taxonomy): Bacteria > Pseudomonadati > Pseudomonadota > Alphaproteobacteria > Rhodobacterales > Roseobacteraceae > Leisingera > Leisingera sp. ANG-M6. The sequence continues at coordinate 18,645 of NZ_JWLG01000007.1, forward strand.
GCCGCGCGGGTGCCTTTGAGCTCATTCTCCAGCCAGGTGATTGCCTCAATGTCCAGATGGTTGGTGGGCTCGTCCAGCAGCATCAGGTCCGGCGCCTCGGCCATCAGCTTGGCCAGGGCCGCGCGCCGCCGCTCGCCGCCGGAGGCGGTTTCCACCGGCCTTGCGGGATCAAACTTCAGCCCCTCGCCCGCGCGCTCCACCTTGTACATTTCGCCGGGGTCCAGCTCGCTGGCGGCAAAATCGCCTAAGGTAGCGAACCCCTCCATCTTCGGGTCCTGCTCCATGTAGCCGACGGATTTGCCCGGCGGCACCACGATGTCGCCCGTGTCCGCTTCAACAATCCCCGCCATTACTTTCATCAGGGTGGATTTTCCGGAGCCGTTGCGGCCCACTAGCGCCACCCGGTCGCCGGGCTGCACCACCAGATCAAGACCTGAAAAAACCGGATCGCCCCCGAAGGTGAGGGAAATGCCGGACATCTGCAGAAGAGGAATACGTGCCATGCCAGCCAGCTACCCCGGCGGCCAAATCCCGTCAACGCTCCCCGTTCATCTTTCCTAAAATACTCATAATCACCCGGCCACTGCCCGCAGCAGCCGCTTGCGGGCGTCAGGAATGGTGCCGATCTCAAGGCCGGTGAACACATGCAGCGTGTTCATCTGCCGGTCCACCACCGCATGACCGCTGACCCAGCCGCCCATCGCGAGATAGGCCCGCAGCAAGGGCGGCATCACCTGCAGTGCCTTCTTCGCATCTGCCGTCCGCGGCGGCTCCGCGGAAAAACGCACCACCTCAGGCGCCCTTTCAGCCGGGTGCCACTGCGCAGGCGCCAGATACCGCTGCCGCAGCAGTTCAAAGGCATCCTTGTAGGGCTCGGCCGAGGTGCCCGCAAAGGAGGAGCAGCCAAACAGCATCTGCACCCCCTGCCCGTCTACAAGGCCCGTCAATGCCCCCCAGGCGATACGCAGGATGTCGGGATCCTGCCATTCCGGGTGCGTGCAAAAGCGGCCCAGCTCCGCCATCCGCCCCGCAAAGTTTTGGAGCGCAGAAAGATCATAGAATTGCGCCGAATAGCTTTGCGCCAGCACCGCGCCGCTCTTCAGCAGCAGCAGCCGGAAACAGCAGACCAGCGCGCCGCTGGCCTTTTCCTCCACCAGAACATGGGTGCACCGGCTGTCAAAGGGGTCGCTGTCGGCGGCGGCGGTCCGGAAACACAGCGTCCGCAGCGCCTGCGCCGCCGCCACATCATCGGCACCCGCAGCAAGCCGGGCACGGTAGCGCCCCTTGCTCAGCAATATCTCAGGTTCCGCCACGGCGGCCTCCAGCTTTCCGGCTCAGCCCATAACATATGCGCTGTGACAGAGCAGTGAAGCCGGCTTATTCGTTGTTCAGCAGCTGACCGGGGCCAAAGTTGCCCAGGTTGCCCAAGAGCTGGCGCAGGAAGGTGTTGTCCTGCACACCGGAGCTGGTCACCCGGCGCTCCAGCGGCACCACCTTACCATCCTCCAGGCTGTAACGCTCGATTGCCTGCACCACGCCCGAAGTGTCGAAACTGATCGCCACGAGATCGCGTGCCACCGGCTCGGGCGCCTTGGCCCCGTAGTGGCGGAACCGGGTGGCGACATAGTAATAGCCGCTGTCGTTCAGCACGCCGGTCGAGGACGGGATGCCGATGGTTTCCGCCACCGAATCCCGTGTGTCGATGCCCGGCACCACTTCGGCCAGCTGATGCGGCGACGGCACATAGCCGTGCTTGCGGTAGACGGACGTGCAGGCCGCCAGTGCCAGCCCTGCCGCCGCAAATACTGCGCCGCGCAAAACGGCCTTGAAGTGAAATGCCTTTGCAACCATGACTGCCCCCCAGCCTGCCGCCATGACCGGCGGCTTGAATACGTCTTTTAACCCGATTACCTAATGACCGCCTCCGGTTCAAGAAACGAAAGTCCCCGAATATGTCTGACAGCACCGCTTTGCGGGTCGCGGACCTGCCTCAGAACACCCCGACTGCCTTTGAAATCATCCCGGACAAGGACACCCTGACCGCGCTTGCGGCGGAAATGGGGGTGAACGCAGTGCGCAAACTGCGCTTCACCGGTGAAATCAAGGCGATGGGCAAGAAGGACTGGAAACTGACCGGCCGCCTGGGCGCCACCGTGGTGCAGGATTGCGTGGTGACGCTGGAGCCGGTCACCACCCGGATCGAGGAACAGGTGGAGATCACCTACCTAGCCCGCGTTGAGACCCCGGAAGGTGCCGAGGTCGAAATGCCCGAAGATGACAGCATCGAACCGCTGGGCACACACATCGACCCGGCTGCCGTGATGGCTGAGGCGCTGGCACTGCATATCCCCGCCTATCCGCGCAAGGACGGCGCAGAACTCGGCGAAGCCGTTTATGCCGAGGATGGCGTACAGCCGATGCGGGACGAGGACACCCGGCCTTTCGCGGGCCTTGCCGCGCTGCGCGGCCAGCTGAAAGATGAGGACTGAGGGCAGAATTTTTGCAGCGCAGAAAATCGCCTCTGGCGCCGCCCTTCTGCCTGCCGTAAAAAACAGCTTGCGCCAGCGGAGATTCGCAGTATTTTCGCGCGCTCATCGGAATTTTTGGTTGGACAATGCTTGGGCAGACGCCTAAACGCACGTCAGACTGATCGAACAGAATGCAATCGCGCCGCGGGGATGGCCCCAAGGCCCAAACAGACAAAGGTTGAGACATGGCCGTCCAACAGAACAAAGTATCCAAATCGCGCCGCAACAACCGCCGCGCGCACGATGCACTGGTTGCTGCGAACCCGAACGAATGCGGCAACTGCGGCGAGCTGAAGCGCCCGCACCACGTATGCCCCTCCTGCGGCCATTACGACGACAAGGAAATCGTCGCAGCGGCTGACGAGATCGAGATCGACGAGGACGCGGCGTAAGCCACGGACAGGATCCTGATGCCAGGCAGGCTTTCGCATGACGGGTAAACCCGATCAAAATCAGGCAAAAGCCGGCCGCATCACTATTTCTGTTGACGCCATGGGCGGAGACGCCGGCCCCGCAGTTGTGGTGGCCGGCATTGCCATGTCTGCAGAAAAGAACCCGGATATCGGGTTTATCCTGCACGGGCCCGCGGATCAGCTGACACCGCTGGTTGCCAAGAAGCGCGCCTTGAAAGGCCGCGTCGAGATCCGTGACGTCCGCGATGTGGTCACCATGGAGGATAAACCCTCCCAGGTGATGCGCAACGGCAAGGGCACCTCGATGTGGTCGGCCCTGGATGCGGTCAAGAACGGCGAGGCCTCGGGCGCCGTCTCCTGCGGCAACACCGGCGCGCTGATGGCGCTGTCGATGCTGCGCCTGCGCAAGCTGCCGGGCGTCAACCGGCCCGCCATTGCGATCCTCTGGCCCTCGCTGAACCCGCAAGGCTTCAACGTGATGCTGGATGTCGGCGCCGACGTGAAGGCGGATGCAGAGGATCTGCTGCAATTTGCCCTGATGGGCACGTCTTACGTGCGCAACTCGATGGACATCATCCGCCCCCGCGTGGGCTTGCTGAATGTCGGCACCGAAGAACACAAGGGCCGCGCCGAGTTGAAGGAGGCCTTCGGGCTTATCTCAGACCAAGCCGGGCAGGCGAATTACGAGTTTGTCGGCTTTGTCGAGGGCAGCGACATTCCCGGCGATATTGCCGATGTGATCGTGACCGATGGTTTCACCGGCAATGTGGCAATCAAGACCGGCGAAGGCACCGCCAGCCTGATGCGCACCGCATTGCGCGAGGCGTTCGGGTACTCGTTCCTGTCCAAGATTGCCGCGGTTCTGGCGATGACCTCGCTGAAACGGCTGTCCAAGCGGATGGACCCGCGCCGCGTCAACGGCGGCGTGTTCCTGGGCCTCAACGGCACGGTGGTGAAATCCCACGGCGGCGCTGATGCCACGGGCGTCTCCGCTGCAGTCAAGCTGGCGTTCCGGCTGGCACAGCACGGATTCGCCGAAAAGCTGGCCGCGCGGGTTGCATCTGCCGGCCTGCATACCCAAGATAATACTGCCCCCCGCGAGATGCGGGCGGCCACCGAAAAAGACTGAAAATAGGCAGGCAGACGGATGACGCGACGCGCGGTAGTTGTTGGCACAGGACACTATCTCCCCGAACGGGTGGTTGAAAACGCGGAATTCGAAGCCACGCTGGACACAACGGACGAATGGATCCGCAGCCGCTCCGGCATCGAACGCCGCCATTTTGCCGCTGAGGGAGAGACCACATCGGATATGGCCGCCAAGGCAGCTGAACGCGCTTTGGCGGACGCGGGCCTGACCGCGGATGATGTGGATGCCATTGTTGTGGCCACCTCCACCCCCGACCTCACCTTCCCTTCCGCCGCCACCATGGTGCAATCCAAGCTGGGCATGACAAAAGGCTTTGCCTTTGACGTGCAGGCGGTCTGCGCGGGCTTTGTCTATGCGCTCAGCAATGCCAGCGCTCTGATCGCTTCGGGCCAGGCAAACCGGGTGATGGTGATCGGCGCAGAGACCTTCAGCCGGATCATGGACTGGACCGACCGCGGCACCTGTGTGCTGTTCGGCGACGGTGCCGGGGCGCTGCTGCTGGAAGCGCAGGAACAGCCCGGCACCAATGCGGACCGCGGCATCCTGGCGACCGACCTCAACTCCGACGGCCGCTACAAGGACCTGCTGTACGTGGACGGCGGGGTGTCGACCCAGTCCACCGGCCATCTGCGGATGCAGGGCAATCAGGTGTTCCGCCACGCGGTCGAAAAACTCGCCTCCACCGCCAACACCGCGCTGGACCGTGCAGGCCTGTCTGCAGCGGATGTCGACTGGATCGTGCCGCATCAGGCCAACATCCGCATCATCCAGGGCACAGCCAAGAAAATGGGCCTCAGCATGGACAACGTGGTGGTTACCGTGCAGGATCACGGCAATACCTCCGCCGCCTCCATCCCGCTGGCCCTGTCGGTCGGCAAGGAACGCGGCCAGATCAAGGAAGGCGATCTGATCGTGACTGAGGCCATCGGCGGCGGCCTGGCCTGGGGAGCAGTTGTGCTGCGCTGGTAACCGCGCAGCTCTAATTTCCGCCCGAATACCCCGGTGCAATTCATTGATATTGACAGGGAAATTCCCTCCGCCCTATGCTTTGGCAAACAACGGGGATTGGTATGGGCGAAAAAACACTGACAAGAATGGATTTGAGTGAAGCTGTTTTCCGGGAAGTCGGCCTGTCGCGCAACGAAAGCGCACAGCTGGTAGAAAGCATGCTGCAGCATATGTCGGATGCCCTGGTGCGCGGTGAACAGGTTAAGATTTCCTCGTTCGGCACCTTCAGCGTAAGGGACAAGTCGGCCCGGGTCGGGCGCAACCCGAAGACGGGCGAAGAAGTGCCGATCCAGCCGCGCCGCGTGCTGACCTTCCGGCCCTCCCACCTGATGAAAGACCGCGTGGCAGACGGCAACCGTAAGTAACGGGACCAATTAAGCCATGTCGAAATCACCGGACGCCTTCCGCACCATCAGTGAAGTTGCGGATTGGCTGGACGTGCAGGCGCATGTTCTGCGCTTCTGGGAGAGCAAGTTCACCCAGGTAAAACCTGTAAAGCGCGCCGGCGGGCGGCGCTATTACCGGCCTGCGGACATGCAGCTGCTGGGCGGGATCAGGAAACTGCTGCACGTCGACGGATTGTCGATCAAGGAAGTGCAGGCACTGCTGCGCGAGCAGGGCGTGGCCCATGTCGCCAGCCTGTCGCATCCGCTGGACGGCGAGGAAGAGCCTGTTGTTGAGGCGCCGCCGCCCGCGGACAAGCTGGGCGATGACTGGGATCAGTCGCTGGAGCAAAGCGCCGAGGCCGCGTCCGAAGCCCCCCCCGAAGACAGCAATGTGGTTGGTTTCCCGCAAGCCTCCGGTGCAGACGCTGCCCCTCCGGCCTCCGCATCCGCGGAGCCAGCCCCCGCTTCCCCGCGGCCCGAAGCTGCCGCTGCGCCGCAAATGCAGATGGATCTGGCTCCACCCGCAGCGGGAGGCAGCACTGCCCCCTCCGGCGGGACGCCAGCGGCCCCTGCAGGGGAACCATCCGGCGCAGAGGCAGAACCGCCTGCAACCGCAGCAACAGGTTTGGACACTCAGGACGGCGCCCCGGAGGCACCCGAAACGCCCGCGCCTGCAACTTCCGCACCATTTGAGGATCAGCCTGAGCCATCGCAGCCAGCGTCTGAAGCAGCCCTGGAACCGCTGTCCGGTGCAGCGGACGCTGTGATGCCCGATGAGGCATCTGCATCTCAGGTTCAGACACAGGAAACCGCTGCGGCAGCCGCTCTGCATGAGGGTGATTCCGCCCCGGAACGGCCGGCCGAGCCCACCGGCCAGGCACCGCAGGATCTTTTTGCGGATCAGGCCGCCGCAGAGCCGGCCGCCATTGAAGAGAATTCGCCGGCCCCGGAGCTGACGGAGGCCGCCGCGGACCCTGAACCCGCGCCTGAAACGGCTGACGGCGCAGAGGAGCTGCAGGAAACCTTTGCAGACGCACCCGCTCCTGCGGAGGAAGCGCTTGCGGCCGCGCCGGAAGCCGCGGAAGCAACTTTGGAAACCGCGCCAGAGGCTGCCGCAGGGACCACCCCCGAATCTCAGCCCTCACCGCTGGAAGAGATCGCCCCCCTGACCGGACAGGAACATCTGCCCGAACCGGAGGAAGAGGCGGAAACCCTTTCCACAGAGGATCCTGCCGCGGCCGAGACACCACCTGCGGCTGCGCAACAGCTGCACGAGGATGCGCAGGAAACTGGCCAGGAAGTGGCAGCAGACCCAGCCCCCGATACGGCACCTGCTCCGCTGGAGGCTATCGCGCCGCTGAGCGGTCAGGAGCACCTGGACGTGGCGGAATCAGCCCCCGCTGAGGACCTGGCCGCGGAACCGCAAAACTTCGCGCAGGACAGCACTGCCGCCGGAGTGCCCGCAGCCGCCGGAGTGCCCGCAGCCGCCGGACTGTCTGCAGCAGAAGAAATGCAGGACGCCGTTCAGAACCCCGAAACGGATACCGCTTCCGCTGCGGCTGAGTTCACAGAGGAGGCTGCCCCCGCAGTTGAACCCGTGGCGGAGCCGGAGCCTCAGGCAGAGCCGGAGCCTCAGGCAGAGCCCGAGCCCGCAGAAGACACGCTGGTTGCAGCTGCAGGACTGCAGCCCGAGGAGCCGCTGGACTTCGCCGTTTCCGCAGAAGAGTCCGTGCAAGCAGCGCCAGAGCCGGAGGAAGATCAGCCCTCTGATCCCGCCGCAGCCTTCCCGCCGCATGATCTGGACGAAGCTGCCCGTCAGGTGGACGCGCTGGAATTCGCGACCGGCTTCAACGGCGGCGGGGACGACGCGCAGGACGACGGCGAAGCGGAGGTTCTTGCGGAAGCCGGACAAGATGCCCAGCCGGATGTGTTCGCGGAAGCAGAGCCGGATATGCAGGCAGATGCCCTGACCGATGCAGAGACGGAGCCTGCGCTGGCAGAGAGTGCGGAACAGCAGACAGAGGCACTAACGGAACCTGAACCGGCGGACATGTCCGAACAGCAGCCTGCGGCAGACGAAGAAGCCGCCGTCCCTGCCCCGGTGCAGCCCGGCATCCTGACGCTTCTGGCCGAAACCTGCAGCCTGCCGCCGCAGTCTTTGGCGGGCATTGCCGCCTGCGCCGATGAACTGCGCGCTTTTGTTCAGAACAGGCCCTGAAGCCGGAATTCGGCGCGAATTCCGGCCCGGAAATCACGTGATTTCCGAGCCGTTTCCCGCGCCGGGAAACGGATGCCGTCTGTGTCTGCCCCGGCAACTGCTTCTGGCTGCTGAATTTCTTTGCAGGGCCGCAAAAAATCTTGCTGCCCCCTCTTGCCCCTGCTGCGAAAACGGTTAGAAGGCTTTGCAACGGGCTATGGCGCAGCCTGGTAGCGCGTCCGTCTGGGGGACGGAAGGTCGCAGGTTCGAGTCCTGCTAGCCCGACCATATGAAAAACGCCCGGGTGTTCACGCACCCGGGCGTTTTCGTATCCAGCGCAAGGCTTTGCCGGTTGCGAACTGGGATTGCGAACCGGCCCCGTTTGGGCCAGCATCGCCGCAAAGCCGGCGCGGAGGGGGACAGGACATGACAGGCGTATTGCCCAGCCAGACCATCGAAACAATGCTGGAGCGCGGGGAGATCACCGTCAGCACGCCGCTGGTGGAGGGCCAGGTGCAGCCCGCCAGCCTTGATTTGCGCCTCGGCAATGTGGCCTACCGGGTGCGGGCCTCGTTCCTGGCGGGCCAGGGCCGCAGCGTTTCCGACCGGCTGACCGAGTTTGAGATGCACCGGATCGACCTGAGCAACGGCGCGGTGCTGGAAAAGGGCTGCGTCTACGTGGTGCCGCTGATGGAAGGGCTGGCGCTGCCGGATGATGTCTCTGCCGTCGCCAACGCCAAAAGCTCCACCGGGCGGCTGGACCTTTTGACCCGCACCATCACCGATGGCGGTGAGGAGTTTGACCGCATCAAGCCCGGCTACACCGGCCCGCTTTACGCAGAAATCTGCCCCCGCTCCTTTTCGGTGCTGGTGCGCCCCGGCATGCGACTCAACCAAATCCGGTTCCGCACTGGCCAGGCGGTGCTGTCGGACGCGGAGCTGAAGATGCTGCACGCCGGCTCGCCGCTGGTGGATGGCGAGGCTGTGATCGAGGACGGCCTTGGCTTCTCCGTCGATCTGAAGCTGCCCGGCACCGATCTGGTCGGCTACCGCGCTAAACCGCACACCGGCGTGATCGACCTGGACCGGATCGGCGAATACGATCCGCAGGAATACTGGGAAGAGGTGCGCACCAGGGACGGCCGCATCATCCTGGACCCCGGTGCGTTTTACATCCTGGTCAGCCGCGAGGCGGTGCATATCCCGCCCGCCTATGCGGCGGAGATGGCCCCCTATCTGGCGATGGTCGGTGAATTCCGGGTGCATTACGCCGGTTTCTTCGACCCCGGGTTCGGCCATGACGCCGCCGGCGGCACCGGCTCCCGCGGGGTGCTGGAAGTGCGCTGCCACGAGGCGCCGTTTGTGCTGGAGCACGGCCAAGTGGTTGGCCGCCTGGTCTATGAGAAGATGGCCGAGGTGCCGGAGCAGCTCTATGGTGCGGGCATTGCCTCCAACTATCAGGGCCAGGGGCTGAAACTGTCGAAGCATTTCAAGACGCCGGAGTAATCATCTGCAGCTAACGGCTGCGCCCGGCCCGGCGGGGCAGGAAGCGAAGCGCTCGCCCGTTTTGCCGGAGGCAAACCTCCGGTTTGACGGGGGCCGGACGGGCGCTGCCCGGCCTTCGGCCAGGCGATAGATCCGTTACTTCACCGCGCCCTCAACGCTTGATATATAAATCCTCTTCCAGCTCCGCGCTGACCCCGGCCTGCACGGTGCGCTCCAGATGGGTGGAGAGCGTCATATAGGTGCGGGTTCCGCGCACCCCCTCGACGTCATAGATGCGGGCCAAGAGCCCCTCCAGCGCATGCGGAGACGCCACCCGCACCTTGAGGATCAGGCAGGTGTCGCCGGTGGCAGTGTGAATCTCCTCCACCTCCGGCCAGGCCTCCAGCGACATCAGTTCCGCCGTCTTGCCCCAGCCGACCGTGTCCACATGGATGAAGGCCAGCATCGGCTTGCCCACAGCAGGCCCGTCCAGCTGCGCCACCGTCGCCCGGATCGCGCCAGAGGCCCTGAGCCGCTTCACCCGCTCATGCACTGCGGGCGCCGAGAGGCCCACTTCCTGGCCGATGGCGGCGTAGGAGAGCGTCGCATCGACGCTCAGCGCGCCTAATATTTTTCGGTCCAAAGCGTCGAGAACACGGGCAGCGCCGCCGTTCCTCCGAACCTCATCTGTTTTTTCCCTGACCATTTCCGCCCGCCCTTCACAGAACATCATTCAGTACTTAGCAAAGATACCTGAACATTCTTCAAGGTAAACCCATGCGAACCCCGATTCTGATCCTGATGAGCGCCATTGGCGTAATTGGCGCGAACTCCCTACTGCTGTCGCCGGTGGTGACGGCGGTCAGCCAGACGCTGAATGCCACCACGGCAGAGGTGATGCGGGCCGCCAGCGCCTATGGGCTGGGGGTTGCGGCGGCGGCGCTGCTGCTCGCACCGCTCGGAGACCGGATCGGCGCCGGGCGGCTGATGCGTGCCGCGCTCTTGCTGCTTGGGGCCGGGCTGGGCGCCAGCGCCGCAGCACCGGATGTCTGGACACTGATGGCCGCGCAGGCGGTCTGCGGGCTGGCGGCGGGGGCCGCCCTGCCCTCGATCTACACGCTGGCAATGGTGATAGCCCCCAAGGGACGCGAGGCGCGGGTGCTGGGCTATGTGCTGGCGGGCTGGACGGTGTCGATGGTGCTGGGTGTCAGCGTCAGCGCCTGGGCCACCGATCTCGCGGGCTGGCGCGCGGTCTATGGCACGCTGGCGGGCGTGGCGCTGCTGCTGTGGGGCGCTTCGGCCCAAATGCGCGCCGCGGGCAGCCCCAGCGGCCAGGCCACTTCGCCATTGACAGCACTGCGGGTGACGGGGATCGCACGCGGCCTGCTGGCAACCGCGCTTCTGATGATGGGGTTTTACAGCAGCTATTTCTTCACTGGCGCCCATATCACCCAAGCGCTTGGCCTCAGCACCACGCAGGCGGGCCTGTTGCCGCTGTTCTACGGCATCGGCTTTGGCCTCGCGGTGCTGCTGGATCCTCTGCTGGACCGGCTGGGACTGGCCCGCGCCACTGCGCCGGTGCTGCTGGCGGTCACAGCCAGCTACCTGCTGATGATGGCGGTGGCACCGCAATACCTGCTACTCTTGGGGGCGGCCCTGGTCTGGGGCATGTTCCAGCATCTTGCCCTCAACCTGCTGGTGGCGCGCCTTACGGCGCTGGAGCCTGCGCAGCGCGGTGCCATCATGGGGCTGTACAGCACCGTCACCTATCTCTGCGTCTTTGCGGCGCCTTTTGCGGGCGGGCTGCTGTTCGCAGGATGGGGTTTGGCGGGCTGCCTGGGGCTATCGGCCTTCCTAGCGCTCAGCGGCGCGGCTGAGGCGCTTAGCCTCCGGCGAAAGCCCGGCGGTGCGCTGCCTGCCGGTTCCGCTACTTGACCTTGGGAATGCGTGACCTTGCATTGCGGAATTTGCGCTGCGGGCTGGGGCCGGCTCCGAACCCCGGTGCCGGCCCTTTGCTCTTGCCGAGCCGCTGCGCACCGTGTTGCGCCGCGCGGCGCAGCCCGGCATTAACCACGCGCCCGATCAGGCGGCGCAGCACCATGCGGATAATCCAGTTCGCATTCATGGCCTCAGTCCTCTGCCTTCGCTTGCCTGCCACCGTAGAAGAGTAATGCGGCAATTTCCGGGCGCTCGAGGCCACGGAGGCGTCACTCCTCGAACAGTTCCGCCTGTTCTTCCGCCTCGTCGTCCTCGTCGCCGCCCTGCCCCAGCGGCAGGCTGCCCGGCGGCGGCCGGTTCTCCAAGAGGCCCGCGGCACGCAGTTCCTTGAGGCCCGGCAGGTCGCGGGCGCTTTCCAGTCCGAAATGGTCCAGGAAATCCGGCGTCACCACAAAGGTCACCGGCCGACCCGGTGTCATCCGGCGGCGGCCGAGGCGGATCCAGTCCATTTCCATCAGCTGGTCGATGGTGCCGCGCGACACCGACACACCGCGGATTTCCTCGATCTCCGTCCGTGTCACCGGCTGGTGATAGGCGACAATGGCCAGGGTTTCGATCGCGGCGCGGCTCAGCTTGCGCAGCTCGGTAGTTTCCTTCTGCATCAGGAAGCCAAGGTCCGGAGCGGTGCGGATCGCCCAGGCATCACCCAGGCGCACGACGCGCACACCACGCCCCTCATAGCGCTTGCGCAGATGCTCCAGCGCCTCGCGCGGGTTGCAGCCGGGCGGCATGCGGCCTTCCAGGTCGCGTAAGGTAACGGGCTCGGCGCTGGCAAACAGCACCGCCTCCACCATCCGCTCCTGCTCTGCCATGGGCGGTGCGTCAAACAGGGTGTCGTTCTCGGTCCGGCCAGAGCTGCTGGCCGCGTCCATGATCTGATCTTCCATCAGGTATCCTCGTCGAGGCTGCGCAGCTGAATGGGCGCAAATGTTTCGCTCTGCCGCAGCTCTGCCTTGCCTTCCTTGACCAGCTGCAGCGAGGCGGCAAAGGTCGCCGCAGTCGCTGAACGGCGCTTGACCGGATCGCTGTGCCATCCGTCCGGCAGATAGCTGATCAGGTCGGTCCAGTCGCCAGTGAAACCCAGCAAATGCCGCATGCGGTCAAGCGCTTCCTCCATGGTGAAGACCGAGTCGCGGTCCATCACGAAGGGGCGGAAATCCTCCTTGGTGCGGATGCGGGCATAGGCCTGCATCAGATCCAGGAGGTTGGCGGTATAGGTCACGGTCTTGATCCGGGCGACGCTCTCTTCCTCGCCGCGGGCAAAGAAGTCGCGGCCCAGCCTGTCGCGCCCCATCAGCCGTGCGGCGGCGTCGCGCATTGCTTGCAGACGTTCGAGCTGAAATGCCAGGTGGGCGGCCAGTTCCTCACCGGACGGCCCCTCTTCTTCCGGGTCCGGCGGCAGCAGCAGGCGGGATTTCAAGAACGCCAGCCAGGCCGCCATCACCAGATAATCGGCGGCCAGCTCAATGCGCAGTTCCTTGGCCTTCTCGACAAAAGCCAGGTACTGTTTTGCCAGCTCCAGCACCGAGATCTTGCGCAAATCGACTTTCTGCGTGCGCGACAGCGTCAGCAGCAGGTCGAGCGGGCCTTCGAACCCGTCCACGTCCACGATCAGGGCCTCGGCCGCCAGCCGTTCCTCTACGCTCGTGTCCGCTTCTGAAAAAAGTGTCTGCTCAGCCATACACCTGCCCGCCCATGAGGGCGGCAAGTTCTCTTTCAGCGCTCATAATGTCAAGGGCAACAGGCGCGCGGCGGGCCTCCAGCGCGCGCTCTGCGCGGGTCTGTGCCGCTTCGCTCATGGTGCCTGCGGCCTCAGCCACGGCGATCCGTTCCTCCAGCGAGGCATTGCACAGCAGCACCACATCGCAGCCTGCCTCGATCGAGGCGTGGGCGTTGCCGGCCAGCGAGCCCTGCAGCGCCTTCATCGAGATATCGTCGGTCATAATCAGCCCGTCAAAGCCGATGCGTTCCCGAATGAGCCGCATCATCACCGGCGAGGTTGTGGCCGGGCGGTCGTCATAGGCGTCATAGACCAGATGCGCGGTCATCCCCAGCGGCAGGTCATTGAGTGCCGCAAAGGCGGCAAAATCGCCTTCCTCCAGCATTTCCGGGTGGCTGGCCACATGCGGCAGGTCCAGGTGGCTGTCGGCGGTGGCGCGGCCGTGGCCGGGGATGTGTTTCAGCACCGGCAGCACACCGCCGTCCAGATGCGCGGTGGCCACCGCACGGGCAATCCGCGCCACGGTTGCGGCACTGGTGCCATAACACCGGTTGCGCAGGAATTCGTGAGTCTCCGCATAGGCGATGTCAGCGATCGGGGCGCAATTGCTGTCGATGCCCAGGGTGTGCAGCTCATGCGCAATCAGACGGTAGCGCAGATACATGGCACGGACGGCGTCCTCGCCGGCCAGCTGCACATGCTCCAGCGGCGGGCGCCAGTTGCGCGCCAGCGGCTTGTGCAGCCTCTGCACCCGGCCGCCCTCCTGATCGATGGTGATCGGGCAATTGCGGCCCACCGCCTCGCGGAAGTCGTTGCACAGGGCCTGGATCTGCTCAACGTCTTCCAGATTGCGGGCAAACAGGATGAAGCCGAAGGGATCCGCATCACGGAAGAACGCCTTTTCATCTGCACTCAGCCGCAGGCCCTCGGCATCAAGGATCGTGGCTCCGTAGGTCATGATTGCCCCCTGGTGTTCGCGCTCCCCCAGTCAGTGACAAAAAGGGCTGCGCCCGGCCCGGCGGGGAGGGTGCAAAGCGCCCGCCCCGTGGGGGGCGGGACGGGCGCTGCCCGGCCTCGCGGGCCGGGCGGAACACTAGTCTGCCATCTGTACTGTTACCGGGTGGTTACCGGAATGCAATCGGCATTGCCTGCAACCAGCGCCGAGCAGAACCTGCGCGCATCCGACAGCCCGTCAAAGCCCATCGCCCGCAGCCGGTAGAAGGTGCGGCCGCCGCTTTCGGCGCGCTGGATCACCCGCTGCTTGGTTTCCAGATACTCCGGGAAACGGGCGCTGATGCGGTCCCATTCGGCGCGCGCCACCTCGGGGCTTTCATAGGCGCCCAGCTGCGCCAGACGGGTGCCGGCCGCCAGGGTTGCCGGGTCCACATCCACGGTTCCGGCACGCGCTGCCGGCGCGGCAGCGGCCGGAGCCGGGCTGAACCGTGCGGGCCGGGCCGAGGGCCGCAGCGAGACCTTGACGCCGGGCGCATTCAGCAGCGCCGGAGAAACCGTGGCAGCGGCCAGCGCAGGCTGCAGCGGTTCCGGCTGCACAATTGCAGGCGCCGCCGCCGAGGCAGGCACCGCCGCGGAAACATCCTCGGCCTCGCGCGCAAGCTCCGCCACCAGCGCATCGATATCGCCGTTCTGAAAGGACGCCACTGCCTCCTCGCTGACACCTGTCTCGGCGCCAAGGGCTGCTGGGGCCTCCGGTTCTGCCGGGGCGGCGGGCACGTCCGCAACCGGCGCGGCCTCTGCCGCCAGTTCCGGCAGCGGTTTGTCGTCTTCTGTAAGTTCAATCGCAGAGGGCGCCAGGGTCAGCCGGTCGGCGGGCGCCTCGGCGCTGCCGCGGGCGGCCACTGCGTTCACGGCCAGCCCCTGATGGTCGGCTTGGCTGCCACCCGGGTTTGCGGGCTGTTCACGCATCGGGCCTTCGGCGGCACGCACCACCGGCACACCGCTGACGTCGCGCATCACCAGCTTGTAGCCCCAGAAGCCGACGCCCGCGACCAGCGCGATGGAGGCCACCGCGCCCAGAATGCTCAAGGATTTGGAAAACCGCGCCCGCAGCCCCGCAGGCGCCGCGGCATAGGCCGCGTACTCATCCGCGCCGTAGCCCTGCCCCTCTGACTGATAGCCATAGGCCGGGTCTTCATAGCCATAGGCTGGTTCAGCGCCAGGCCCGGTATACTGCTGCCCTGCATAGGTCTGATCGGAGTACTGCTGCCCGTAAGAGCCGCCAGCTGCGGTGTCCTGCTGCCGGCCATCGCCCTGTGAATAGGCGTGGCCCTGGCCCGCCTGCGCAAAATACGCCATTGTCCGCCTCACTGCCCGGTTCGGCAGCACCTAAGGTGGTGCTGCGCCCCAAGTCTCTTGAACTGCCTCAGTCCGGCGGAATGTGTGATTTATTCCCTCAGGGGGCAGGCCCCTTTGGTTATCGCATCTCTTCTGCCGGTTTCACGCCAAGAATACCAAGACCTGCGGAAATGACAACGGAAACGGCCCGCGCCAGCGCCAAATTCGCATGTGTTGCCGATTGGCTGCTTTCATTAACAAATCGTAAACCTTCGTTCGATTTGCCGAGGTGGTACAGTCCGTGCAACTCAGACGCGAGATCGTAGAGATAGAAGGCCACCCGGTGCGGTTCATGGGTGCGGGCGGCGATTTCCACCTGGCGCGGCCATTCGGCCAGCTTCTTGGCCACAGCCAGCTGCGCCGGATCGGCGATCAGGCTCAGGTCGGCAGCATTCAGGGCGGCGTCGTCCGCAGCGATCCCCTGCTCCTCTGCCTTGCGCAGGGTCGAGCAGATCCGCGCGTTGGCGTATTGCACGTAGAACACCGGGTTGTCCTTGGACTGCTCCAGCGCCTTGTCGAGGTCGAAGTCAAAGCCCTGGTCGTTCTTGCGGGTGAGCAGCATGAAGCGGGTGACGTCGGCGCCCACTGCATCCACCACATCGCGCAGGGTGACAAAGGTCCCTGCCCGCTTGGACATCTTGAATTCCTGGCCGTCCTTGAACAGCTTGACCAGCTGGCACAGCTTGATGTCCAGCGGCACCTTGCCGTCGGAGAGCGCCGAAACGGCGGCCTTCATCCGCTTGACATAACCGCCATGGTCGGCGCCGAAAATGTCGATCAGCTCGTCAAAGCCGCGCTCCACCTTGTCGAAGTGATAGGCGATATCCGGCGCGAAATAGGTCCAGGAACCGTCGGATTTCTTCACCGCCCGGTCCACGTCGTCGCCGTGGTCGGTGGATTTGAACAGGGTCTGCTCGCGCGGCTCCCAATCGTCGGGCTTCTTGCCCTTCGGCGGCTCCAGCACGCCCTGGTAGATCAGCCCCTTGGATTCCAGGCTGGCCAGCGCCGCCTCGATCTTGCCGGTGCCATAGAGCGACTTCTCGGAGTAGAACTTGTCCATCTTGATGCCGAGCTGGGCCAGGTCCTCGCGGATCAGTTCCATCATCGCATCGGTGGAGAACTCGCGCACCTCTGCCAGCCAGACGTCTTCGCCCTTGCCGACATAGGCATCGCCCACCTTGTCCTTCAGCGCCTGCCCCACCGGGACCAGATAGTCGCCCGGATAGGTGCCGTCAGCAAAGGCCACTTCCTGACCGTGCGCCTCCAGGTAGCGCAGGTAGACAGAGCGCGCCAGCACATCGACCTGGCCGCCGCCGTCGTTGATGTAGTATTCGCGGGTGACGTCATAACCGGCATAGGCCAGCAGCGCCGCCAGCGCATCACCAAAGACCGCGCCGCGGGTGTGGCCCACATGCAGCGGACCGGTCGGGTTGGCAGAGACATACTCCACGTTCACGCGCTTGTCCGCGCCCATGTCCGAGCGGCCGAAATCCGTGCCTGCGTCCAGGACTGATTTCAGAACCGCCTGCCAGACGCCGGGGGCCAGCCGCAGGTTGAGGAAACCGGGGCCTGCAACCTCAGCCGAGGTGATCCGCTCATCCGCGGCCAGCTTGGCCGCCAGCGCCTCGGCAATGTCGCGCGGCTTCATCTTGGCGGGCTTGGCCAGCACCATTGCCGCATTTGTTGCCATGTCGCCATGAGCGGCATCACGCGGCGGCTCCACCGCCACATTGGCAAAATCGAGCCCCTCGGGCAGCGCGCCTTCGCCGGTCATGGCGGTCAGGCTGTCAATCACAAGCGTGCGGATATCGGTAAAGAGGTTCATGTCTGGCGTCCCAACTGTTCAGCACTGCGGATACCGGGGGCCGCCGGAAGGGTCAACAGGATTGCAAGAGCAGCCTGGAGTCTCAGGCAGGCGGCACCGGAAAATTCGAATTTTCCGGCCAATTTTCTTACTGAAGAAAATTGCGCCGCTGCCGCGGTGCGCGGCTTACAGAACCGCGGTGCGGTCTTCCAGGATCTTGCCCCAGGTGAATATCTCGTAGGAGCGGAAGGCGGGCACGTAAAACGGATCGCCATGGATCAGGTGCTCCACCTCGATCCGGTCCTCGGCCTCGACAATCCACAGGGCGCCGCAGAAATCGCCGTCGATGTCCGGTTTCAGCCCGCCGCCGATGCGCAGTTCCGGATGATCCTCGACATAGGCCACATGGGCATCGCGCCGGGCCTTGTCCGCCCGGATATCCATCATCGCAGGCGCATCGCGGAACAGCACTGCCCAGCGGGTCAGTGCGGGCGCGGATTTGCGGGCTTCACGGGCGGCAGTCATGAAAACATCCCCTGGATGGCGGAGGCAGTGCCCCATTCGGTGATTTTATACGTGCGCAAGGAGGCCACGTAGTACGGGTCCTGCAGGATCAGCCGCTCCACATCCTGGCGGGTTTCGGCTTCCACATTCCAGATCGCGCCGGGGAAATCCTGCATCGGCCGCATCGCCAGCGCGCCGCCGATCTGCAGCTCAGGCCGCGACCTCACAAAGGCGATATGCGCCTCGCGCCGCTTCTTGTCGCCGCGCACCCGGTCCATTTCGGGCTTGTCCGTGAATGTGACGGTCCAGCGTGCCATGGCTTTCCCCTCGTTATGCCTCCCCTCGCGGATACCGCCGATGCACTGCGGCATCATAGGGCCAGATCATAACACGGCTTACGGCCAATTTGGGAAACCGCATGGCACGCAAGGCGGGCAGCCGCCCACCCTGCGCTGCCATGCCTAGGCCGGATGCCCCTGCGACTGCTTTGCCCCGTCACAGATTTCATACCAGCCGGGTTTCTCGCCCACGAACTCATGAAAGCTGTTCGACACCTCCAGCACCCCGTCCAGCGCATTTGCTGCGATCGGGAAGCTCTCCTCCTCCGACAGGATCTCGCCCAGAGAGCTGCCGCAGATCCGGCAGAAGCAGCGGCCGTATTTATAGGGCGGCGCAGGCTGATACAGCGCCACCTCCTCCTTGCCTGCAATCCAGCGCAAATCGGCCTTTTTCACAAAGACGATGGTGCTGGCCCCGGCCTTGCGGCAGCGGGAGCAATGGCAAGTGCCCATCAAAGCGGGCTGCGCCAGCAATTCAAACCTGACAGCGCCGCAGCAGCAGCTTCCCTCAATCATTCCGGCTATCCTCTCTAACATGAATTTAATGAGAACATTACAGGAACACCTGTTGCCAAACAAGCCGCCACAGGGCGTTGCGCAAACACTGTCAGCACCGCACGCCCCGCTTTCCGGTCCTTAACCGGACTATGCGACAGTCACCCCCGCTGCAGCACAAGGCGCGGGTCTGGCACCCCGTGCGAACAGGAGACCAGGATCCCCAAAACCACCTCCACAAAAGGTGCAGGGACGTCTGAGTGATGAAGCTTTTGACCGGACCCGGGGCGCGCTGGCGTTCCGGCCCTACCCTCCGCCCCCGTTGGCGGCGCCGCCATCTTTAACCGCCCCTTGAAAGGCACGCAGACTGAAGTACAGCAAAACGGCAGCAGCCCGAAGCCCTTACACCTCGACCTTCACTCCGATCAGCCGCTCATGCAGCTGCAGGGCAAAACGGTCGGTCATGCCGGCGATATAGTCCGACACGATCCGCGCCAGCGCGGTGCGGTCCTGTGCAGCTGCGATCTCGGCGTGCCAGCGCTCCGGCATGTCCTGCGGATTGTCCAGAAAATAGGGAAACAGCGCCTCCACCACCTTGGCAACTTTGGCCCGCTTCTCCATCACAGAGGGCGCCCGGTACATGCGGGTGAACAGAAAGGCGCGGATCTCCTTCAGGTCGCGCCACAGCGGATCGGAGAATTTCACCACCGGGTGGCCCAGACCGCGCACCTCCTCGACGCTTTGCACGCCGGATTCCGCAAGCAAGTGCTGGGCCGTGCTGATCACGTCTTCAACCATAAAGCCGAAGAACCGCCGCAGCGCCTCATGCCGGCGGCGGTTGGGATCAAGGCCGGGGTATTTCCGGTCCACCGCACCATAAGCCCTGTCCAAGAGCGGCAGCCGCGCCAGATCATCGTCGGTGAACAGCCCGGCGCGCAGCGCATCGTGCAGGTCGTGGTTGTTATATGCGATGTCATCGGACAGCGCCGCCACCTGCGCCTCGGCGCTGGCATGGGTGTGCAGTTCCAGGTCGATGGCGGCATTGCATTCGGCCAGCGCCCAGGGCAGCTCCCCCACCACAGGGCCATTGTGTTTGGCAATCGCTTCAAGGGTTTCCCAGGTCAGGTTCAAGCCGTCAAACTCGGCGTAGTGGCGCTCCAGGCAGGTCACGATACGGATCGCCTGGGCATTGTGGTCAAAGCCGCCATAAGGCGCCATCAGCGCATGCAGCGCATCCTCGCCAGTGTGGCCGAACGGCGTGTGTCCCAGGTCATGCGCCAGCGCCACCGCCTCGGTCAGCTCCTGGTTCAGTCCCAGCGCGCCGGCAATGGTGCGGCCCACCTGCCCGACCTCGATCGAATGGGTCAGACGTGTGCGGTAATTGTCGCCCTCATGCTCCACGAACACCTGGGTCTTGTGCTTCAGCCTGCGGAAGGCGCTGGCGTGGATAATCCGGTCGCGGTCGCGCTGGTAGGGGGAACGAAAGGAGCTCTCCTCCTCCGGCACCTGCCGCCCGCGGCTGCGGTCCGGCATCGTGGCATAAGGCGCATGCATATGAAATCTTTTCCCTTACAAATCTTGCCGCCTGAATTGCACCTTTCTATATAAAGCTTTGCGCTGCAACCTACGCCCGTGGAGAAAGCTGATGAACCTGCCCCCCAAAGTCACAGACCGCGCCTTTGCCCGGCTGGCCGAGATCGGCGCCGCGGACCAGGGCCAGGCGCTGCGTGTCGCGGTGGAAGGCGGCGGCTGCTCCGGCTTCCAGTACGAGATTGCTCTGGATGAGGCAAAGGAAGACGATCTGGTGCTCGAAGGTCAGGGCGAAAAAGTTGTCGTCGACAGTGTTTCCCTGCCGTTCCTTGAAAACGCGGTGATCGACTTCACCGAGGAATTGATCGGCGCGCGGTTTACCATCGAAAACCCCAACGCCACCTCCAGCTGCGGCTGCGGCACCTCGTTCTCCATGTGACGGTAAATCTGAGCATTTCCCAGCCTTGCTCCTGCAAGGCCGCGCCCGCCCCCTGCTCAAGGGGCGGGCGCTTCGCCCCTTAAGGGGCTCAACAGGTGGTTTCCAGCGTTACGGATCCGTCCGCAACCGCCCCGCACCACGCAAACGCGGCATCGCAGGGGCGAACTGATCCCAGACCAGATAGAGACCCGAGGCGATCACGATGGCGCCCCCCAGATAGGTTGTGGCGGGCGGAAACTCCCCAAAGAACACCGCGCCGATCACTGCCATCCAGATGAACTGCAGGTTCATCAGCGGCGTCACCGCGTAGGAGGCCAGCAGACGCAGCGCCACCACCAGGAGCCAGCGCGCCCCGAACAGCAGGAACGCATAGGCCGCCGCCCAAGCAACATCCGCCATCGGCATCGGCACCCAGACAAAGGGCAGTGCCAGCAGCATCGCACCGCACAGCGTCAGGTTCGGATAAAACACCTGCGCCAGCGCGTTGCTTTCGTAACGGCCGATAAACCGCGCCATGGTCATGGAAAACGTGCCGGACACCACCGCCGCGAAGGCCACCAGATGCCCGGTTGCAGAATGGCTGCCGTCACCGCCATGAGGCAGCAGGAACAGTACCCCGGCAAAGCCAGCCAGCAGCGCAATCCAGGCCGCCGGGCGCACCGGCTCCTTCAGCACAAGGCCGGACATCGCCCCCGCCAGCAGCGGCATTAGCCCGATGAAGACAAACACCTCGGCAAAGGGCAGCAGGCGGAACGCATAGAAGAAACAGACCGCGGCAATCAGCGTCGCCACCGAACGCAGTGCCATCGCCCGCGGGCAGCGGGTGCGGAAGCCGCCGCGCAGCCGGGGGAGCCGGTCCGCCAGCAGGCAGAATCCGACCACCATGGCCCCTGACAGCGCGTAAAGCTGCGCCGCCGCATACTGGCCCGCCAAAAGTTTCGTGATCCCGTCAGCAGAGGCGATCAGACCAGTATAGGCCACCACCAAAAGCGCCCCGCCCAGGGCCTGGTTGCGCGAACAGCCCATCACGCTGCCCCCGCGCTGCCCGCCCGGGCAAATCCTTCAAAGAAATGGGCAAAGCCGGCGCAGCTGCGTTCGGCCGCGCTCAGCAGCCCGTGTTCTTCCTCGTTCAGCATGGCCTCGGTCCGCGCCTTGACCGCGCCCCAGCCCGGACGGCCGGTTCCAGCTTCAAAAACGGCTTCTGAAAGGCTTCTCAAGATACTTCCTCCCCGCACAGCTGACACATGCACGCCCCCCGCGGGAACCGCCTGCCGGAAGGGTTTTCGCCCAGACAGGATCATGAGCCAGTTAACAACAAAATACTCGTGATAAGAATCATGAAGTCCAGAAAATTCTCGCTCTGATAGAGTAAAGGCGGATACATGCCTGTCAAGCCAGCCCTCCCAGGCAGCAGGCGGCTGCTGGCCGGCATAACGCAACGCAATGCAGATTTCGGCAAGCAAATCAGCGTTCTGGTCGAGGAAGGCCACCAGCCCCGCAAACTCGAGACTGGTCAGCGCCGCCTGCGGCAGCTGCGGGTCGCGGCGGCCGTATTCCGACAGGTAAAAGACGATGTGAGTCAGCTCGTAAGCGGCTTTTTTGTTTGGAATGGCAAAGGTTTCCGGGCGCGAGATGAAAGCGCGCAGCCGGTCGTCCAACCCGTCGTCCTGCAGGATCTCACCGCGGCGCGCCAGCAGGCGGCGGGCTTCGGCGCGCTGCAGGTCGGACAGCTCTGCCTGCGCCAGCCCTTCGGCGCGGATCCATGCGGCCAGCTGCGCGCCGGTCTCCCCGGGATGACCCAAGTCTTCCAGATCCAAGCAGATCGACAGGATGAAGCGGTAATACTGGCGGAAGAAACTGATATGCCGCGCCGCACCGTCGTAGAACCCCTGCAAGGGCGCCAGGGCCTCAGCGGCAACATCGGCTCTGGTGCATTCCAGAATATTCAACAGCTCGGCGTTTTCCTTGAGCCAGAACACGTCTTCCTGGGTGCGCCGCTGTGCGGCGAAACCGCCGATCAGCGCCGCATGCGCAGCCGCCCGGGACTGGCGGGCAGCAGGTGAGAAGAACGGGATGATCTGGGCCATGGAAACCTCCTGCGGGTGTGTGCGGCGCGGCAAGGGCGGCCCCGGATACGGGACCGCCGATGGTCAGGGGCCGGGAGGGAGGCCGGCCCCGGTCCGGTCAGCTGCCGGAGGAAAACAGCCGGGTTGCGTCGCCATCGCTGGTGCAGGCCTCAGCCGCCGGTGCGGAGCCGGAGGAGAACAGATGCGTCCCCTCGCCCGCGCCGCGCTCAGCCGTGGCGGCCGGAGCCGAGCCGGAGGAGAACATTTCCACCCCCTCGCCCGCGCCGGTTCCGGCCTGCGCCGCAGGTGCCGAGCCTGACGAAAACATTTCCGTCAGATCGCCGGAGGCGGTTTCATTTTCCATTGCCGGGGCGGAGCCGGAAGAAAACAGTTCAGTCAAATTGCCGGAAGCAACCTCAGATTGATTTAAGGGTGCAGACCCGGAAGAAAACATCTGCACCAAATCCCCCGCTGAGGTGTCAGCGCGGGCGGCAGGGGCGGAGCCAGAGGAGAACATCTCCACCAGATCGCCAGCCGCGGTTTCGCTGCAGGCCGACGGCGCCGAACCGCTGGAGAACAGCCCGGTTTCCCCGCCTGCCCAGCTCTCTGCCGTCTGCGGCATGGAGCCCGAGGAGAACAGCGAAACGCCTTCCCCTACTGACAGACCCGCATTGAGTTCAGGCGCGGAGCCGGAGGAGAACATCTCTGTTGCATCGCCCTCGAACAGGCTGGCGCCAGTGGCTTGGCGGGTTGCGTGGATGGTCTGGATTTTACGCTGAGCAGTCATTTTGGAACCCCATTCGTTAAGGACAAAAGGCTCCTTGACGCTGGCACGGGCGCCGCGCAGCGCAAACATAAAATGCAATTTCACATTGTATTTTGTAGTTTCATTTACTTTAACTTCAACCCGCTATTTTTTGCGCAATTTCAGTTATTTCAATTCATCCACAGGTTATTCACCGTGTTATTCACACGCATATTATTGCAAAATAAAGAAACTCAACCTGAGGGGTATTTTTCACCTGTGCAAAACGCCAGTGAGTCGCAGCGCCAAAGGTGATTCGCGAATCGCGCATCGGGCTTGCCCCGGGACGCTGATTCAGCGATAGATCGGCCCCGAATAAAGAATTCTGCGCCGGAGGCAAGCCATGAAAATCGCCACTTTTAACATCAATGGCATCAAGGCCCGGGCGCAGGCACTGCCGGACTGGCTGGATGAGGCGCAGCCCGACGTGGTGCTGCTGCAGGAAATCAAGTCAGTGGATGAGGCCTTCCCGCGCGAGATCTTCGAGGAGCGCGGCTACAACGTCGAAACCCACGGCCAGAAGAGCTTCAATGGCGTGGCAATCCTGTCCAAGCTGCCGCTGGAGGATGTGAGCCGCGGCCTGCCCGGCGACGACAGCGACGAACAGGCGCGCTGGATCGAGGCCACCGTGGTGGGCAAGCAGGCGATCCGGATCTGCGGCCTGTATCTGCCGAATGGCAACCCGGTGGAGCTGGAGGCAGACGGCAGCCCGGTGGCGGGCGGCAAATACGCCTACAAGCTGGCCTGGATGGAGCGGCTGAAGACCCGCGCCGCGGCGCTGATGGCCGAAGAGATGCCCGCGCTGATGGCCGGGGACTACAATATCATCCCGCAGGCCGAGGACGCCAAGCGCCCGGAGGCCTGGCGCGAGGACGCTCTGCACCGTCCGGAAAGCCGTGCGGCGTTTCAGCGGATCGTCAACCTGGGCTTCACCGAGGCGTTCCGGGCGCGGCACCAGGGGCCGGGGCATTATTCCTTTTGGGATTACCAGGCCGGCGCCTGGAACCGCGACGACGGCATCCGCATCGACCATTTCCTGCTCACGCCGCAGGCCGCTGACCTGCTGCGGGACTGCCAGATCGACAAGGATGTGCGGGGCCGCGAAAAGCCGTCCGACCATGTTCCGGTCTGGGTCGACCTGGACATCTGAACACAACCCGCGCCGCGCGTCAGCGCGGCGCCACGCCCAACGGGAGCGGTTCATTTTCAATGAAACCGCGACGGGCGGGAGCCTCCCCCGCCCAGCCCCCGGCCTGATTCAGGCGGTGACGTCGTGGCGGTAGATCCAGTCGAACTGGCTGACCATGCGGTCCGGGGCAAAGCGGCCGCCCAGTTTCAGCACCTGGTGCGCAGGCCAGTTGAGCGGCGCGCGCAGATGGTATTTCCAGGCGTTGTTGCTGGCGGCCTGCACCACCTTCTCTGCCCGCGCGCGGCGGCGCTCCTGGTACATCATCAGGCCGGATTTCAGCCCCGCTGCCTCTTGCAGGGAACGTGCCAGCACCCAGGCATCCTCCAGCGCCAGATTGGCGCCTTGCGCCATAAAAGGCAGCGTCGGATGCGCGGCGTCGCCAAGAATGGCGGTGTTTTCGCCAAACCAGTGCTCTGCCACCGGATGGCGGAACAGCCCCCACAGCAGCACCTCCTCCACCGCCTCCAAGAGCGCCGCAGCATTGCCGCCGAAACCGCGGAAGGCGGCGCGCAGGTTGGCAGGGTCGTCCTTGAGGTTCCAGCCTTCCTCAGCCCAGGCCCGGCGCTCCTGCACCGCGACCAGGTTCATCAGGCTGCTATCGCGCAAAGGGTAAGCCACCAGGTGCCGCCCCGGCCCCATGAACACCTGCGCCTCCGGCGGCAGGTTCAGGTGGTTGGGCACCGTGGCGCGCCAGGCGACCTGGCCGGTGAAGGCGGGTTTGCGCTCGCCATTCAATGCCACCCGGGTTTTCGAATGCAGCCCGTCGGCCCCGACCACCAGATCGCCGCCGCACTGGGCACCGTTCACCAGGTGAACGGCCGGCTGCGGACCCGGTTCGATGCGCTCTGCCTTTTGCAGCAGCCGCACCTGCACGCCCTCGCGCCGGGCGGCACCGGCCAGGATGCCAATGAGGTCGGAGCGGTGCACGAAGTAATAAGGCAGCCCGGCGGCGTATTCGTCCAGATCCAGCCGCAGCACCTGTTTGCCGCGGCGGTGGCCGCGCAGTACCACGGCACGCGCGCGCTGCGAGCACCAGGCCAGATCATCCGCCAGCCCCAGCGCCTTCAGCACCTGCACGCCATTGGGGGTGATCTGCAGGCCTGCGCCCACCTCGGAGATCGCCTCGGCCTGTTCCAGCACGGTGACGGACGCCCCGAAGCGGCGCAGCGACAGCGCTGCAGCCAGGCCGCCGATGCCGGCGCCGATGACGGTTATTTTCAGGCCTTTGAGGTCCATGGGGCTCCCGCAGATTCTCCGCCTGCCCCCAATGAAACAAAAAACGCCGGAGCAAAAGGCCCCGGCGTCAATGTTTGTCGCGTTTTTGCCGCCAAAATCAGCGGTTAATCGTCGCGGTGGACCTTTTCGCGGCGCTCGTGGCGCTCCTGCGCTTCCAGGCTCATGGTTGCAATCGGACGCGCATCCAGGCGTTTCAGCGAGATCGGATCGCCGGTCACTTCGCAGTAGCCGTATTCGCCCTCGTCGATGCGGCGCAGGGCCGAGTCGATCTTGGCGACCAGCTTGCGCTGGCGGTCGCGGGTGCGCAGTTCCAGCGCGCGGTCGGTCTCTTCGCTGGCGCGGTCGGCGACATCGGGAATATTGCGGGTGCTGTCCTGCAGCCCCTCAATCGTGTCGCGGGTATCCGCCAGCAGGTCCTGCTTCCATTCCAATAGCTTGCGTCGGAAATATTCAGTCTGCCGTTCATTCATGAACGGCTCATCTTCAGCCGGTCGGTAGTCGTCCGGCAGAAACACTTCTTGCTTCATTTCGGCTCCTTCGGTCTGGCCCATCATGCTGGTCATAAACTATACCTCAACACTTTGGATCCCCCTCTGCCGCAGCGTTTATCCCTATCGGACAGGAATGTCACTACACAATAGTGGCGCTGTTTGGTTAAAACCGTGATAACAAGACGGCAACCACGGCTGAGACGGGAAAGATATGCGATTTCAGGGCACTAAGGAATATGTTGCAACCGACGACCTGAAGGTGGCGGTAAATGCGGCGGTGACGCTGGAGCGGCCGCTGCTGGTCAAGGGTGAACCCGGCACCGGCAAAACCGAGCTGGCCAAGCAGGTTGCAGAAGCGCTGGGGCTGCGGATGATCGAGTGGAACGTGAAGTCCACCACCCGTGCCCAGCAAGGTCTCTATGAATACGATGCCGTCAGCCGCCTGCGCGACAGCCAGCTGGGCGAAGAACGCGTGCATGACGTGAAGAACTACATCCGCAAGGGCAAGCTGTGGGAAGCGTTTGAGGCGGACGAGAAGGTCGTGCTGCTGATTGACGAAATCGACAAGGCTGACATCGAGTTTCCGAACGACCTCTTGCAGGAGCTCGACAAGATGGAGTTCCACGTCTACGAGACCGGCGAGACGATCAAGGCGAAGCACCGCCCGATCATGATCATCACCTCCAACAACGAGAAAGAGCTGCCCGACGCCTTCCTGCGCCGCTGCTTCTTCCACTACATCCGCTTCCCGGATGCGGAAACGATGAAGAAAATCGTCGAGGTGCATCACCCGGGCATCAAGGAGGCGCTGCTGACCGCGGCCCTGACCCAGTTCTATGAGATCCGCGAGACGCAAGGCTTGAAGAAGAAGCCCTCGACCTCTGAGGTGATCGACTGGCTGAAACTGCTGCTGGCCGAGGACCTGAGCCCGGAGGACATTGCGCGGGACGGCGCCAATGCCCTGCCCAAGCTGCACGGGGCGCTCTTGAAGAACGAGCAGGACGTGCATCTGTTCGAACGCCTGGCCTTTATGGCGCGCGGGCGGCGCTGAGGGCACGGCCTGATGCCACAGGCGGCGGGCGCTTTGCCCGGCGTCTGCCTGTTTCGCTTCAAATTGCTGATGCATTCCCCTATCAGAGGAAACAGGGCCGGGCTGAGACAGCCGGGCCAGCAGGAGACGCCTGAGTGCCCGCGGACGCAACTATCAAGCCGGAAACGAAGCCCCGCAGCGGCGGGTGCAGCCTTATGAAGGCGGCTGCAGGTGTTCTGGCAGCGCTTGCCCTTGCCGCCTGCACGGCCCCCGTGCCCCGTGTCGAGGCCCCGACCCGCGCCGCTGCCGCGACGCTGGCGCTGCCGCCGGTCAAGGTGTTCACCACCCCCCGGCCGCAAGCTCCGCAGCGCGCCAACGCGGAAATCGCCCGCGACTTCCTGGATTTGCATTTCCAGCTGGAGGGCGGCAGCACCCTGCCCCAGTTCACCCGGTTCGAGACCCAGATCACCCTGCGCGTGACCGGCACGCCATCCCCCGGCTTCACCCGCGAGCTGAACGCGCTGCTGGCCAGATTGCGCACTGAAGCCGGAATTCCCATCCGCCGGGTCGCTGGCGAGGCGGCCAGCATCACCATTCAGATGGTGTCCCGGAACGAGATCCGCCGGGCGCTGCCCAAAGCGGCCTGTTTCGTGGTGCCCAATGTCTCCTCGCTGGCGGAATACCGGCGCAACCGGCGCAGCCCGCGCACCAACTGGGCCTTGCTGCGCGAGCGGGACCGGCTGGCGGTGTTCATTCCGAATGACACCAGCCCGCAGGAAGTGCGCGACTGCCTGCATGAGGAGCTCGCCCAGGCGATCGGGCCGCTGAATGACCTCTACCGGCTGCCGGACTCGGTGTTCAACGACGACAACATGCACGCGGTGCTGACCGGGTTCGATATGCTGATCCTGCGCGCCACATATGCGCCGGAGCTGAAAACCGGCATGAGCCGGGAGCAGGTTGCCGCCCGGCTGCCCGCCATCCTGGCCCGGCTGAACCCGCGCGGTGCATGGGCCGCTGCGCCCGGTTTGCCGGACACGCCGCGGGCCTGGGCCGCAGCTTATGAACAGGCACTGGGGCCGCAGGCGTCCCTGCGGGAACGGCTGCGCGCCGCCAACAGGGCGGCAGAGATCGCCCGCGACCTGGGCTGGAGCGACCACCGCCGGGCGCTGAGCCACTATACGCTGGGCCGGATGCTGCACATCCGCGAGCCGGAGCTGGCACTGCGGCATTTCCTGACCGCGCAGGATTTTCTGCAGCAGCTGCCCGGCACCGGCATCCACCAAGCCAAGGTCGCGGTGCAGCTGGCGGCCTATGACGTTGCAACCGGCAACGGCGCCTCGGCCTTGGCCCGGCTGAAGCCTGCGGTGACTGCCGCAGCCGCGCATGAAAACGCTGCCCTGCTGTCAACGCTGCTGATGCTGCAAGCGGAGGCGCTGGAGCTGGAGGGCCGCCAGGTGGAAGCGCGCCGGGTCAGGCTGGACAGCCTGGGATGGGCGCGATACGGCTTTGGCCCGGACTGGGTGGTCGAGGCCCGGCTGGAGGAAGTCGCCGCGCTGCGCCCCACCGGCTCCTGATACGGCCCGCAAGAAACTGACCCTGAAAGACAACAGACGGATAGAACCATGATCGTAATCATCGGCGTTCTGCTGGGCGGCCTGATTGGCGCCCTGAAGGCCCGCAAACGTGGCGGCAACACCCTGGACATGCTGCAATACGGGGCTGTCTATGCCATTATCTTTGGTATTCTGGGGCTGCTGGCAACCATCCTGACCCACCGGGTGCTGGCGTAACTGCTGACAGAGGCCCGCGATGTTCCAGCCCTTCTTTGAAAACCTGCGCAAGGCGTCCATTCCGGTTTCCCTGCGCGAGTACCTTACCTTCCTGGAAGGCATGAAGGCGGGGCTGGCCACCTATGACATCGAGGCGTTCTATTTCCTCGCCCGCGCGGCGATGGTGAAGGATGAGCGCAACATCGACAAGTTCGACCGCGCCTTTGCCGCCACCTTTGAAGGCTTGGAGGCGATCCCTGCTGATGCCGTGATGGAGGCGGTGGACATTCCCGAGGAATGGCTGCGCAAGATGGCCGAGAAGCATCTGAGCGCGGAGGAAAAGGCCGAGATCGAAGCGCTTGGCGGCTTCGACAAGCTAATGGAGACGCTGAAGGAGCGGCTGAAGGAACAGCAGGGCCGCCATCAGGGCGGCAACAAGTGGATCGGGACAGCGGGCACCTCGCCCTTCGGCGCTTATGGGTACAACCCCGAAGGCGTGCGCATCGGCCAGGACAAGAGCCGCCATCAGCGCGCGGTCAAGGTCTGGGACAAGCGCGAGTTCAAGAACCTCGACGGCGATGTGGAACTGGGCACCCGCAACATCAAGGTCGCCCTGAAGCGGCTGCGCCGCTGGGTGCGTGAGGGCGCGCAGGAGGAACTGGATCTGGACGGCACCATCCGTTCCACTGCTGAGCACGGCTATCTGGACGTGAAAACCCGGCCTGAGCGGCACAATGCGGTGAAGGTCTTGCTGTTTCTTGACGTGGGCGGCTCGATGGATCCGCATATCCAGGTGGTGGAGGAGCTGTTCTCTGCCGCCCGCGCCGAGTTCAAGCACCTGGAATACTACTACTTCCACAATTGCCTCTATGAGGGCGTCTGGCGCGATAACAAGCGCCGCTGGAACGAGAAGACCCCGACCCATGAGGTGCTGCGCACCTACGGGCCGGATTACAAATGCATCTTCGTCGGCGATGCCTCGATGTCGCCTTACGAGATCGCCTATCCCGGCGGCGCCAATGAGCATTGGAACGAGGAAGCGGGCCAGGTCTGGCTGCAGCGCGCGCGGGAGGCCTGGACGTCGAACCTGTGGATCAACCCGGTGCCGGAGAAATACTGGGACTACACCCATTCGATCGGCATGATCCGTGAGATTTTCGAAAACCGGATGGTGCCGATGACCCTGGACGGCCTGGAACGCGGCATGCGGGAGCTGAGCCGCTAGGTCATTTCCCCAAACCCGGCAGCCCTCCCGCGCCTGCAGGTGCTGCGGCTGATGCCGCACCCCCTTGCAGCCTTGGGTATGGCATCCTGCCCTGCGGGCAGGATGCGCGCCGGAGCCGCGGCTCCGGCGCCGGGCCCAACCGGGCGGCGGGCATGCCGCATGCACGCTGGACGGGCGGGAGGGCCGCGCTGGTGTTTGACCTGGCGCTAACCGCCCGCCAGCCCCCAAGCGCCCAGAGCGGCCACAGGCACAAACAGCCACCCTTGCGGCAGCAGGCCATAACCCGCCCGGCGCAGCGGCGGCAGAAGCAGGCCAACCACCGCCATCATCGCGGCCATTGCAGTTCCGGCCAGCGCCAGCCCGTCATATCCGCGGGCGCCGAGGAACAGGAACAGCGCCATCAGTGCCAGGCAGCCGGTGACCAGATGCCAGCACAAGAGCGTGGTCTCGCGCACCACATCCGGCAGCTGCCGGTCCTGCGCCAGGGGACGGGCGCATTCACGGCCTCCCACAAAGGCATGAACAATCATCCACAGGGCGGCCAGAAGGGCGGCGGCCAGAAAACTCCATTGCATGTCAAATCTCCTGAAAAATCCGCGCCTTCGGGCGGGCCGGAGGCGGCTGGGCAATATGGGGGCAGTCAGACCACACCCGCCCAGGAAGCGCCACCGGCAATTCTGCCGCAGACCCGGACGACCCCACAAAGTCATGCCGCCAGCGGTTGATTGCGCCGCCGCCCGCACCTAGGTGCTGTGACGGCATGAGCAGCAGCACCCGTACAACAGGCCCGATAACAGGCCCGGCAACAGGCCGAATAACCGGCCCGATCCTGATCCTTGATGATCTGCGCGATGGCCGGATGCATCTGGCCGCCTTGTTCATCGCGCCCAAAGGCGCGGCTCTGCCGCCAGTTCAATTGGACGGTGGTGAAGCGCAGCCCGCACCGCTGGCGGAGTACAGCACCCATACGGTGCTGCGGGCGCGGTTCAGCCTGCCGGCGGACTGCCCTTCCGCCTACCAGTGGAACGGCACGCGCTATGAGCTGGCAGGCGGTTTTGGCGGCGATCTGCGGATCGCCTATGCCGCCTGCAACGGCGAGGAGCATGGTGACCTGGACCGCGACGGGGCCGAGCGCAACGCCATGTGGGCGCGGATGGGCGCGGAGCATGCGGAACACCCCTTCTCGCTGCTGCTGCATGGCGGTGACCAAGTCTATGCGGATGAGGTGACAGACGGCCATCCCTTGAGCCAAGATTGGCCGAACCGCATTCCCCGCGATCCCGCGCGCGCGGACCTGGCGGATCTGATGCACCACCTGCGCGAGCGTTTCCTGCAGCGTTACCTGGCTGTCTACACCGCACCGGAGTTTGCTTGGATCGCCGCCCGGGTGCCATCGTTGATGCAGTGGGACGACCACGACATCTGCGATGGCTGGGGGTCCTTGCGGCGCTCCCGCACTTACTCCCCGGTCGGCCAGACGCTGTTTGCCGCTGCACGGGAGGCGGCGCTGCTGTTTCAGCACGGCTGCTGCGATGGGGACCTGCCTGCGCGCTTCACCGATCCCGGAGGCAGCCACCTGGGCTGGCGTGTTGAGGCGCCGGGGCTGCGGCTGCTGGCGCCCGATCTGCGCTCCGAACGCAGCCGGCGGCGGGTGATGGCGCGGGGCGGCTGGTGGTTGATGAAAGCAGCGGCAGAGAAACGCTTTGCCGGGCGCAGCCTGATCCTGTCCAGCGTGCCGCTGCTGGGGCCGCGGTTGTCGCTGCTGGAATTCCTGATGGTGCTGATCCCGCGGATGCAGAAATACGAGGACGACCTGCGCGACCAGTGGCAAAGCCGGGCGCACCGGGCCTCATGGCGGCGGATGCTGCGGCTGCTGCGGGACATGGCAGCGCAAGAAGGGCATGAGGTCACCGCGATTTCCGGCGAGATCCACCTGGCCGCACGGGGCGAGATGGCGCTTGGCGGCGGCAAGGTTTTGCACCAGCTGGTGGCCTCCGGCATTTCCCACCGGGCACCGCCCAAGGCCTGGGCGAAGGCGCTGGGGCTGCTCTCGTGGCTGGGCGATGCGCCCCTGCCCGGCCACCCGATCCGCATCCGCAGAATCCCCGGTCAGGCCGGGCGGTATGCAGCGGAGCGCAACTATCTGGTGCTGAAACGCCGGAGCGCAGACTGGTCCGCCAGCTGGGAGCTGGAGACCTCGGGCCGGTCCTCACCGCTGGCCCTGTAGACCCGGACAGCGGCAGCTGGCGGCAGCGGGAACGGCAACCCTTTTCTGCTCAACCGCAGATGGATCGCCTGCGGAAATCCGCCGCTCCGGCACAGCGCAGGCGCTTGTCCGCCGAACCCGCCCTGCCATGGTTGAACGGCGTATCCCGCAAGGGCTACCCAAGGGAAAAAGGCGCGGCAGCAAAACCCGCCCATCCCCGAGCAGGAGCATCGCGTGAGCGTGCCGCATCAAGACATAAAACCCCGTGGCAGCGCGCCTGCCGCCAGCGTGAAGCCGTTCCAGATCCGCGGGCGCTATTTTACTGCTGTTGCCCTGCGCCCCGAGGACGGGCCGCTGGATCAGGCGTTTTATGCCGCCTTGGACGCGCAGCTGCGCTGGAGCCCGCATTTCTTTGACGGTGCACCGCTGATTCTGGATCTGGCGCAGGCGCCGGGGCTGAACCGGCCTGCTGAACTGCGGGCGCTGGCTGACAGCCTGCGCAGCCGCGACCTGGCGGTGTTCGGGGTGCAGAACGCCACCCCCGCCCAGGCCGCTGCTGCAGAGGACGCCGGGCTGATCACGCTGGCCAGCGGCAAGGATGCGCCGCTGAACACTGGCCCCGGCACCCGCCGTGAAATCCCCAAGAAACTGCGCCCGCCGGAAAATGTAGTGGTCACCCGGCCGGTGCGTTCCGGCCAGACGGTGGTGGCCGAGGGCGGCGATCTGGTGGTGGTTGGCCCCGTCAGCTCCGGCGCGGAACTGATCGCGCGCGGCAATATCCATGTCTACGGCCTGCTTCGGGGCCGTGCCATGGCCGGAGCCGAAGGCGATGAGAGCGCCCGCATCTTCTGCCAGCGGCTGGACGCGGAGCTGCTGGCGGTGGCGGGCCTTTACCGGACGAACGAGAATTTGGAGCCGGAGCTATTGAACCGCGCAGCACAGGTTTTCCTGCGCGATGGCCGGCTGTGTGTGGAGGCACTGTAATGAGCAAGGACCTGACATTGGAAGAACCGCTGGGCAAGGTGATCGTTGTCACCTCGGGCAAGGGCGGCGTCGGCAAGACCACAACCTCGGCGGCGGTGGGCGCAGAGCTGGCGCGGCGCGGGCATAAGACTGTGGTGATCGATTTCGACGTGGGCTTGCGCAACCTGGACATGATCATGGGCTGCGAGCGCCGGGTGGTGTTCGATTTCATCAACGTGATCCAGGGCGACGCCAAGCTGAAGCAGGCGCTGATCCGCGACCGGCGGCTGGAGAACCTGGCGGTGCTGCCAACTTCGCAGACCCGAGACAAGGACGCGCTGACCAAAGAAGGCGTCGAGAAGGTTCTGGATGAGCTGCGCAAGGAGTTCGACTATATCATCTGCGACAGCCCGGCAGGGATCGAGCGCGGCGCCCAGATGGCGATGCATTTCGCCGATGAAGCCATTGTGGTGACCAACCCCGAAGTGTCCTCGGTCCGCGACAGCGACCGGGTGCTGGGGCTCTTGAACAGCATCACCGACCGGGCCGGCAAGACCGGTGCCGAGCCGGTGAAGGCGCAGGTGCTGATCACCCGCCACGACAAATCCCGCGTCGACAGCGGCGAGATGATGACGGTGGAGGACGTTCTGGAGGTTCTGGCGGTGCCGCTCTTGGGGATCATCCCCGAAAGCAAGGCGGTGCTGCGCGCCTCCAACCTCGGCGTGCCGGTGGTGCTGGATGACCCTTCGGCGGCTGCCGCCGCCTATGAGGATGCGGTGGGCCGGCTGATCGGCGAGCAGATCGAGATGCGGATTGCCGCCGACCCGCGCCGCGGGCTGCTGCAGCGGCTGTTCCGGCGGGCGGTGTAAGAATGTTCGGATTTTCCCTCCGCCCCCGCAAGGCCTCGGCCAGCACCGCCAAGGAACGGTTGCAGATCCTGCTGGCGCATGAGCGCAGCGGCAGCGGCGGCACCCGCCCTGACTGCCTGCCGCAATTGCAGCGCGAGATTCTGGACGTGATCCGCCGCCACATGCAGATCGGCGACGAGGCGATCGACATCCGCATGGAGCGCGGTGACGAGTTGTCGAGTCTGGAGATCAACATAGAGTTCCCGGGAAAACCGGGTGTGAACTAGGGCCGGGGCCCTTGGGGCGGTGCTGCCCGCCCCGGAAATCCTGGCAAGGGCGGCCTTCCTGCGGCCCTCAAAATCAGAACATGGGGCTGCCTATCCGGCGGCCCTGGAAATTTTACGAAAATCCGGCGCAGAATCCCCACCCCTATCCTGCGCCGGGTCAGGGCAGGTTAACCCTGCCCGTGTTGTCATGGGCCTTCCGCACTTGCCCTGCAGAAGGCCCATGACACATTACACTTCTCCCTACAGTCCCGGTCAGGCCGGTACCGCCGCGCCGCAGGACATCCTGCGGCTTGGTGAACTGCTGGGCGCGCTCAGCCATGCGCTGGACCTGACAGAAGGCCAGCCCAAGGGCCATTGCGTGCGCTGCTGCTGGATCGGCATGCAGGTGGCGGCAGAGCTGGGGCTGGCGCCGCAAGCGCGCTCTGATCTCTATTTCACCCTCTTGATGAAGGATCTGGGCTGCAGTTCCAACGCCGCCCGCATCTGCCAGCTGTATATGGCCGATGATCTTTCCTTCAAACGCAGCTTCAAGACCGTCAGCGGTGTACGCCAGGGGCTGGCGTTCCTTTGGCGCAATACTGCGGCCAATGCGGCGCCCTGGACCCGGCTGAAGACGCTGAAGCAAGTGCTGGCAAAGAATACTGAAATTGCAGGCGAGCTGATTGAGACCCGCTGCAACCGCGGTGCGGCGATTGCCCGGCAGATGCGGTTCTCGGAGGATGTGGCGGAGGGCATCGCCTGCCTGGATGAGCATTGGGACGGCGGCGGTCAGCCGCTGGGCCTGAAGGGCGAGGCGATCCCGCTGTTCGCGCGCATTGCGCTGATGGCGCAGGTGGCCGATGTCTTTGCCACCGATCTGGGGGCGGAGGCCGCCGCGGAGGAGCTGGAGCGGCGCGCAGGCAGCTGGTTCGACCCGGATCTGGTGCCGGTCTTCACCGCGGTGCTCCGGCGGCCGCGGTTCCTGCCTGACCTGCAGGACCCCGGGCTGGAGGCCGAAGTCTTTGCCACCCCGCAGGCGCAGCACATCCATGCCGTTGACGAGGAGTACCTGGATGAGATCGCCCGCGCGTTCTCGCTGGTGATCGACGCCAAGAGCCCCTTTACCCACGGCCATTCGCAGCGGGTGGCGCGCTATACCGGCATGATCTGTGACCAGCTGGGATACACGCCGGAACGGCGCCGCTGGATGGTGCGCGGGGCGCTGTTGCATGACATCGGCAAGCTGGGGATCTCCAACACCATTCTGGACAAGCCCGGCAAGATGACGGACGAGGAATTTGCCCTGATGAAGCGGCACCCGGTGCTGGGACATGAGGTACTGAGCCGGATACATGCCTTCCGCGAATTGGCGGATGTGAGCGCGGCGCATCACGAGCGGCTGGACGGCAAGGGTTACCCCTATGGCCTGGACGCCAGCCGCCTGACCCAGGAAATGCGGGTGATGGCGGTGGCCGATATCTTTGATGCGCTGACCGCCGACCGCCCCTACCGCGCGGCACTGCCGCTGGAGAAGACCTATGCCATCATGGATGACTTGGCAGGCCCCGGCATCGATCCCGACTGTTACGCTGCGCTGCAGGATGCGGTGACCGCCAGCGGCTGGCCCTCAGCCTCTGACGCGCCCCTGACTGGCGGTGAATGGGAACTGCCGGCGGCTGAGCGCAGCGCCTAGCTGGCGAGGTTGCGGTTCTTCTGTGAATAAAGCGCCAGTGCCGTCACCTGCCCCGCCACGATGGCGGAGAACATCAGAAGCGCCGACAGGCCGATGCTGGCATCCGCCATCAGGGTTTCGTTGAACAGCGACTGGGTGGCGCTCATCAGCACCCGGCTGCCGGGAACCAGGATAAGGATGCCCTGCACGATATAGATGGCGCCGGTCAGGTTCAGCATCTTGGCGAGCCAGGTGCCGTAAAGGGTGATGCACATGGCGGTGACCCAGGTGCCGACGATCCAGCCGCCGCCGAAGCCCAGGTAGAGCGGCCCCCACATGCCCAACACGGTGACCGGCAGCGCCCGCAGGATGTCGGCCAGCCGGGCGTTGAAGATCACCCCGATCGAGAACGACAGCGCCGGCAGCGCCAGATAGGGCATCCACCACAGGACTTCGTTCACGTTCGCCACCTGCGGCGCTGCCCCCCAGAGCGCAGTGCCGATGCTGACGCCGATATAGATGCCGATAAACAGCTTCATCAGTACAAAGATCGACTGAGCAAACAGGCTGGAGCCGGAAATCACGTCGTTGAAGGCAAGGCATTCCAAGGAGTTGGCAATCGACAGCCCCGGCACGAACAGCACAATGGCGGCGATGCAAGTGCCCCAGACCGGCACCTCCACCCCCATGCTGCTGACCAGCGATACGGTGAGACCGGCGACCAGCGCCGACAGGAATTCGACCAGGATCACCCGGTCGCCGCGGCAGAACAGCTGGCAGAGCCAGACCAGGAAACCCAGCACCGCCGAGAGCGCAATGGTGGTCAGCGCGCTGCCGATCAGGGTCAGGAAGGCGGGCGGGATGGCGATATTGGCTAGCATGATCAGCCAGCCGGGATAGCGGCCCGGCTCCTCGATTCCCGGGTCCTCAACCGCGTTGATGCGGATGATGGTGCGCGCCAGCAGGCTGAGGTTGATCTGGGCGGGCTCCAGCCGTCGGATGATGAACTGGTTGTCCTCGTCCGGGAACTGGCAGGAGATCGAGGTGGGGGTGGCCTGCACAATCACGTTGATGCCCTGTTTGCGGGCATAGAACTGCAGGTACTTCTCGATCTTGTAGGGCGCACAGCCGCTGCGGTGCAGGGTCTCGCCGGTGTCAGCGATATTGCGGAGCTGTGAGAGCGGTGCCATGTGCCGGAAGCCGTTGTTATCTGGTGTCTTTGGGAAGGCACCCCATACTGGATGCGGGGCGGTGCAGCGAGTGCGGTTTTTGCATGGCTGCTATCACTGGATGTCAGGGCTGGCGTCAGGCTCCGCTGCGCCAGTACTGAGGCCGAAACTGCGCGCCACATCCAGAAGCGCGGCGCTGACGAACCCGGTGCCGGTCTGGCTTTCCTCCCCTGCCCGCTGCAACAGCGCGATGTCGCGGCTGGCGCCCTCGGCAGCAAGCGGGCGGAAGATCACCTCGCTGTGGCCTTTCGGCTGGCGCAGGGTGTAAAGCTCCGGCAGCACCGCGACGCCGGCGCCGGAGGCCGCCATCAGGCGGATTGAATCGAGGCTGGTGCCCTCATAGTCGTCAGCCACCACCCCGCCGAAGCCGGAGGCCAGCGCATAAACGATACGCGACAGCCGGTGGCCGCTGTCCAGGGTCAGAAAATTGCGACCCCGCAGGGACTTGCCATCGACGGGCCCGCTCGCTGCCGCCAGCGGATCGTCCAGCGCTGCGGCGATCCACAGCCGTTCGCTGAACAGGCGAACCTGGTGGGTGTTGGGGTGATCCTCCGGCGTGGAGATGATCATGTCGAACCGCCCGGCCTTCAGCCCCTGCTCCAGGTCGCGGGTGTTTTCCTCGCGCACGATGACGCGCAGGCTGGGCTGGGTGCGGTGGATGGCGCTGACCGCCCTGGGCAGCAGATAGGGGCCGATAGAAGGCAAGACCCCCAGCCGCAGCCGCCCGCCGAACGGCACGCCGCCGGTGACGGCCGCACGCAGGTCGTCGACCTCCCCCAGGATCCTCTGCGCCCGCCGGATCACCTCTGCCCCCATCGCCGTGGGCTGGGCGCCGGCGCGGCCGCGTTTGAACAGGCGGGTGCCAAGATCCTCCTCCACCGCGGAAATCTGCGCCGAGAGGCTGGGCTGGCTGACGTTCAGCGCCTCCGCGGCCAGGCCGAACTGGCCGAGCCGGGCCACGGCGACAATGTACTCGAGCTGACGCAGGGTTGGGCGCATAATATAGCCTGATCCTATGTGAAACTTAGAAACAATATATTGGAACTATGCTGCAGTGCAATTCATGAGGGCGGAAAAGATGGAATGGAGAGACAGATGCCTAGCACCCTCGAAACCCTTGCCAGCAGTTTGCTGGTGCCCACGATCCTGTTCTTTGCCCTTGGCCTGATTGCAGCCTTTGCCCGCAGCGACCTGTCGATCCCCGAAGGCGCAGCCAAGTTCATGTCGCTTTACCTGCTGCTGGCGATCGGCTTCAAGGGCGGCGCCAGCCTGGCCGAGCACGGGCTGAGCCCGGATCTGTTTGCCACCATCCTGGCGGGGGTGGCGCTGTCGTTCCTTCTGCCGTTCCTTGCCTTTGCGCTGCTTAAGGTCTTGACCCGGCTCGACCCGCTGAACGCGGCGGCGGTGGCCGGGCATTACGGCTCGATCTCCATCGTGACCTTTGTCACCGCAACCAGCCTCTTGGAGCTGACCGGGGTGGTCTATGACGGCTACATGGTGGCGGTGGCCGCGGCGATGGAGGTGCCTGCGATCCTGTCGGCGCTGTGGCTGGCACATAGCACCGGCAGCAACGGCGAGCGGCCGGAAGGGTTCTGGCGCGAGCTGCTGGCCAATGGCTCGGTTGTGCTGCTTTTGGGTGCCTTTGCGATCGGTGCGATCACCGGCGGCAAGGGGATGGAGCTGATTGCCCCCTTCATCGTCACCCCTTTTACCGGCA
Organism: Leisingera sp. ANG-M6; assembly: GCF_000813905.1. Lineage (NCBI taxonomy): Bacteria > Pseudomonadati > Pseudomonadota > Alphaproteobacteria > Rhodobacterales > Roseobacteraceae > Leisingera > Leisingera sp. ANG-M6. The sequence goes on from NZ_JWLG01000007.1 coordinate 57,707, forward strand.
TCCTGTGCCTGTTCCTGCTGGACATGGGCCTGTCGGCGGGCCGCAGCCTGATCAAGAACCGGGAGATGCTGTCGCCGGGGCTGTTTGTCTTTGGTGCGGCGATGCCGGTCATTGGCGCGCTGCTGGCCTATGGCGCGGGCTGGGTGGTCGGACTGGGAAGCGGCAGCCTGTTCCTCTTGATGGTGCTGGCGGCCTCGGCCTCATACATCGCGGTGCCTGCGGCGATGAAGATCGCCCTGCCCAAGGCGGAATCGGGCATTTACCTGACGCTGTCGCTGGGGGTGACCTTCCCGTTCAACATCACGGTTGGGCTGCCGCTGTACTACTGGCTGGCGTCCTGAAGCTTCGGGCGGGCGGCACGCCTTGCGCTGCCGCCCGTTCCGGCCCATATCTGAGGCATGCTGCGCCTCTTGCCCATACTGCTGGCCGTTGCCTATGGCCTTGTGATGTACCGGATTTCGATCTGGCGCACCCACCGGGAGCTGGACCAGCGCTCAACCGAGCTGGCTGACCCCAAGCTGAAGCAGCTGACCGACCGGCTGGCGGCGGCTCTGAACGTGGCCCGCATCCCGGTGCATATCTACGAGGTCGACCCGGTGAACGGGCTGGCAGCGCCGGACGGTCGGATCTTCATCACCCGCGGGTTTTACCGCAAGTACCAGAACAGTGATGTCAGCGCCGAGGAGATGGCATCCGTCATTGCCCATGAACTGGGCCATGTGGCGCTGGGGCACGCGAAGAAGCGGATGATCGACTTCTCCGGCCAGAATGCGCTGCGCACTGCGCTGATGATGATCCTGGGCCGCTATATCCCCTTTATCGGGCCGTGGATTGCCGGGGTGCTGACCGGACTGCTGGCGGCACGGCTGTCGCGCGGGGATGAGTATGAAGCCGATGAATACGCCGCGGCGCTGCTGACCAAGGCGGGCATTGGCCTGGCACCCCAGAAAAGCCTGTTTGCGAAGCTTGAGGAACTGACCCAGCAACGCGCCGGCATGGCGCCTGCCTGGCTGATGAGCCACCCCAAAACCGAAGAGCGCATCGCGGCGCTGGAGCGGTTGGAAGACAAATGGGCCAAGGGCTGAGGCCGCAGCGGATTTGAGGGGCCGGCCCCTCAAACTCCCCGGAGTTTTTCAGGAAAGATGAAACGGCGTTACTGAACGTCGTATTCCTGCTTGAACCCTTCGAGGGTGCCGCCAGCAACCAGGTGATCCAGGAAAATCTGCCGCTGATATCCATAGAGCGCGTTCAGGAAGGCCGCTTCCTCCGGCGTCATTTCCCGGCGGGTGTAGCCTTGTGCCTCCAGGCATTTGTCCACCGCGCGCCGGGCGCCGTTGGCGCGGATGTGATCCTCGTTCGAGGCGACGATCACCGGGCCGATAATCAGCCCGCCCAACAGCACGCCGGCCACATAACTGCCGGTAACCGCATTCTTACCGCCCTTGGGGGCAACGGGAGCGCACTGGCGGACGGCCTCATGCGCTTCGGAGATCGACTTGCCCGGCTGAGCAGGGACAGAAGGCACCGGCGTCTTGGCGCAGGCGGACAGCCCAAGCACCGCCGCCATGGCCAGTCCGGAGAGGGCACGGGACGGAGAACGGGGGGGCAGTGCGGTGCGGCAAGGTTTGGCTGGCATTTCTGGTCCCTGAAAAATGTTTTAAATAACAGGCTTTTCCGTTTGATAAACGGGAACCGCAGCAGCGGCCAAGCGGAAAGCTGGAAGAATGCCGTGCAAATTTGCAGGCTGTGGTTCTGTTACCGCGCCAGCGCCTTGGCCAGCCGCGGCAGGCGGGCTTTTTTCAGCAGCGGGCGGATCTCCCAGCTGCCGCCGGACAGCCGGTTGGCCTCGGCCAGAACCTCTGCCCCCAGCGCCTCCATGCCTGAGCTGTCCTGCAGCCAGAAGCCATAGAGCAGCTCGTCCGGGCCGAGGCGGTCCAGGCCTTCCTCTGCCAATGTGTGGCGCGGGAAGTCCTTGTTATTGACCGTGACGATGGCGTCGGCGTGGCCTGCTATGGCAGCGGCCAGCACATGGGTGTCGGCGCTGTCGGGCAGCCAGAGGCGCGCCTCAACCCCTGGTGCCGGAGCGACCTCCGCCTTGGGCCTGCCCGCGCGGATCAGGGCAATCTCTGCTTTGGCCTGGGCCGCGCCTGCGGGGCCGAGTTTAAGCGCCGCGCGCTCCCACTCCCCCAGGATGCGGGCAGACCAGAGCGGGGTGAAATGGCCGAGGCGCGCCGCCCCCAGCAGCATCTCCCGCATCACCGTGGGATACAGGACGCAAGTGTCGAGGAGCAGCTTCACCCGCGTCAGTCCAGCCGCAAGAACACGGCCTTCAGATAGCCGCTTTCGGCCAGCTGCGGCAATTGCGGGTGGTCGGGGCCTGCATATCCGGTATGGATGAGCGCCGCCCGGCGGCCGCCCTTGCCGATGCCGCGGGCCGAGGCGTTGCGGAAGCGGGTGAGGTCGGCGGCGTGCGAGCAGGAACAGAGGCCCAGGTAGCCGCCGGGTTTCACCAAGGGTGCTGCCAGTTTGGCGACGCGCTCATAGGCGCGCAGACCGGCCTCAAGCGCCTGTTTCGAGGGTGCAAAAGCGGGCGGGTCGCAGATGACGACGTCGAAGGTTTCGCCCTCCTGCCCCAGCGCCGTCAGCACGTCGAAAGCATCGCCCTGGCGGGCAGTGAACTTGTCCTTGAAACCGCCGGCCTCGGCCCCCTGCGCGGCCAGTTCCAGCGCGGCGGCGGAGCCGTCGACGCAAGTGGCCTGCCCTGCCCCGCCTGCCAGCATCGCCAGGCCAAAGCCGCCGACGTGGGAAAACACATCCAGCACCTTGGCGCCGGGCGCAGTGAGGCGGGCGGCAAAGGCGTGGTTTTCACGCTGATCGAAGAACAGCCCGGTTTTCTGGCCGCCGGTGAGATCCGCCATATAGGTGGCGCCATTCATCTGCACAGGCACCGGCGCTGCGGGAGCCTCGCCCAGCAGGGTCTGGTTCACGTCATCCAGACCTTCCAGCCCGCGGGTGCGGCCGGAGGCGTTTTTCAGGATCACTTCGGCGCCGGTCACTTCTGCGAGGGCAGCGGTGAGCATATCCAGATGCGCTTCTGCCCAGGCGGCGTTGGGCTGCACCACGCAAGCCGCGCCGAAGCGGTCGATCACCACGCCGGGCAGGCCATCGGATTCGGCATGCACCAGCCGGTAGAAGGGCGCATCATAGAGCCGTTGGCGCATCTCCAGCGCACGGGTGAGGCGAGCGGCGAACCACGCCTGGTCAATTTCCGCCTCCGGGTCGCGGTCGAGCATCCGGGCGATGATCTTGCTTTCAGGATTGACCGAGACCAGCCCCAGCGGGCGCTGCGCCTCATCCTCCAGCACCGCCAGGGTGCCGGGAGCCAGCTTGCGGGTGCGGCGGTCGGTCACCAGTTCATTGGCATAAACCCAGGGAAACCCGTGCCGGATGGCGCGGGCGTTGGACTTGGGCTTCATTTTAACGCGGGGGCGCTGGAGCGCATCGGAGGAGGCTGTCATAGGGCTCTCTTATCCCTTAGCCCCGAACAGGAAAAGGGGCCGCGTGGCCCCTCTCCTCAGAACTTTCGCTCGTCGCGCCGGCGTTACTGCAGGGCCTGCAGCAGGCCCAGGCGGGGATTCTTGTAGCTGCCGGGTTTGATCAGCTCCTGGCGGATCACGTTGGACAAATGGCCGGTGATGCGGACCTTCTGGGTTTGGCCGCGCGCCATGGCTTCCAGTGCGCGGGCGCCGCCAAAGGCCTTGAGGTCAGCCTCGATCACCTTTTCAGGCCGCAGCAGGGCGCCGGTGGCCGGGTCCGTCAGCCGCATCTTGAAGGTGATGGCGTGAATGCCGCCAGTGGTATAGCGCGCCTTCTGCGTCAGCGCGTGGAAGCGTTGCACCTCGACACTGAGGTGCGCCTCGATCGGGCCGTTCAGGGTGGCGGTGCCGCGTTCCATTGCGGCCTGCACGATCGCCTGCACCTGTGTGTAGCGGTCGCCATGAGGATCCTCGCGCCATACGATGTCGCCCTTGGGCAGATAGCTGTTGGATTCCGAGACCTTGAGACTGCGCGGCACCGACACGGTAACACGGCTGACGCGCAGAGCCGGAACCGGGTCCGCCTGCGGCAGTGTCTCATACCCGTCAGGCACGCTGATAGCGGCGTCGGGCATAGGCTCAAACGGGAGGTTCCGGGATGGCAGATCCACCTGCGCACAGGCCGAAACCGCCAGCCCGAGGGCACCAAGTGCAAGACTGCGAATGATCTTCATGGGTCAGCTCCTTGCCGTTTAAAGCCGCCGCCGGGTGAGGGTCCGGGGGGCGGGGTCAATGGCAAGGTGCCGGTCAATCCGGGCAGAATTGGGACAATTTACGTCCAATTTAGCGAAAAATTAACGAATGTTGACGCTCCGTTTACTGTCGGCATCAGCAAGGCAGAAACCCGATGTGCGCCCAGCCGCTGCTGCCGGTTCGGTGCGGCCCGAAGCTGTGGTATGCTTGAGGGCCGGAGGCTACCATGACTCTATCTGCAAGACTTCTAATCGGCACGACAAAAGGCGCCTTTGTTCTGACACCGGACGGCAAGGGCTGGAGCGTCTCCGGCCCGCACTGCGACGGCTGGTGCATCAATCATGTGATCGGTGATCCGGACAGCGGCATGGTGTGGGCGGGCGGCGGCGGCGACTGGCCCGGCGCAGGGGTCTGGCGCTCTGCAGATGGCGAGGCCTGGGAGCTGAGCAAACTGTCCAATGGCCAGATTGATGAGTGGGCGGCCTCGGACCCGGAAACAGCGGCGTTTTTCAATTGGGAGCCAGTGGAGGTGCCTTTTGAGGATCTCAAGGCCGTGTGGTCGCTGCACCACGCGCATGGGGTTTTATACGCAGGCACCAATCCGGCCACGCTTCTATCCAGCAGGGATGGCGGCAAAACGTGGGAAAGGAATGCGGCGCTCGACGGCCATCCGTCGCGCGAGAGCTGGAGCCCCGGTGCGGCGGGGCTGGTTCTGCACACGTTGCTGAGCGATCCGGGCCATGCGGCCAAGCTGTGGCTTGGCATCTCAGCCGCCGGGGTCTTTGCCACAGAGGATGGCGGCAACAGCTGGGAGCGGCGCAACCGCCTGTCCAACGACACGCTCTGCACGGAACATCATCACCCGGCAGCACCGCGCAACGGCGAGACCGGCCATTGCGTGCACAATATGCAGCGCGGCCCGGGCGATCTGCTCTATCAGCAGAACCATCATGGAACCTACCGCAGCACCGATGGCGGCCGCACCTGGAGTGACATTACCGCCGGTCTGCCCTCCACCTTCGGTTTTCCCATTGTGGTGCATCCGCAGGATCCGGATACCATCTGGGTGCTGCCGCTGAACGGTGATGCCGCCGGGCGGTTTCCGCCGGATGCCTCGGCGGCGGTTTGGAAGTCCACCGATGGCGGCGAGACCTGGAAGGCCAAACGTGACGGGCTGCCGCAGGGCGCGTGTTTCTTTACCGTGCTGCGCCAGGCGATGGCGACCGATGCAGCGGCGGGCGTCTATTTCGGAACCAACTCGGGCTCAGTCTTTGCCAGTTTTGACGAGGGCGAAAGCTGGTCGGAAATCGCCCGGCACCTGCCCACGATTCTGTCTGTTGAGACACTGAGCCTCTGGTAGCCGTCTGCCCTAGCGCTCGCGCGAGCGCCAGCCTCCGCGGCGGCGCGGTTTTTCCGCACCTTGCAGCCCGTCACGCAGCACCGCGGTCATTGGATGCTCCGGATGCGCATTGCCATAGAGATCCAGCAGCGCCTGAATATCCGTGCGGCTGTCGCGGGCAGCGTCCATGCCCAGCGCCCAGTCAAAGAAGATGCTGCGGCATTGGGAATCGCTGATGCCCTCGATCCGGTAGGCCTCGTAGATCAGACCGCGCGGGTCCTGTTCAGTGCTGCCCTTCTTCATCCGCCGCTTCCCTTTCCAAGGTTTCGCCAATCAGCGCAGCGCAGCGGCTGTAGCGGTCTTGCAGTTCCTGTTCCAGCGCCTCCAGATGGTCAAATCCGGTGGTGCGGCAGAGGAACTGCGCCCCGCCCTCCCCCATGGTTTCGGCATCAATAGCCTTGCCGGAGAGCAGCCGCGCTGCGCATTGCACGGCCCAGAATAGACGGTAACCATCAGCAAGGTATTCTGCATCCGCGTCATTCAGCCATCCGGCAGCGACAGCACCGCGAAGACCGGAGGCCACATCGCGGGCAGCGGAGGCGGAGGTGAGCGTGCCGGCCTGTGACAGCAATTCGATATCCATCATCCGCCCCGGCCCGTTCTTGGCGTCCCAGACGCCAGCGGGAGTCTTGGCCGCAGCGAGGCGTTCGCGCATCTGCGCCACTTCGCGCAGGACCTTGCCGCTGTCGCGCGGTTCCGACAGGAAGCTTGTGCGGAAGTCCTCTATTTCGGTGGTCAGGGTGCGGTCGCCGGCGATGGTCCGGGCGCGGGTCAGGGCCAGATGCTCCCACACCCAGGCTTCGTTCTGCTGATACTGGGTAAAGCCCGCAAAGCTGACCGCGACGGGGCCCTGGGTGCCCGACGGACGCAGGCGCATGTCGACCTCGTAAAGGCGGCCCTGCGCCATCGGTGCCGACAGCGCGGTGACAAAGGCCTGCGTGAGGCGCGCGAAATAGGGTCGCGTGGCCAGCGGGCGCTTGCCGTCGGACATCTCCACGCCCTGGGGATCGTAGATCACGATCAGGTCGAGGTCGGACTGCGAGTTGATCTGCCCTGCCCCCATCGAGCCCATCGCCAGCACGGCGGCGCCACGGCCCGGCTGGGGACCGTGTTTTTTGGAGAAATGCGCCAGCACTTCCGGTGCGATGCCTGCAATCACCACCTCTGCCAGCTCGGCATACTGGGCGCCTGCCTGCTGGCCATCGATCAGCCCGCGCAGATGATGCACGCCAATGCGGAAATGCCACTCCTTGCACCAGCGCCGGGTGGCGTCGAGCCGCGCCTCATAGTCGTCTTCCTGCTGCAGCCGCGTCCTCAGCTCCGCCCGCAGCGTCGTCGCTCCCGGCCAGGGATCAAAGAAGGAGCCGCCGATCACCGCGTCAAAAACGCCGGAGTTGCGGGACAGGAAAGCGGCCAGATCGCTTGAGGTACCGGCGATATCGATCAGCAGATCGATCAGCTGCGGATTGGCGCCAAACAGCGAGAACAGTTGCACCCCCGCGGGCAGTCCGGCCAGGAAGCCGTCCAGTGCCAGCAGGGTTTCCGCCGGTTTGGCGGTCTTGGCCACCCGGGCCAGAAGTTCCGGCTTCAGGCTTTCGAAAATACGCGCGCCGCGCGAGGAGCGCAGCGCCGGATAGGTGGGCCAGCGGGCGATGACGGCGCCGTCCAGTTCGGCAGTGTCCTCTGGCAGGGCCACAGGCCGCGGCGCCGCGCCGGGAGAGAAGAACCCCTCGGTCAGCTCATGCACCTCCTCCAGGCGGGTCCTGATCTCCGCCTGCAATTGTGCCGGGTCCAGGTCCATCAGGCAGGCGATGCGGGCGATCCCGTCTTCGGACTTGGGCATCCGGTGGGTCTGGGCGTCGTGCACCATCTGAATGCGGTGCTCCACCTCGCGGTGGGCACGGTAGTGGGCCGTCAGGGTCTCAGCCACTTCCGGCGGCACCCAGCCCTTGCCGGCCAGCGCCGCCAGACCTTCGACGGTGCCGCGCAGGCGCAGGTCTTCGTCACGCCCGCCAGCGATCAGCTGGCGTGTCTGGGTAAAGAACTCGATCTCGCGGATGCCGCCGCGGCCCAGCTTCATGTCGTGGCCCGGAACGTTCAGGGCGCCGCCGGTGCCCTTGTTCTCGCGGATGCGCAGGCGGATGTCATGGGCGTCCTGGATCGCGGCAAAATCCAGATGCCGCCGCCAGACGAAGGGGCGCAGAGTGTTCAGGAAGCGTTCCCCCGCGGCGATGTCGCCTGCGCAGGGGCGCGCCTTGATATAGGCGGCGCGCTCCCAGGTTCGGCCCAGGCTTTCGTAATAGCGTTCCGCCGCCTCCATCGCCAGGCACACGGGGGTCACCGCCGGGTCCGGGCGCAGCCGCAGGTCGGTGCGGAACACATAGCCATCACCCGTGCGGTCGCTGAGCGCGGCGCACATGTTCTTAGTCGCGCGCACCATGCCCTGGCGCGCCTCGTAGAAATCATCCGGGTCGAAGCGGGTTTCGTCGAACAGGCAGATGAGGTCGATGTCGGAGCTGTAGTTCAGCTCATGCGCGCCCATCTTGCCCATGGCCAGGATACTCATGCCGCCGGCGGTTTCCACGTCGTCCTGCGTGAGGCCGGGCAGCTTCTTGCGGCGGATCAGATTGGCAATCTCCGCCTTGATCGCAACGTCTGCACACAGCGCCCCGAAATCGGTGAGCGCCCCGGTTACCTGCTCGAGGCTCCAGCCGCCCGAGAGGTCGCAAAGCGCAGTCAGCAGCGCCAGCCGCCGCTTGGCCTGGCGCAGCCCCGGTTTCAGCTGCGCAGCTTCCAGCGCGCGGCAATCCGCAAAAACCTGCTGTACTGCGGCTTCCGGATCGTGCAGCGCCTGAGGCAGCCAGCCTGCCTCCCGGTCCGTCAGCTCCTTCAGGTACGGGCTGGACCCGCAGGCCCCGGCCACCAGGTCTGCCAAATCGCCTGAAAGCGCGGGTACCAGCGCGCGCGCCTCGGCGCCAAGCTCCGGATCGTAAGGGCGGGGGATGCGGGAAATCGTCAGCTCAGTCGTCATGGAAACGACACTGTTCCGCAGGCAGGATGCCGTCAATGGGTGAATTGCCGCGCTGCCGCATAGGTTTACCTTGGGTCAGGAATACCCGAATAGGTTAAAATCGAATTTTAAAGTAATATTAACGTTACGGTTATGCTCCCGTTGCGGAGCCGTTTCGAAGTAAAGAGTGTTTTGTTCCCTGGGGATGCCCGGATTGGTCTGACGGTTTTTGGACAGGTTCCGCCAGCAGCAGTTTCTTAGGCGCAGTTTCCCTTGACCTGGTATCGCAACCGGAGTGTAACCGCGCATCTTCCCCAACAATGTTTGCGCGCGCGGCCGGGTCGCGCCCCTCTTCACTGTAGCAATTGCAGGCCTCTGCCTTCTGCCTCCGAAAAATGTGAAAAAGATTTACATGAGGGCTTGAAAGCCCGCTGGTGGCTTCCGATATGCAATCATGTGAAAGGGATTTACATTCACCGAAACCTGGAGGACCCCGATGACGAGTTTCACCCCGACCGCCCCTGCCGCCCCGGTACAGGGCTGGTTTTCCCGCAGCGAAGCCTGGCTGGACAGCAAGGGCAAAGGCGCCTGGATCGCCGCCATGGTCCTGGGTTTCGTGTTTTTCTGGCCCGTTGGCCTGGCCCTTCTCTTCTACATGATCTGGAGCAAACGCATGTTCAGCAAATCCTCCTGCCGCCACCGAAAGTCCTGGGCACGTCACGGTTACTCGGCGATGAAACCCTCCGGCAACAGCGCCTTTGACGCCTACAAGGCCGACACGCTGCGCCGCCTGGAACAGGAACAGCATGATTTTGAGGCCTTCCTGCAGCGCCTGCGCGAGGCCAAGGACAAGGCGGAGTTCGACGAATTCATGGACGAACGCGCCCGCACCGCCTCAAGCGAGGACCTGGAGGACGAGGATGAAGACCGGGGCGAGCCCAAGCGCCATTGATCCCAGCCCCCTCCGGCTGCCCCGCCCACCCGTCCGGGCGGGGCTTCCTCGTGACCATTCAGCAAAGGACCCATGTATGACCGCCCTGCCCGATCCCGACTACCAGGCAGAATTCTATGCGTCTGTGCCCGCCAAGCGTCTGATCGCCTGGATCGTCGACAGCATCCTGATCTTTGCACTCAGCGCCGGTGCCGTGGTGCTGACCGCCTTCACCGGGCTCTTCATCTGGCCGCTTCTGTATCTGGCCGTTGGTTTTGCCTACCGCACCGTGACCATCGCCAACGGGTCCGCCACCTGGGGCATGCGTTTTGCGGGTATAGAGCTGCGCGACGGCGAAGGCCGCCGCATGGACAGCGGCATGGCTGCGCTGCACACCGCGGGCTACACTCTGTCGCTGGCGCTGCCGGTGCTGCAGGTGATCTCGGTGATCCTGATGCTGACCTCCACGCGCGGCCAAGGCCTGACCGACCATTTCCTCGGCACCGTGATGCTGAACCGTCGGGTTTGAATGAAACCGGCAAGACAGCGTTAAACCATTTTCACAAGACCGCTTGGCGCACCGGAACCGCGTTGCTATCATCCTTGGGACCGCAGGCGATCTGTTCCGCCTGTTCCGCGAAACTGCTGACGGGTTCCGATGCGCCATACTCTTCCGATTGCCCCGCAGTTCTATGTGACTGCGCCGCAGCCCTGCCCCTATCTGGAGGGCCGGATGGAGCGCAAGCTGTTCACCGCGCTGCAGGGCGACGGAGTGGATCAACTGAACAACAGCCTCAGCCAGCAAGGGTTCCGCCGCTCGCAGAATGTGCTGTACCGGCCGTCCTGTTCGGAATGCTCCGCCTGCCTGTCGGCCCGGATCGACGTTGCAGCCTTCCGCCCCAGCCGCAGCCAGAAGCGCACCCTGAAGCGCAACGCGCATCTGGAACGGCGCGCCACCTCACCCTGGGCGACCGAGGATCAGTTTGCCCTGTTCCGCAGCTATCTTGACAGCCGCCACGCCGATGGCGGCATGGCTGATATGGACGTCTTTGAGTACGCCGCAATGATCGAGGAAACCCCGGTGCGCAGCCGGGTGGTGGAGTATGCGGCGCCGGGCAGCAGCGAACTGACCGCGGTGTCGCTGACCGATGTGCTGGAGGACGGGCTGAGCATGGTCTATTCCTTCTACGCCCCGGACCGGCCTCAGGACTCGCTCGGCACCTTCATGATACTGGATCACATCAAGATCGCGCAGGAGGCGGGGCTGCCCTATGTGTACTTGGGCTACTGGGTGCCCGGCAGCCAGAAGATGGGCTACAAGGCCAAGTTCTCCGGTCTGGAGATCTATCACCAGAGCGAATGGAAAAAGATGAGTGACCCGACGCAGTTCGAGACGGCCAGCCACCCGCTGTCGACCGATCCGATTGCCGAGCAGGTTGCAAATATCCAGCTGCCTGAACAGCCGATTCACAAGAAACGCTGATGCAATTCCTCCATGCCGTTTCGCTGGTGGTGGCGGATTACGACGCCGCCATCGCCTTTTACTGCACCCAGCTGGGCTGGCAGCTGGCAGAGGATATTGACCAGGGCCGCAAGCGCTGGGTCCGCATCCTGCCGCCTGGGGCCGAACAGGGAAGCCTGATTTTGGCCCGCGCTGAAGGGGCTGAGCAGGAGGCCGTGATCGGCAACCAGTTCGGCGGCCGCGTCGGACTGTTCCTGGCGACCGATGATTTTGCCCGCGACCATGCCGCGATGCTGGCCAAGGGGGTGATCTTCGAGGAAGAGCCGCGGCATGAGCCCTATGGCACCGTCGCCGTGTGGCGCGATCCTTTCGGCAACCGCTGGGACCTGCTGCAGTTCACCTGAGGGCCGCGCCGCCTCCTTTTTCATCTTTCCGCAAATACTCCGGGGTGAATGCGCGCCGCGCGCGCAGAGGGGCAGCGCCCCTGCCCGTTCCGAACATGCAAAAGGGGCCCGCTCGGGGCCCCTTTTCCGTTTCTTGTTTTTGATGCCCGGATCAGTTCGGGATCAGCGCCGGTACGATGGTCACGATCGACGGGAACATCCACAGGATTCCGATGCCCACCACCTGGATCAGCACAAACGGCACGATCCCGCGGTAGATATGGGCCGTTGTAACCTCTTTCGGCGCCACCCCGCGCAGGTAGAACAGCGCAAAACCGAAGGGTGGTGTCAGAAACGACGTCTGCAGGTTCACCGCCACCATAATGGTCACCCACTTGGGGTCGAACGAGCCGCCGTAGATCACCGGACCGACGATCGGGATCACGATGTAGATGATCTCCAGGAAGTCCAGCACGAAGCCCAGGAAGAACAAGACCAGCATCACGATCAGGAAGACCGTCATCTCGTTGTCGAAGCTCTTCAGGAACTGCTGGATGTAGTGTTCACCGCCAAAGGAGATCACCACCAGGTTCAAGAGCTGAGAGCCGATCAGGATGGTGAAGACCATGGAGGTCACCTTGGCGGTTTCCCGCACCACAGGGGTCAGCACGCCGGAGCGGAACAGAACCCAGCAGCCGTAAAGCAGGCCGAACAGCGCGTAGAGATACATCGCATAGGCTGCAAAGAAGGCGATCCAGCTCTCGACTGAGACGCCGCCCTGGTTCACCCGCAGGTCGAAGTTCATGCCGATCAGGATGCACAGCATGACGGCAAAGGTCGACCAGATGATGATCTTGCCCGATTTGCCTTCATCCTGCAGCTTGCGGTAGGCCGCCAGCATGATGGCGCCGCCTGCCCCCAGCGCCGCAGCGGGCGTCGGGTTGGTGATGCCGCCCAGGATCGAGCCAAGCACCGCAACGATCAGAACCAGCGGCGGGAACACCACCCGGATCAGATCGTTTTTGGCGCAGCGGGCCGCAGCTTCGCGGCAACCGTAGAGCGCCAGCAACAGCGGCAGCGCGATCCACAGCACCGTCACCCCGGCAGAGGTAGTCGGCGCTATCGCCACCAGGTCCACCAGTGCAATCAGCAGGATGCCGATGGAACCCAGGATCAGCGGCTTGGCATCGCGCGACGGCGCCACACCCCGGCCAAAGGCCAGCACCAGACCCAGCAGAACCATGATCACGGTGATGCCGGTGCCGATCGGCGCGGCGGACGCGATCTTGGCGTCGCGGGCGGCGGTGATTTCCTCTTCGCTCAGCCGCTTGGCCAGGGCCACGCCGCCAGCCTCGTTGATGGCCTTCTGCTCTTCGACAGCTGCATCCCATGCTTCCTGCCCGTGCAGCTCAATCATCGAGGCCTTGCATTCCGCGCCGACATTGGTGCGCAGCGAAGCTGTTTCACCAGCATCTGAGAAGGTGGACACGACAATGTTCTGGCTGCCGATCACGTTGAAGCTGTTCAGCAGGATCGCGCCGCCGATCAAAGCCGCAGGCACGCCCAGGAACCAGATCAGCCCTTCATTGCGGGTGATCACCTCACCGGTGCCGCCCTCAATGTTCACCGCAGGCGCCTTATGCGGGTTCAGCAGCGCATAGCCGAAGGCGTAGGTGGCATAGAGGATCGCCAGCAGGATGCCCGGCAGCAGCGCCGCCTGGAACAATGTGCCGACCGAGACCACCGCCGGCTCGCCCAGGTATGTGAGCGCGTCGGAACAGCCAGCCTCCATCGCGCGGGTCTCCTGCGCAGTGGAGTAGAGGTCGCCTGCCAGGGTACCAAGAAGAACGATCACGATGGACGGCGGAATGATCTGGCCCAGGGTGCCTGAAGCAGCAATCACACCGGTTGCCAGTTCTGGCGAGTAATTGTTGCGCAGCATGGTGGGCAGGGCCAATAGGCCCATGGTCACCACAGTAGCGCCAACGATGCCGGTGGAAGCCGCCAGGAACGCACCCACGACAACAATCGACACCGCCAGGCCGCCGGGCAGCGGCCCGAAGACGCGCGCCATGGTGGTCAGCAGGTCGTTGGCGATCTTGGAGCGTTCCAGCGTGATACCCATCAGAACGAACATCAGCACCGCCAGCAGGGTTTCAATCGACGCTCCCGCCAAAACCCGCTCATTCATCCGGTTGACGATGAAGGAGACGTTGCGGTCCAGCGCCACTTCCCAGCCCTGGGTGAAAACCGGTTCGGCCAGCCTGGGCAAATCCGGGTAGCGGAAAACGGATATCTTATCGGGCCTGATGCCCGATCCCACCAGATCCCGGTAGGCCTGCGACGAGGTGTCGATGGCCTGGTGGATCAGGATGCCGGCGCTGTCCAGCGCAGCGATCATCCCGAAGGAGATGATCCCGGCACCGCCGATGGCAAAAGCCACCGGGAAGCCGGAGAGAATGCCCCCGAAGAGGCAGAAGAATACGATGAGCAGGCCGATCTCGACGCCATCAAGTCCAAATAGCATGTTTCCGACGTCCCTTTAGTGCGTGCCTTCGTAGGCTTCTTCACCCTCTCCAAGGCTGTCCTTGTCGAGGTATTTGTTTTCGCTGCCCTGCCCTTCGACGAACTCCAGGAAGGAGCGGTAGAAGAAGGCGATGGCGTGCAGGAACACCAGGCCTGCAAAGGCGATCAGCAGGTTCTTGAACAGGAAGTAGGCGTTGAACCCGTTAGGGCTGAAGCCGATGGTCTCCACGTTCCAGCGCAGCGCGCGGGACTTCATCACCAGCCTGTCCAGACTGTCCGAGGCCGAAGGCTTCGGCACGATCAGGTGCCGCCACAGGAAGAACCAGCCGTACATCCATGTGAGCACTGCGGCAGGCATCATGAACAGAAGCGAGCCGAGCATGTCGACGACCTTCTTGGCGCGGAAGCTGATGCCGGAATAGATCAGGTCCACCCGCACATGACCGCCCTGCACGAAGGTGTAGGTCACACAAAGGCAGACCACCAAGGCATTGTAGAACTTCAACTCTTCGGCAAACCAGCTGATGTCCTGGCTGAACGGAATGCCAAAGCCAAAGCTGATGTCGGGCCGCGCAAACACCCGCTGCATGAAGACGATGATGATCTGTTGAAGCACCATCAGGAGGCCCGCCCAGGCAAAGAAGCGGCCGACGGTGTTGGCCAGCCCCTCCAGCCCGCGGACCATGCCCCACATGAAGCCGCGGAAGTAAATTCCGATGGCGGTCAGCACAAGGAAGGCGGTGAAGACGACAAAGAAAAACTCGACCGAACCGCCATAGTAGACGAAGCGCATGATCGAGGCCTTGTCGGACCAGTCGAGCCAGAGCTGCGGATGGGTGATGGCATAGCCGAAATTGTAAAAGGCGCCGGCGATATTCTGGACCAGCCAGAGCAATCCGCCCGCTATGGCGCCGAAGAAGGTGAGGCCACTCTCTTCCTGCATGTTTCCCCCGGGGGTCTTTGCTGCGGCGGGTCAGGCGCGCGGCCGTTTGGCCGGCCAAAGTCCCGCGTCACGCAACTGGAAAAGGATCCCCCGCCGCAGGCGGAGGATCCGGTTGATGCCGGTCAGGCGGATCAGCCCAGGACGCGGTCGCGCTGAACGCGGTAGGCGCCTTCGGATTTGGTAATCCAGCCGGAGGAGGCTTTCATCGAAGCTTCAACGCTGTTGCGGATTTTTGCAAACAGCTCGTCGCCCATGAACTCGTCCAGGGTTTCCTTGGTCGCGGAGCCGAAGGCATCCCAGACGCTGTCGGGGAATTCCAGGGTCTTCACGCCGCCGGACTGCAGGCGCTGCAGCGCTGCACCGTTGTTGTTCATGAATTGCGCCAGGCTCCACTGGTGGCCGGCAGCCGATGCCATCTCGATGATCTTCTGATGGGCAGGCGACAGGCCTTCGAAGACTTCACGGTTGGTAGCAACCGACAGCGCCGCGCCCGGCTCGTGGAAGCCAGCGGTGTAGTAGGTCTTGGTGATTTCCTGGAAGCCGGCCTTTTCGTCCGCCCAGGGGCCGATCCACTCAGTGCCGTCGATGGCGCCGGAGGACAGCGCCTGATACACTTCGGAGCCCGGGATGTTCTGCACGGATGCGCCCAGCTTGCCCAGCGCCTTGCCGCCCAGGCCCGGCATCCGGAACTTGAGGCCATTGAAGTCTTCGGGGCCTTTGATTTCCTTGTTGAACCAGCCGCCGGCCTGCGGGCCGGTGTTGCCGCCGATGAAGGACTTGAGGCCGAAGATCTGGCCCAGCTCGTCATGCAGCGCATGGCCGTCGCCATGGTAGTACCAGTTCACCAGTTCCTGCGGGGTCATGCCAAACGGCACGGCGGTGAAATAGGCATAGCCCGGGTGCTGGCTGACGAAATAATAGTCAGCAGCGTGATACATGTCGGCCTGCCCTGCGGTCACGGCGTCGAACACTTCGAACGCGCCAACCAGCTCGCCTGCGGCCTTGACGTCGATGGTCAGGCTGCCGTCGGACATGGCGGTGATGGTGTCGGCAACGTACTGCGCCGAGTCATGCACGCCTGCCAGACCGCGGCCCCAGGTGGTAACCATGGTCAGGGTGCGGTTGCCCTGGGCATAGGCCGGTGCCGCCAGGGTGCTGGCTGCTGCTGCGGACCCGCCCAGCGCGGATGTTTTCAAGAAAGAACGGCGATCCATTAATTATTCCTCCCATTATCAATTCGGATTGCCCCAGGTCCCCCCAAGGCGGATCGGTTCGAGTGCGGTCAGCCTAGCGGCGGTGAATTTTATGTGAATACCTAGTACTGCGTAGAACGGAACGTTTTTGCCGGTAATTGCAGCAAATCGCATGCATTTCATGCGCGATGTGAAAACTTGCCGCTCATCCATAAAGTGCAAACCACACCTGCCCCTTTGATTCCTCTGGGCGGCTGCGCAATGATTCGGTACACGATTCTGACCCATTCCAGCGGAGTGCTCATGCGCCTGTTCCGTTCTTTGCTGCGCCCCGACTATGCGCAGAAACTGTCGCTGCTGATGACCCTGCCCCTGATCGTGGCAGGCACTGCGATTGCGCTGGTGGTGGGTTATCAGTCCCGTGCCCTGGCCGAACGCGAAATTCAGGCGCTGGAAATGCAGCTGCTGGAGGCCAAGAAGGCGGAACTGCGCAACTACGTGACCCAGGCCCGCAACGGCTTTGCCCATATCTACGGCCTGGCGGCGCCGGATGATGCGGCGGCCAAGGAGCAGGTCACCCAGATCCTGAGCGCGATGATCTATGGCAAGGACGGTTTTTTCTTCGTCTACGACTATGACGGCACCAACCTGGTGAGCCCGCGGCAGACCGAATACATCAACCGCAATTGGGCCGGGCTGCGGGACAGCGCCGGCGTGCCGGTGGTGGATGAGTTCATCCGCCTCGCACGTGACGGGGCGGGCTGGCACAGTTTCACCTGGGAAAAGCCCTCCACCGGTGAGGAGGCGCAGATGATCGCCTATGTGCTGGGCCTGCAGGACTGGCAATGGGCCATCGGCACCGGCGTCTTCATCGACGATGTGCTGGCCACTGTGGCCGCGTCGCGGGCAGAGGTGGAGGCGCGGGTGCGGCGCACGTTCTTGTATATCGGTGCGATCACGCTGATTTCGCTGGCTTTGGTCTTTGCTTCAGGCATGTTCCTGAACATCCGCGAGCGGCGGCTGGCGGATGCCAAGCTGAAGGAGCTGACCCAGCGGGTTTTCGACGCCCAGGAGGAAGAGCGCGGACGGGTTGCGCGGGAGTTGCACGACGGCATCAGCCAGCTGTTGGTCGGGGTGCGCTATGCGCTGGACAACACAAGCCGGCGCTTGTCACGCGGCGACAGTGAGGCGGCCCAGGCACCGCTGGAAAAGGGCACCGACAACCTGCTGACGGCGATTACCGAGGTGCGCCGGATCAGCCGTGACCTGCGCCCGGGGGTGCTGGACGACCTTGGCCTGGGACCCGCGCTGAAGGCGCTAACAGACGATTTCGCTGCCCGCACGGGGATTGAGACCGAGTTTTCCACCGTGGTGTTCCGCAACCGGCTGGACCAGGATTCCAAGATTGCGCTCTACCGCATCGCCCAGGAGGCGCTAACCAATATCGAGCGCCATGCAGAGGCCACCAAGGTGAGCATCGACCTGCGCGGCCACACCCGCGGCGCCACCATGCGGATCTCCGACAACGGCCGCGGCCTGCCACCGCGAGATGCCCGGACCGGGCCTGGGATCGGCCTGCGCAACATGCAGGAACGGATCGAGCAGCTTGACGGCACCTTGCGCATTCTGTCATCACGGGGCACCCAGAGCGGTACCGTGATCGAGGCCAGCCTGCCCCTGAGCCACCTGCTGCCGCCTGGCGAGGAAGGCGCACCTGCACAAATGCCTTAACTTGGGGGCGGCAGCAGCGGCCTTGGGAAACATCAACAACTGCCGTTGGGGGGATGATGGCTGATCCGGTGAAAGTTCTGATCGTGGATGACCATCCGATGGTGGCCGAAGGCATCCAGTCGATCCTGGAAAGCTATAACGATATCGAAGTTGTCGGCTCCCTGACTGACGGGCAGGATGCGGTGGACCGGATAGGCGGGCTGGCACCAGACGTGGTGCTGATGGACCTCAACATGCCCAAACTGGGCGGCCTCAGCGCCACCGAGATCATCCTGGAACAGCACCCCGGCACCCGGATCCTGATCCTGTCGATGCATGACAGCGCCGAATATATTTCCACCGCGCTCAGCCACGGCGCCATGGGGTACGTTCTGAAGGATGTTCCGACAGAGGAGATCAAGCAGGCGATCGACGCGGTGATGCAGGGCAAGACCTACCTCTGCACCGGCGCGGCCGGCTCGCTGAAACCCAAGGACGGCGATATCCGCGAGGCGCTGACCGGGCGCGAGCAGACGATCCTCTTGGAACTGGCACAGGGCAAGTCCAACAAGGAAGTCGCGCAAACGCTTGATATTTCTGTCAGAACCGTCGAGACTCACCGCAAGAACATCAAGCGCAAGCTGGGGATTTCCTCCACCGCCGGCCTTACCCGCTATGCGCTGGAGCATGGCGTGCTGCAGGGCACCGGCGCCGGGTTCTGAACGCCATCTAGAATTTCCTTTGTGATCCGCAGCCCCTGCCCTAGCCTTGCGCGTCAAGGAGCTGCGCCATGACCACAGACAAGCCCGCAATCCCCCCGCAGACCCAGGCCAAATGGCAGCGGGTGGTGGATCTGGTGGCGGAGCTGACCGATGTGCCTGCCGCGCTGATCATGGCAACGGTCGATCTGGACCACCGGGTCAAGGTTTCCAACACTTCAGAGAACAACCCCTATTATCCGGGCCGCAAATACCATCTGAACGAAAAGCTCTATTGCTTCGGCGTCTTTGAAAACGACGGCGAACTGGTGGTCGAGGACGCCCAGTGCGAACCGCGCTGGCAGGACAACGAGGACATGGAGCACGCCATGTCCTTTTACATCGGTTATCCGATCAAATGGCCGGACGGGGAGATTTACGGCACCATCTGCGTGCTCGACACCCGGCGCAACAAACGCGCGCTGATGTTCCGCAAAGGGCTGCAGGAGTTCTGCCGGGTGGTCGAGGGTGATCTGGCACTGCTGCTGGAGGTGGCCCAGCGAAAGCAGGCACAGGCAGAACTGCGCGAGACGGTGCGGGCGCGGGAGGACACCATCAAGCGCCGCACTAAGGCGCTGGAGGAAGCCAACACCGCACTGCGGGTGCTGATCGACAACGTGGAGGCATCGCGCCACGAGAGCGAGCAGCAGATCGTGCAGCAAATCAAGGGAATGGTGCTGCCCTATGTGGCCAAGCTCAGGCATCTGGATGCGGGGCGCGAGCTGCAGAGCGCCTATCTGATGATGATCGAGGACAATCTGAAGAACATTACCTCGGCGCTCTCGTCCAAGCTGGCACAGACGCTGGAGCAGCTGACGCCAGCGGAGACCGAGATCATGCAGCTGATCATGATGGGCCGCACCACCAAGGAGATCGCCGCCACCCTGGGGCGCGAAACCAGCACCATTGATTTCCACCGCAACAACATCCGCCAGAAACTGGGTCTCAGCCGGCGCGAGAACCTGCGCCAGCATCTGATTGCGCTGAGTTCGGCACAGTAGCCGCTAGTTCAGACTGTTCAGAAGTGCCTGCGACGGGTCGCCGGTTGCCGGCAGGCCGCGGCTGGACTGGTAAGCGCTTATCGCCGCGCGGCTTTTCGGCCCAAGCACGCCATCGGCGCCGCCGGTGTCAAAACCGCGCGCGGTCAGGCGTTTCTGCAGCAGGATGCGGTCATCCTTGGTCAGCCCGTATTTGTCCGGCGGGAAGCTGGCGCGCAGCGGGGCGCCGCCGGCAATGCGGTCGGCCAGATGGCCCACACCAATCGCATAGGCATCCGAATTGTTGTAGCGCTTGATCGCATTGAAGTTGCTGGTGACGGTGAACACCGGCCCGCCCGGTTGCGGCTGCAGGCTGCGGCCCGAAGGGGTGCCCGGCGCACCGGCCTCGCCGCCCCATTTCAGGCCGCGGGTCCAGCCGTTCCGTTGCAGATACGCGGCAGTGGAGGCAAGCGCGTCGGTCGGGTCCTCCGACCAGATGTCGCGGCGGCCGTCGCCGGTGAAATCCACCGCAAAGGCCTGATAAGAGGTCGGAATGAACTGGGTATGCCCCATGGCACCGGCCCAGCTGCCGGTCATGCGGGCTGGCGTGATGTCGCCGTTCTGCAGGATCTTCAGCGCCGCCAGCAGCTGTTTTTCAAAGAACGCTCCGCGCCGCCCGTCATAGGCCAGCGTCGAGGTGGCGGAAATCACCGGAACGTTGCCGCGGCGCTCGCCAAAGAAGCTCTCCAGCCCCCAGATCGCACAAATAATTTCCGCATCGACGCCATAGCTGCGCTCCAGCGTGCGCAGCGTGGACTGGTGGCGGGCAAAGGCGGCGCGGCCCTTGGCAAGGCGCTCGTCCGAAACGGCGATGGAGAGGTAATCCTCCAGCGAGCGTTTGAATTCGGTCTGGTTGCGGTCGCGCTTGACCACGCCGGGCAGATACCCTGCCCCGCGGAAGGCGGCGCGCAGGGTGGATTGGGAAATGCCGCGGGCTTCTGCCCGTGTTCGAAAGGCGGCGACCCAAGCGTCATAACCCGCGTTTGGCACCGGCCGCAGGTCTGCAGGCAGGCCGGATGTGCCGCTGGGGCCGCTGCCTGCCGGTACCGTGCTGCTGCAGGCGCCCAGCCCCAAGGCTGCCAGGCCAAATCCGAAATGACGCCGTGTGATGTTCATGCTCTCTGCCCGCTCCAATAGGTGATTAGCTGCCCGGCTCCGTCCGGATCCTTTGAAAACAGGCTGCCAGAAACCAGCAGGTGCGCCAAGGCCCGGATTTCCTCCACAGCAAGGACCCGCCGCTGGTACATTTGCCCAAATTATGGGGATTGGCCCCATATTACCCCCACAATCTTCCGGGGCACCCCTTAGAGCCGTTGATGCCTAGCCTGTTTGCATCGCTGCGCCAAGGCGGCGGCCAGACAACAACAGGGAGACGGAACCAATGGATGAGCAAAAGAAGGACCTGAAACCGGCCAGGCTTGATGGCCGCAAGGATGATCTGGCGCCCGGTCTGTCCCGGCGCAGCTTCTTTGCAGCCGCAGGCGCAGCAGGCGTCGGAACGGCCGCCGGCCTGCTGGGCAGCACCAGCGCACAGGCGCAATCAACCGACTGGCTGCAGCCCGGCAACAACAACCACGTGATCGACCTGCAGAACATGTCCGCCTTTACGGATGGCGAGGTGAAGATCGATTTCTACGGCCATTGCGCCCTCAAGATCACCTCGCCCGGCGGCGCCTCCATCCTGTTCGATCCGTGGCGGGACGATCCCTCCGGTGCCTGGGGGCTTTGGTTCAAGCAGAAATTCCCGGAAACGCTGGTGGATATCACCATGTCCACCCATACCCATTTCGACCACGACGCCATCGACCGCCCGCAATCAACCATGGTGCTGGACCGGATGGTCGGCAGTTTCGAATTCGCGGATCTCAAGATCACTGGCTATGCCGACAAGCACGCCTGCGTCGCGCCGGGCTGGTACCCCTGGACCAACGCCCTGGCGGAATTCGGGGTTGAGGCCTGCCCGCCCAACAACCCGGGCCACATGGACATGGTGACCTATGTGGTGGAGACCGGCGGCATCCGCACCCTGATTTGGGGCGATAACCGGCCCGACCCGGCAGACGGGTTCTGGGATGCCATCGGGCGCATCGACGTGCTGACCCTGCCGGTCGACGGTTCCGAGCACATCCTGTCCTATGAGCAGGCCAACGCGCTGGTGGAACGTATCCAGCCCAAGGTGGTGATCCCTACCCACTACCTGTCGGAGACCACCACCTATACGTTGTCGACGCTGCAGCCCGCCGACACCTGGGTAAAGGACCAGAAAAGCTTCAAAATGCTGGACGGCGCCTCTCTGTCGCTGGCGGCGGCGGATGTGCAGGGGATGGACAAGGAGTTTCTGTATTTCGGGCATAACGCGCTGACGGAGTAATCCTCGGCATTGCCGCAACATTGTTGTGCCCGTCCGGGCGCCCTCCCCCCCGGGGCGCCCGTTTTTGTCAGTCCCGCAGCGCGTCTGCACGCAGTCCTTCGCGCTCGTAGTGGCGCGGCAGCACCCGGCCATAAAGCTGCCTGGTGCGCTCCACTCCGCCGCACATGCCCTCAGTCTCGACAAAGGAGAAGATGCCGACGTAGCGCCTGCGCGGGCCTTCGACCGGGGCTACCCTGTGCAATGAATAGCGGCCGCGGAAGATCTGCAGATCGCCCGGCTGCAGCACCAGCCTGCGCACCAGGGGCGAGCCGCCCGCCAGCACCCGCGCCACACCGTCGAAGTTCTCGTCCGTGGGCGTGCGCAGCATCGGCGCGTATTCGAAATCGCCACCCGCCTCGCCGTTCTGGATCGCCAGTGTCACCGTGTAGTTGTTGGTATCAAAATGCCAGGGGAAGCCGTCGCCCTCCTCGACCATGTTAATTATCACGTCCGCCAAAGGGTCGTCATAGCGGAAGAAACGGCCCTCCGGCTCGCCCAATGCCTCCCGGATGAAGGGCATGAAGCCGGGAAATTCATAGATTGTCCGCAGCGGACTGGCGGCGCCGAAATTGTCCGCTGGAATGAAGGCGTTGGAGCGGTCATAGAATTGGCGCACCGGATGGTCTTCCGGCAGTGCCGGGTCGTCTTTGGAGAAATATGCGTTGGTGCGGCTGAACGACTTATGCCCCTGATCCGCCACGCTATCTGCCTCTGCTGCCAGCCGGGCGATGCCGTCTTCATGCACAAATCCCGGCAGCACCGCGCAGCCGTCAGCCTCCAGCTCGCTTTGCACGTCCGCCATCATCCGCGCATAGGCAGGCGAGCCGGGCCGGTCGATGGGATACCGGCCCAGATCCACCAGTTCTGCAAGTTCAGCCATTGTATGTCCTTCCCTGTCGCCTCTTTTAAGGTGAGCTTGCCTGCTGCGGTTTGGCCGATCTGGCACAAACGGGACATCCCGGTGCCGGTTTTGAACGAATCCGCACGGAAAACCGCACCCGTTTTCGCGGAAATTTCGCCGCACCCCCGCCTGCAAGCAAGAAAATGTCCCTGAACCGGTGTTTTTTGACAGCTTTCGCGGTTGACGCCCCTGTCCGGCAGACATAATGTCGCCCGCAACGCAAGAAGGAGCCTGTGGCAGTGACCACCCTAGTCGTAATCGTAGGAACCAAGCGCATGGGCCGGTAACGGTAGACCATAATCGAACCCATGCGCCTCCGACCTGAAATCGGGGGCTTTTTTTATGCGTAACGGACGATGCCGCCAATTGGAGCAAAAAGCAGATGACACGTGAAATGACCGGCGCAAAGATGGTTGTCCAAGCCCTGAAGGATCAGGGTGTGGACGTAGTCTTCGGATACCCAGGCGGCGCCGTGCTGCCGATCTATGACGAGATCTTTCTGCAGAATGACATTCGTCACGTGCTGGTCCGCCATGAGCAAGGCGCGGTCCACGCCGCCGAAGGCTATGCCCGCTCCACCGGCAAGCCCGGCGTTGTGCTGGTGACGTCCGGTCCCGGTGCCACCAATGCGGTCACAGGTCTCACCGACGCTCTCCTGGACTCGATCCCGATCGTGGTTCTGACAGGCCAGGTCCCGACCTTCATGATCGGCTCCGACGCCTTTCAGGAGGCGGATACCGTCGGCATCACCCGCCCCTGCACCAAGCACAACTGGCTGGTCAAGGACACCGATGCGCTGGCCGGCACCCTGCACGAGGCATTCCACGTCGCCAAATCCGGCCGCCCCGGCCCGGTTCTGGTCGACATCCCCAAGGACGTGCAGTTCGCCAATGGCAAGTATCAGGGCCCGAAGCCGTCGGCCTCGCATTACCAGCCCCAGGTCAAAGGTGATATGGAAGAGATCACCGAGCTGGTCGAGGCCATCGAAAAGGCCAAGCGCCCGGTGTTCTATACCGGCGGCGGCGTCATCAACTCCGGCTCTGCAGCGAGCCAGTTGCTGCGTGAGCTGGTCGATGCCACCGGCATTCCAATCACCTCCACCCTGATGGGGCTGGGCGCTTATCCGGCCTCCGGCAAGAACTGGCTGGGAATGCTGGGCATGCACGGGCTTTACGAGGCCAACATGGCGATGCACGGCTGCGACCTGATGATCAACATCGGCGCCCGCTTCGATGACCGGATCACCGGCCGCATCGACGCCTTCAGCCCGAAGTCGAAGAAAGCCCATATCGACATCGACCCCTCCTCGATAAACAAGGTGATCCGGGTCGATATCCCGATTGTCGGCGATGTGGCCCATGTGCTGGAGGACCTGCTGAAGGTCTGGAAGTCGCGCGGCCGCAAGGTGAACCGCGAGGCGCTGGACAAGTGGCACAAGCAGATCAACGAATGGCGCGCGGTGAACTGCCTGTCCTTCAAGAACTCGGAAAAGACCATCAAGCCGCAGTACGCGCTGCAGCGCCTGGAGGAGCTGACCAAAGGCCGTGACCGTTACGTCACCACCGAGGTCGGACAGCACCAGATGTGGGCCGCGCAATACCTGGGCTTTGAGGATCCGAACCGCTGGATGACCTCCGGCGGGCTTGGCACCATGGGTTATGGCTTCCCGGCCTCGATCGGCGCCCAGATGGCGCATCCGGACGCGCTGGTGATCAACGTCGCGGGCGAGGCATCGTGGCTGATGAACATGCAGGAAATGGGCACCGCTGTGCAGTACCGCCTGCCGGTGAAGCAGTTCATCCTCAATAACGAGCGCCTGGGCATGGTGCGCCAGTGGCAGGAGCTGCTGCACGGCGAACGCTACAGCCACTCCTGGTCCGAGGCACTGCCTGATTTCGTGAAGCTCGCAGAGGCCTTCGGCGCCAAGGGCATCTGCGTCAGCGATCCCAAAGACCTGGATGATGCGATCATGGAAATGATAGATTATGACGGGCCGGTGATCTTCGACTGCCTGGTCGAGAAGCACGAGAACTGCTTCCCGATGATCCCGTCGGGCAAGGCGCATAACGAGATGCTCTTGGGCGAGGCGGAGACGCAGGGCGTCATCCAGGCCGGCGGCGCAGTGCTGGTGTAACCGCGGCGGCGCCGCAAATTTCTTCGAAGAAATTTGCCAGGAAATTCGAATTTCCTGGCACCGACATACGAGAGGAAGACCACGAATGTCTGCCCTGCATATCAAAAAAGGCTCCAACCGCCACTCCGCCTACAACCTGCGCCCGACGTTTTCGGACGTGCAGGAGCGCCACACCATTGCGGTGCTGGTGGAAAACGAACCCGGCGTTCTGGCCCGGGTGATCGGCCTGTTTTCGGGCCGCGGCTACAACATTGAAAGCCTCACCGTAGCCGAGGTGGACCATACCGGCCACCTATCGCGCATCACCATTGTCACCACCGGCACCCCGCAGGTGATCGAGCAGATCAAGGCACAGCTAGGCCGGATCGTGTCGGTCCGCGACGTGCATGACCTGACGGTCGAAGGCGCCGCAGTGGAGCGCGAACTGGCAATCCTGAAAGTGGCAGGCGAAGGCGACAAACGCGTCGAGGCGCTGCGGCTGGCGGATATCTTCCGCGCCAACGTGGTCGACAGTACCCTGAACAGCTTTGTCTTTGAAATCACCGGTGCGCCGGAAAAGATCGATGCCTTTGCCGATCTGATGCGCCCTCTGGGTCTGGCCGAGATTGCCCGCACCGGCGTTGCCGCCCTTCTGCGCGGCAACTGACCCTGTCCCCGGCCCGTTAAGGGCCGGCGTTATCCTTGAACGTTGCGAAGCGGTGCGGAAACGCGCCGCTTTTCTGCTGCCTGCAGCGGGAAGGGAACAACCTTCTGCTCCTGGCAATCGGGCTCCGCCTTCTCACCGCATTCCGCTGTTGCGCTCAGCCGGTCGGCCAAATCAGGGCTGCCCTGTTCCACGACAACAGACAGATCTTCTGCAATTCGAATATTACCACTCAGGATTATGTCAAACTCAACCCAATCACCCGGGTTCAGCTCTGGAAAGCCTGCGTCAGCCTTGTTTGTGAAAAAAGCAAGGTCCCCTTGATCGCCGCACCATATAACGGCTTTGGTCAGGGGGGCGTCACTCCATAAAATGACTCCAATCATACCAGTCCTCGTATTGCCGCCACCCAATTCTGAACCAATTAAGCTGACGCCAACATGACAAAAATCGGGTTGGGCTATTGCATTTTGTGTCAGTTCAATTAGCCTTCTGACGTGAATTAGCGACACCCCTGACGCAGGTAGGCGGCACAGACCGGTCCGGTGATGCCGAAAACTGGCATAAGCCTTCGGTAAAAGGGGAAAATTCTACGTAAAAGCCGGACAGTCAGGACCCCGAATGAACAGCCAGAACCGCTCTCCAGCTGACTTAAGGAACATGTTTGGCGCCAACTTGCGTCAACTGGCGCGGCAATACCGGTCGATTTCTGAATTGTCGCGGCAGCTGGGGATCAACCGCACCCAATTCAACCGGTACCTGTCCGGTGAAAGTTTCCCGCGCCCTGATGTTCTGGACCGAATTTGCCGTTTCTTTGAGGTTGACGCCCGCATTCTGCTTGACCCTGTCGAAACTCTTTCCAAGGCAGGCCAGGTTGTAAATGGCGCCTTTCTGGCTGACTTTCTGGGCCACGGCGTACAGCAGCTGACTGAAGAGTTTTTCCCTTCCGGATTTTATCGCTTCACCCGCCGCAGCTTCATCAACGAAGAGAAGTTCGTGATCGGCTTGGTCTATGTGTTCCGCGAGGCCGGTGTCACCTATATCAAAGGGTTCGAAGCCAAAGAGGCAATGCTCAGCCAGGGCCTGCCGGCCAGCCCCGGCGTGCGGGAGTTCCGCGGCTATATCAGCGGCCACGAGGACGGCGTCGCCTTTGTCATCGCGCGGCGCAAGGCGATGACCTATTCCTTCAATTACCTGGCGCGGGTTGCGTCGCTGCAGAACAACTTCTGGTCAGGCTACGTCGCCCGCACCGTCCGCGAAAGCGGCACCGGCGAGCGGGTGACGCGGATGGTCTATGAGCATCTGGGCCGCGACACGGCCCAGGTTCTGGCCGCCGCCCGCAGCGCCGGATTTGCCGATGAAGACGCCCTGCTGCCCTTTCACCGGCGCCTTCTCAACACCACTCAACCTTTCCACTGACGCTAACTGGCGTCTGTCAGCCTGTAGATGTGCCAGGTGGCGTGGCCCAGCAGCGGCAACACCAGAAACAGACCCAGGAACCACGGCAGCAACGCCGCAAAGGTCAGAACCGCGATCATTCCGGCCCAGATCATCATCACCACAAAATTCTGCTGCACATACTGAAAGCTGGTAATCATCGCGGTGACGAAATCCACCTCGCGGTCCAGCAGCAGCGGCAGTGCAATCACCGTGATCATGTAAAGCAGCAATGCGAACAGCGCCCCGACTACAGTGCCGACGGCCAGCATGATCAGCCCGTTGGCAGTCAGGAACACTTCCGCTGAGGTGGAAATATTGGTCATGGTGGCAGTCCCCAGGAACAGGGCAAAGATCATATGGCCGAGAAAGAACCAGAACAGGAAAACCACCACGATGATGGCGCAGATCGACGGCAGCTGGCGGCGGCTTTGCTGCACCACGACACCCAAAATCCGGCCAACTGCGATTCCCCTGCCCTGTTCCAGCCGGTGCGACACCTCATAAAGGCCAACCGCGGCAAAGGGGCCGATCAGCGGGAACCCGATGGCTGCCAGCACCAGCCAGTATGTGGTGCCGGTACGCACGGTGATCCAGGCCATCAGCCAGCCAGCCAGCACATAGACCGAAGCAAAGAACAGCCCGTAAAGCGGCTTCCTTCGGAAATCCGCCCAGCCCCGGCGCAGCGCCTCAAACAGCATTTGCGTCGTGACCGGCTGCAGCGGCGGCACACCAAAGGGTTTTTCGGGTGTCATCGCGGTACTCCTCCCCTCCGGCAGGCCCTGTTTTCTGTCCGGTCGCGGATGGCCTGCGTCCTTTTCAAAAGCGGCGTCAAAAATGCTTCATTTAAGCCTAGCCGCGAAATCCGCAGAATAAAATGCCTTGCAGATGCATGATTTAGCGGCACCTGCCCGAAGCAGAAACTGCACAAAGAAAAAGGGCAGCCCATGCAGGCTGCCCCTTGAAAACTGTCAGATGCCCCGGCCGGACATCGCCGGGATCAGTCCTCAGCCTGCGCGTCCGCGCGGCTTTTACCGGCAACATTCAGCGCCAGGGTGGCAGCCATGAAACCGTCCAGATCGCCGTCCAGAACCCCCTTGGTGTCAGAGGTCTCATGCTGGGTGCGCAGATCCTTTACCATCTGGTAGGGCTGCAGCACGTAAGACCGGATCTGGTTGCCCCAGCCGGCATCGCCCTTGGCCTCATGCGCCTCGTTAATGGCGGCGTTGCGGCGGTCCAGCTCCTGCTGGTAGAGGCGCGATTTCAGCGCCTTCATAGCGATATCGCGGTTCTGGTGCTGGGATTTCTCAGACGAGGTCACCACGATGCCGGTCGGGATGTGAGTGATCCGAACCGCCGAGTCGGTGGTGTTGACGTGCTGGCCGCCGGCACCGGACGAGCGGTAGGTGTCAACGCGGATATCAGAAGGGTTCACCTCGATCTCGATATTGTCGTCCACCACCGGGTAGACCCAGACGGAGCTGAACGATGTGTGCCGCTTGGCCGCCGAGTCATAGGGCGAAATCCGCACCAGCCGGTGCACGCCGCTTTCGGATTTCAGCCAGCCATAGGCGTTGTGGCCGGAAATCTTGTAGGCGGCGGATTTGATGCCCGCCTCGTCACCTGCGCTTTCGGACTGAAGCTCGACCTTGTAGCCCTTCTTCTCGGCCCAGCGCACATACATCCGCGCCAGCATCGAGGCCCAGTCGCAGCTCTCGGTGCCGCCGGCGCCTGCGTTGATTTCCAGGAAGGTGTCATTGGCATCCGCCTCGCCGTCCAGCAGCGCTTCCAGCTCTTTCTCGGCAGCCTTGCCCTTGAGCGCCGCCAGAGCTTCCTCAGCGTCCTTAACGACATCCGCGTCGTCTTCCATCTCGCCCAGTTCGATCAGCTCGATGTTGTCGGACAAATCCTGCTGGATGCCCTTGTAGGTCGCGATGGAATCCACCAGCGCCTGGCGCTCGCGCATCAGCTTCTGCGCCGCGTCCGGATCGTCCCAAAGATTGGGATCCTCAACGCGCGCATTGAACTCCTCCAGCCGGTATTCGGCGGTTTCCCAGTTCATCCGCTGGGCCAAGAGCTCCAGCGATTTCTCGATGTCTGCGACGATGTTCTGGGTTTCCGCGCGCATGGGAGGTCCTTGCAATCTGAGATCAGGACTGCGTGATAAACCACCCTTGCGCCGCGGGCAAGCGGCGAGGCCACACAGGCATTCCCCGGCCGTTGCAGAAAATTCAGATAAAATGCTGCACGTTATCTGCCTGCCGAAATACCCGGCATTAACAGGGCCTGCTTGACAGTGGGCTTTCGAACGCGCGTGCCGCCGGCTCGCGGTGTATTTGGGGAATTGGGACCATGCCCAGCGGATATCTTGTCCAGCTTGGAGACGGATCGCTTGATCACGGCGATACGATCACGTCCACCTATGCCTCTTTTACAACCGACCAAAACCTGGGAGCCGGCAACTGGAGCTGGACCGGATCGCACGGCGGCACCCCTTACACCAACGAGCTGGAGCCAGGTGTTTATTATCTGGCCACAGACGGAAACGTCTACTTCGTTCCGGACTACGGCCCGCCGGATACGTTCAGCTCAGCCTCGGCCGACAACCCGCCCGCCTATTCTGACACTGACGGCGCGGTGGAGGGCACCAGTGGCGCAGACACCATCGACAGCAGCTACACCGATGCCGACGGCGACCAGATCGACAACGGCAATGGCGGCGGCGCCTCCGGCAACCAGGATACGGTCGAGGCCGGGGCTGGCGACGATACTGTGGATGCCGGCGCCGACAATGACATGGTGTTCGGCGGTGAAGGCGGCGACAGTCTGGCAGGCGGCAGCGGCGATGACACGATCTATGGCGACAGCAGCAGCGAAGCGGGCCTGACAGACTCCGACCAAAGCATCACCTACGCCAATGTCACCGACACCAGCAGCGGTTTCACCGTCACGGCTAAGACCGTTGCAGGCAATACCAGTGCTGCCAACATCGACTACTACGATGGCGGCTATGGCGTGGCCGGTGCGATTTCCGACTCTGACAGCGGGGTTGACGCCCAGATCGGATATGACAAAGCCTCAGGCGTGTCAGAGGAACTGATCGTCGACTTCGACCAGGATACCGACGATGTCAGCGTCACCTTTAAGCATCTTTATTCCCAGTCGAACGGCGAAGAGGGCCACTGGGCCATCTACAAGGACGGCGTTCTGGTCGCCCAAGGGGATTTCACTGAGGATGTTGCGGGCTCTGGCACCGGCACCATCGACATCAGTGGCTATGGCGACTTCGACCAGCTGGTGCTGTCCGCCAACCTGCAGACCGATGGCACCGACGGCTCCGACTACATGGTCACCGACATCACGTTTGCGGTGCCCCCGGAAGTGCCCGCGGATGGGGATGACAGCATCGACGGCGGCGACGGCGATGACGTGATTTATGGCCAGGGCGGCGATGACACGATATCCGGTGGTAGCGGTGCCGATACGCTGGACGGCGGCGCGGGCGACGACAGCATCTTTGCGGGCGAAGGCGACTCCGCCAGCGGCGGCGCAGGTGACGACTATTTCACAATCGTGTCCGACGAAGCCTTCGTCACCGGCGACATCACCATAACTGGCGGCGATGACGGTGAAACCACTGGCGACACGCTGGACTTCAACGGCCAGCTGGACAAGGGCACGCTGGTCATTACTGATGACACCGGCGGCAGCAAGACCGGCAGCGCCACCTTGCTGGACGGCAGTACCGTCTACTTTTCCGGCATCGAAAACATCATCTGCTTTACCGCAGGCACCCGTATCGCCACGTCTGGGGGCCTGCGCGCCATCGAAACCCTGCGTCCCGGCGATCTGGTGATGACCCGCGACAACGGCCTGCAGCCAGTGCGCTGGATCAGCCAGTCAACGGTGCCCGCGACTGGCAACCTGGCTCCGATCCGCATCAAGGCAGGCCAGTTCGGGGCAGAGCGCGACCTGCTTGTCTCACCGCAGCACCGGATGCTGTTCTCCGGCTCCCAGGCCAGCCTGCTGTTTGGCGAAAGCGAGGTTCTGGTCTCCGCCGTGCATATGCTCAATGACCGCTCCATCCGGCGGGAGCCAGGCGGCACCGTGACCTATGTTCATGTGCTGTTTGGCCAGCACGAGATCATCTATGCCGAGGGCGCCGCCTCCGAGAGCTTCCACCCAGGGGTTCAGGCGGTCTCAGCGCTGGAAGAACCGGTGCGCGAGGAACTGTTCTGCATCATGCCCGACCTGCGCTGGCACAGCGGCGAAGGCGGGCGCACCGCCCGCCTCTGCGCCTCCCGCTGCGAGGCGGCATTGCTGCTGCCGCCCAGTCCGCTGGATCAGTAAAGCCCTCCGGAACTGACTGTGCCGAAGGTCGCCTTTGGTCCCAGCACCGCAGTGCCGCCGCTGGAGGTGGTGACCTGGCGGCCGGATTGCTGAACTTCCTCGATCAGCGGCAGGTTCGATCCCATCGCAAAGCCGCCGTCATAGGTCAGGCCGAAGATCGGTTCAGCCCCGTCGCGGAAATACTCCGCCACCACATAGGCACCAGAGGCGCCGTCAGGCAGCCTCGCGCCGGTGTAGCGGTCGATCTTGATGAAATGGCCGCCTTCCGGCACCTCGAACGGGCCGCCGCCGAATTTTTCGGTCGCCTTCTTCATGAACTGCTGGAACACCGGGCCGCACATGGTGCCGCCATAGGCGCCGCGGCCCATCGGGCGGGGCTGGTCAAACCCCATGTAGCAGCCGGCCACGATGTTGGAGGTGAAACCGACAAACCAGACATCGCGGGAATCGTTGGTGGTGCCGGTCTTGCCCGCGGTGGGCACCGGCAGGTTGATCACGCTGGACGCGGTGCCGCGGTCAACCACGCCCTTCATCATCGAGGTGAGCTGATAGGCGGTGATCGGGTCCATCACCTGTTCGCGGTCGGTGACAATGCGCGGGGCCTGACCGGGCGCCAGCGTGGGATCGGAGCAGTCGACGCAGTCACGGTCATCGTGACGGTAGATGGTCTTGCCGAAACGGTCCTGCACCCGGTCCACCAGCGTCGGCTGCACCCGCTCGCCGCCGTTGGCGAACATCGCATAGGCCGCCACCATCTTATAAAGCGTGGTTTCCTCCGCCCCGAGAGAGTTGGCCAGGAACGGCCCCATATTGTCATAGACGCCAAAGCGTTCTGCATAGCCCGCCACAACCGGCATCCCGACCTCCTGCGCCAGGCGGATGGTCATCAGGTTCCGGCTCATCTCGATGCCGGTGCGCAAGGGCGTCGGACCGTAGAACTTGTTGGTGGAGTTCTTCGGCCGCCACAGACCCTGCGGTGTGTTGATTTCAATCGGTGCGTCGACGACGATGGTCGCCGGGCTGTAGCCGCTGTCCAGTGCCGCGGCATAGACAAACGGCTTGAAACTGGAACCCGGCTGGCGCATCGCCTGGGTGGCACGGTTGAACACCGAATGCTGGTAAGAGAAGCCGCCCTGCATCGCCAGAACCCGGCCGGAGTTCACGTCCATCGCAACAAAGCCGCCCTGGACCTCAGGCACCTGCCGCAGCGACCAGTGGCTGAAGGCATCGTCCTTCTTCTCGGCGCGGACCAGCACAACGTCGCCGCGGGTGAAGTTGTCAGCAAAGCTGCCTTTCATCCATTTGATGTCGGAGCGCGGGACAGAGCCTGTGCCTTCACTGTGTTCGACACCAACGGTCAGGGACTTGTCGCCGACCTCCAGCACCACTGCCGGATACCAGCGCCCGCCCAGCACAATATCGCGGGAGACATTGGCGTTTGCCAGCGCTGCACGCCAAGTGGGTTCGTCCTTCAGCTGCTCTTCTTCCAGCTTGACGCCGGTGCCGCGCCAGATGCCGCGGGAACGGTCGTATTTCTCCAGCCCGCCGCGCATCGCGAGCGCCGCCTCGGCCTGCATGTCATGGTCGATGGTCGCGCGCACGGTAAAGCCGCCGGTGAAAAACTCACCCTCGCCGAAGTCCTCTGTCAGCTGGCGGCGGATTTCATCGGTAAAGTAATCGCGCGGCGGCAGCGTGGTGCGGAAGCCCTCGAAATCGCCGTTCTGGACCGAGCGCAGCGGCTGCGCCACCTCCACGTCATAAACATCCTTGGAGATATAGCCGTTCTCGCGCATCTCCCGCAGCACATAGTTGCGCCGCGCCAGCAGGCGCTCCTTCTGGCGCACGGGGTGATAATCCGACGGCGCCTTGGGCATCGAGGCCAGCGTCGCCGCCTCATGCGGCTCCAGTTCACCCAGGGTCTTGTTGAAATAGGTCTGCGCCGCCGCGGTCACGCCATAGGAGTTCTGGCCGAGGAAAATCTCGTTCAGGTACAGCTCCAGAATGCGTTCCTTGTCGAGCGTTTCCTCCAGCCGGGTGGCGAGGATGATCTCCTTGATCTTGCGCTCGGCCCGGCGATCGCCGGACAACAGGAAGTTCTTCATCACCTGCTGGGTAATGGTGGAGGCACCGCGCACGTTCTGCCCGCGCGAGCGCACCGCCTCGATCGCCGCTGCGGCGATACCGCGGGCGTCATAACCGGAATGGCTGTAGAAGTTCTTGTCTTCCGCCGAGATAAAGGCCTGTTTCACCAGATCCGGGATCTCATGCGACGGGGTGAACAGGCGGCGTTCCTTGGCGAATTCGTCAATCAGGTGCCCCTCGCCCGAATAGATCCGGCTGATCGTCGGCGGCTGGTACTGGGCCAGCGATTCATGGCTCGGCAGGTCGCGCCCGTAGATCCAGAACACCGCCCCAATGGTCAGCGCCACCATCGCCACGCCAAGGGTGATGGTGCTGAAGATGGAGCCGAAGAAAGAGAATATGAACCTGAGCACGGATGTTGGCCTTTCACGCGGGGTGCCGCCTATATAGGGACGGCAAGCGCCCTCGTCAAAACGGGAAACGGGGGATAGGCGCCGGGGAAGGTGGGAAAATCCTAGCAGATTTCACCGCACCCGGCCCCGTTTTGCGGATGGTCCGCCGATTCAGGCGCAAATACGCCTACTGCCGCACCAGCGCCCGGCGGGCATCATCCTGCGCGCGCCAGGCAATCAGCCCGTTGAGAATGCCGCGGGCGGCCTTGGCGCGCCACTCTGCGTCCACCAGATTCTTGATATCGCGCTTGCTGGACAGAAACCCAAGTTCCACCAGCACGGACGGGATATCGGCGGATTTCAGCACCGAGAACCCGGCCGAGCGCAGCGGCCGGTTGTTGATCGGCCGCCCTTGTGCGCGAAGCCCGTCGATCAGCGCCGCCGCCAGCGCATCACTGCGCGGCTGGGTTTCCTGCCGGGCCAAATCCAGCATCACAGCCGTCACGCCGTCGTCCGCTTGGCTAAGGTCGGTGCCGGACAAGAGATCACCACGCAGATGCCGCTCCGCCAGTTTGGCTGAAGCCGCGTCCGAGGCCTCCTTGGACAGGGTATAAACGGTCGAGCCGTGGGCGCGGCCCTCGGAAATCGTATCCGCATGCAGCGAAATGAACACGTCCGCGCCCGCCTGATGCGCCATTGCGATGCGCCGCTCCAGCGAGACAAAATAATCGTCATCGCGGGTCATCTGCACGGTGAACTGGCCCGACCGCACCAGCGCCTCGCCCAGCTCCCGGGCAAATTGCAGCATCAGGTGCTTTTCTACGACAACCTCTGTCTCGGCGCCCGGATCAATACCGCCGTGGCCCGGATCCAGCATCACCAGCAACGGCGCGTTCTCATCCCGCGCCGCCTTCGCCTCCATGGTTTCCGGTGCGGGCAGGTCCCAGCGCGGGTCCTGCGGTGCCCCGGCGCTGGCGGCAAACTCCTCCGCTGTGACCTGTTCCAGCGCAACTGTCAGTGTTGCGGCCGCTGTCACCTGATCCACAGTCAACGCAGCACTGGCCACTTTCATCGGTTCCGCAAGCTGCAGCACCAGACGCGACCAGCCGGGAACATAAGTGCCGAATTGCGCCGCGGTGACCTGATCCCCCTGCAGCAGCTTCTCTGCCGTCAACCCGGTCCAGTCGACCTCTTGGAAATCCAGAACCAAACGCGGCGGTTCCGTCAGGGTGAAAAGCCGGTACGGCACCCCCTGGCTGAGACCCAGCGTGATCTCTGCCCCCGGCCCGGCATCGCGCACCTGGCTGGCCCCGGCATCAATGCGCGCCAGCCCGCTGAAGCCGCTGCCGCCTTGCGCCCAGGCGCCTGCTGCCAGTGCCCAGATCAACGCGGTGAGTGTGATCAGTCTGCCCATATCTGCCTCATGCCTGGCCCTCCGGCCTTTTGGCCGGCAGACTAGGCAATTTGCGCGTCATTGGAAATCCGCCTTCTGCGTCTATCCGCGGGTTAATCCCGCGACGCCATGAACAGCGCCAGCCTTGCCAGGCCTTCCTCGATATCCGCGGTGGAGCGCGCATAGGAGAACCGCAGCGTGGTGGCGCCGCGGACGGGATCGAAATCCAGACCCGGGGTCACAGCAACACCCGCCTTTTCAAGGATTTCCGCGGCAAAGCTGCGGCTGTCATCGGTTAGGTCCGACACATCGGCATAGACATAAAACGCCCCGTCCGGCGGCGCGATTTTGGTGAAACCGGCCTTCGGCAGCCCGTCCAGCATCAACTGGCGGTTCTTGGCGTAGACGGCCAGGTTTTCCCGCATCTCGTCTTCGCAATCGAGTGCGGCCAGCGCCGCCACCTGGCTGGCGTGCGGCGCGCAGATGAACATGTTCTGGGCGATCCGTTCGACCACGCGCACATGATCCTCCGGCACCACCATCCAGCCGACCCGCCAACCGGTCATCGAAAAGAACTTGGAGAAGGAATTGATGACATAACACTCGTCGGTCAGCTCCAGCGCCGTGACTGCCTTCGCCTCGTATTCCAGCCCGTGATAGATCTCGTCGGAGATAAAGCTGGCGCCTTCTTCCCTGGCCGCATCGATCAGCGCCCCCATCGCCGCACGGTCCAGCATGGTGCCGGTCGGATTGGCGGGCGACGCCACCATCAGGCCGGACAGTTTCTGCCCTGCAAGGTCCGCCGCCACCGGCTGCAGCCGGTTTTCCGGTGCTGTCTGGATGTCCACCGGCACCAACCCCAGCGCCTTCAGGATCTGCCGGTAGGAGGGATAGCCCGGCGCGCCGATGCCCACTCGGTCGCCGCTGTCGAACAAAGCGGTGAAGCTGAGCAGAAAAGCGCCGGAGGAACCCGGCGTCACGATCACCCGTTCCGGGTTCAGATCGACATTGTACCACTCCCCATAGAGCTGCGCGATCCGCTTGCGCAGGGCTGGCAGGCCCAGAGCGACCGTGTAGCCCAAGGCGTTGTTCTCCAACGCATTCCCCAGCGACTTCAGCGCCCCGGATGGCGCCCCGGTCGACGGCTGGCCCACCTCCATGTGGATGATGTGGCGGCCCGCCTCCTCAGCCTTGCGGGCAGCCTCCATCACATCCATCACAATGAAGGGATCGACCTCGGACCGGGTTGAGTTTCGCATGCTAATCTCCCAATGTGCGCGCATGAGTTTTGACCGTTTCTTCCGGCTGGCGTCAATCCCGGCTCTTCTGGTTTGCACGCTTGTCCAATTTGCAGCGGCGGCGCAGGCGGCGTCTATCTCGCTGCTGCGCGATCCGGATATCGAATACGGGCTGAACCGGCTCGCGGCCCCGGTTCTGCGCGCCGCGGGTTTGAACGCAAACCGGGTTCGCATCTTGCTGGTCAACGACTCGTCCTTCAACGCATTCGTCCTGGATTCTCGAACGATATTTGTGAATTACGGGCTGATCCTCAAGGTCACCTCACCGGAAATGCTGCAAGCCGTGCTAGCCCATGAGGCGGCCCATATCACCAACGGCCACCTGTCACGGCGGATGCAGAACCTGCGCTCTGCCAATAGCGCGGCAGGGCTTGGCTTGGCACTGGCCGCACTTGCGGCAGCGGCCGGCGGCGGAGATGCGGCGGCGGGCATTGCCATCGGCACCCAAAGCTCGGCCTTCCGCAGCTTCCTGGCCCACACACGGGCAGAGGAAAGCAGCGCCGACCGTTCCGCCGCTGACTACCTGAACCGGGCAGGCATCAGCCCGCAGGGACTGGTCGATCTGCACCGCGCCTTTGCAGGCCAGGAAGTGCTGAGTGCAGGTACCCAGGATCCCTACACCCGCTCCCACCCCCTCAGCCGCGACCGTATGCGGGCCGCGCAGGCCTATCTGGCCGCCTATGGCGACAAGGGCCAGACCAGCCCGGACGCGCAATACTGGTTCGCCCGGGTCCGCGGCAAGCTGTCGGCCTTTACCCGCGCGCCGAAATGGACCCTGCGCCGAGTGCGCGAGGAGCAGTACAAGGACGTCCGCCTGATGCGCGAGGCCGCCGCCTATCACCGGCAGAGAAACCTGAAAAAGTCGCTGAAGGCGGTAAACGGCGCGCTGGCTGCACGGCCTTCCGATCCATTCTATTACGAACTCAAGGGCCAGATTCTGATCGAGAACCGCCAGTGGTCCGCGGCACTAGCCGCCTATGGCAAGGCCGTCAGCCTTGCCCCCAAGGACCCGCTGATCCTGACCGGCTACGGCCGCGCACAGCTGGCCGCGGGCCAGCCCAAAGCGGCACTGAAATCCATGGAACGCGCCCGCGCCATCGACTTCCGCAATACAGTGCTGCTGCGCGACATGTCGCTGGCCTATGCCAAAACCGGACAAAACGGCATGGCCGCCCTGGTCACTGCCGAACGCTATGCCTTGCAAGGGCGTCTGAATGACGCCGGCATTCACGCCAAACGGGCCACCGCCCTGCTGCCAGCCGGATCCCCCGCCGCCCGGCGGGCGCAGGATGTGCTGGTGGCCTATGAACAAGCTCAGAAGAGAAAGAGACGCAAATGACCCTTTTCACCCGCACCGCCACAGCCGCGGCTACTGCCCTGGCCCTCCTGGGCGCGCCGGCGCAGGCCTTTGACATCAGCTCAATGTCGGAGGCGGAACGCGAGGCCTTCGGCAAGGAAGTGCGCGAATACATCCTGGCAAACCCGGAACTGATCCTGGAGGCCGTCGACCTTCTGGAACAGCGCCAGCAGCAGGCCGAAGCCGCCCGCGATGACACGCTGGTTGCCGACAATCTGGCGGAGCTGCAAAACGACGGCTACTCTTGGGTTGGCGGCAACCCTGACGGCGACATTACCCTGGTCGAATTCATGGACTACCGCTGCGGCTACTGCCGCAAGGCCGCACCGGAAGTGGCCAAGTTGCTGAAAAGCGATGGTAATATCCGCCTGGTGATCAAGGAACTGCCGATCCTGGGCGACGCTTCCGTTCTGTCCGCACGCTTTGCCGTCGCAACCAAACAGGTGGCAGGCGATGATGCCTACAAGGATGTGCATGACGCGCTGATCGAATTCGGAGGTGAGCCGAACGAGGTCGCCCTGCGCCGCCTGGCAGACGGCCTGTCGCTGGATGCTGAGGCAATTTTTGCCAAGATGGACAGCGAAGAGGTGACCGCAGAGCTGCGCCAGACCCGTGCGCTGGCACAGAAGATGGCAATCTCCGGCACCCCGACCTTTGTGCTGGGCACCGAGCTTCTGCGCGGCTACCTGCCCGCCGATCAGATGGAGCTGATGGTGGCGGAAATCCGCGAGCAGCAGAGCTGACAGGTTAAGTTGAACCGGCTGGGCCGGGGCTCTGCCCCGGACCCCGGAGTATTATTGCAAAGAAGAAGCATAGCTGGCGTTTGAAACGCCCTACTCCGCCGCCTCTTGGGCCGCCTCGATCTGAGCGGCCTTTTTCTCGACCTCTTCGACGATGTGGTCGACCATCTGTTCGTTGGACATCTTGTGGCTGGCCTTGCCCGCCAGGTAGACCATGCCGGAGCCCGCGCCGCCGCCGGTGAAACCGACATCGGTCATCAGCGCCTCGCCGGGGCCGTTCACCACGCAGCCGATGATCGACAGGCTCATCGGCGTGTGGATATGGGCCAGCCGTTCCTCCAGTGTTTCCACCGTCTTGATCACGTCAAACCCCTGCCGCGCGCAGCTGGGGCAAGAGATGATGTTGACGCCGCGATGGCGCAGGCCGAGAGACTTGAGGATCTCGAAACCTACCTTCACCTCCTCCACCGGATCGGCAGAGAGGCTGACGCGCAGGGTGTCGCCGATGCCCATCCAAAGAAGCTGGCCCAGGCCGATCGCCGATTTGATGGTGCCGGAAACAAAACCGCCGGCCTCAGTCACGCCAAGATGAATGGGCGCGTCGGTGGCTTCCGCCAGCTGCTGGTAGGCGGCGGCCGTCATGAAGACGTCGGAGGCTTTCACCGAGATCTTGAACTCATGGAAGTCATGATCCTGCAGGATGCGAATATGGTCGAGACCGCTCTCCACCATCGCCTCCGGGCAAGGCTCGCCGTATTTGTCCAGCAAGTGCTTTTCCAGAGACCCGGCATTCACCCCGATGCGGATCGAGCAATTGTGGTCGCGCGCCGCCTTGATCACTTCAGCCACGCGCTTTTCGTCACCGATATTGCCCGGGTTGATGCGCAGGCAGGCAGCCCCGGCCTCGGCGGCCTCGATACCGCGTTTGTAGTGGAAATGGATGTCGGCGACGATCGGCACCGGGCTTTCGCGCACAATTTCCTTCAGCGCCTTTGACGATGCCTCATCCGGCACCGAGATCCGCACCAGATCAGCGCCCGCCTCTGCCGCGGCCTGGACCTGCGCGACCGTTGCCGCGACGTCGGTGGTCAGCGTATTGGTCATGGTCTGCACCGCGATCGGGGCGTCGCCGCCGACGGGCACGTTACCCACATGGATCTGGCGGCTCTTGCGGCGCTCGATATGGCGCCAGGGGCGGATGTGATTGATCGACATTGCGGCTGGTGTCCCGGCTGGATCCTGTTGCGGTCTAGATACGTGCAGACGCCCGGCGCTGCAATGGCAGCACCGGGCGACTTTTGCGAATTCCTGCGCGGGCGTTATTCTTGCGGAGGCTGTTCGGCCTGCAGTTGCGCAACCAGAGTGGCCAACGCCTCATTGCTGCCGTCCTGCAGATCCGCCAGTTCAAACCGGCCGGTGATCGCGTCCATCGACAGCTCGACATTCTTGGTGACCTGGCCGCGCTCGCCGACCGGGCCGAAATGCTGGCCATTGACGGCAAAGTAGATCGCGCTGCTTTCACCGGTGCGCAGTTTCGGCGCGTCCTCGGTCACCGGCACCTGGAACCGCTGGCCCGCGTCCATTATAGTTTCCAGGATCACGCTGCCGTCCGCCGCGGTGACCTGCACCCAGGAGGGGCGCACCGCAACCATTTCGACACCCGGTGTAACCTCGGCCAGAACCTGGGGCACCTGCGGTCCCTGCTCACCCTGCTGCAGCGGCCCGGCACCGTCAAACGGCAGGCTGGCCTCCGCCAGGCTGATCGTGGGCACATCCGGCGCCGCAAAATTGCCCAGCGTCGACGGGTCAATGGTGGAAATCGGTGCGTCACGCGCCACCAGCACCGGCACATCCAGCGCCTGCGGACGGTACAGCCGGTCCAACGCCTCAGCCGCGGGGTCCTGGCTGCCCTCGGCAACCTCCAGCACCGCACTGCTGAGCGGGTCGAGATCCGCCAGCACTGCCGGGGTCTGATCCACCGGTGCAAACTGTACCTGCTGCACCTCTTTCAGGACGGCCCAGCCGCCATATGTAATGCCGCCAATCAGGCCGGCCAGCACCATCAGCGAGCCGACGGCACGCAGCTCAATCTGGCTGAGGATGCTGCTGGGCGCG
Source organism: Leisingera sp. ANG-M6 (assembly GCF_000813905.1). Lineage (NCBI taxonomy): Bacteria > Pseudomonadati > Pseudomonadota > Alphaproteobacteria > Rhodobacterales > Roseobacteraceae > Leisingera > Leisingera sp. ANG-M6. Next base: position 98,600 of record NZ_JWLG01000007.1, read on the forward strand.
GGAATGAACGGGGTATTCGGCGAGGCAAAGGCATCGCCGCCCAGGCCCTTGGACGCAGGCGCCGGCGCTTTGCCGGACTTGCTGCGGCTGGAAGCCTCTGCCGACATGCCATGGGCTACGGAAAAGCCGCTTTCCTTGCAGAAATCCTGGAACGCCTGCTCGGCATCCATGTTCAGATAGCGCGCATAGGACCGCACATAACCGGCGATGAAGCCGGGTGTGTCAAACGCGGAAGGATCGGAGTTTTCAATGGCAGCGATATAGGAGGCCTTGATCCGCAACTCGCGCTGGACGTCGAGCAGCGATTTGCCCATCGTCGCCCGCTCGCCGCGCATCACGTCGCCAAGCTTCAGCTCGAAATCGTCAAAACCCTTCGGCTCTGCCGTTCCGCCATGCTCATCTTGCTTGCGCTGGGTGAAGCGCCCGATCATGCCTGCCGTCCCATAATATGCCTGCCGCCATCGTTTCTGTACGGTGAAAGAATCACATTTGCGACTCAGATCCGTTCATTGATTAGCAACAGCGTAACACACTCGGCGTTAATTTACACTGATCAGTAGGTTACCCGGCAAGTTCGGCACGATTCAGCGCACAATGCGACCACAATGCGTCCATTGCATGAACCAGCGCGTCGATCTCCTTGGGGCCGTGCACCGGCGACGGTGTGAATCGCAGACGCTCGGTGCCGCGCGGCACGGTGGGGAAGTTGATCGGCTGCACGTAGATGCCGTAATCCTCCAGCAGGTGATCGGACAGCACCTTGGTATGGACCGGGTTGCCGACAATCACCGGCACGATGTGGCTGCCGTGGTCGATGATAGGCAGGCCCAGGCCTTTCAGCCTCAATTTCAGCACCTTGGCCTGATCCTGATGCTTGTCTCGCAGGTCCTGCGCGCCCTTCAGATAGGCGACGGAAGCGGCCGCCCCTGCTGCAACAGAAGGCGCCAGCGAGGTGGTGAAGATAAAGCCCGGCGCATAGGAGCGGATGGCATCGCACATCTTGGCCGAGGCGGCGATATAGCCGCCCATCACACCATAGGCCTTGGCCAGGGTGCCATTGATGATGTCGATGCGGTGGGCCAGGCGGTCGCGCTCTGTGACGCCGCCGCCGCGCGGGCCGTACATGCCAACCGCATGCACCTCGTCGATATAGGTCAATGCGCCGAATTCATCCGCCAGGTCGCAGATTTCGGCAATCGGGCCAAAGTCGCCGTCCATCGAATAGACCGATTCGAAAGCGATCAGCTTGGGCGCCTTGGGGTCGTCGGCCTCCAGCAGTTCGCGCAGGTGGGCCACATCGTTGTGGCGGAAGATGCGCTTGGCGCCGCCGTTGCGGCGCACGCCCTCGATCATGGAGGCGTGGTTCAGCGCGTCGGAATAGATGATCAGCCCCGGGAACAGTTTGGGCAGCGTGCTCAGCGTCGCGTCATTCGCGATATATGCGGAGGTGAACAGCAGCGAGGCTTCCTTGCCATGCAGGTCGGCCAGCTCCGCCTCCAGCTGCTTGTGATAGACTGTGGTGCCGGAGATGTTGCGGGTCCCGCCAGAGCCTGCACCGGTAGCGTCGATGGCATCATGCATCGCATCCAGCACCACCGGGTTCTGCCCCATGCCCAGATAATCGTTGCCGCACCAGACAGTGATGTCCTGCTTGCTGCCATCGGGCCGGTTCCACACCGCGTGCGGGAAATGGCCCTTCTTACGCTCGATGTCGATGAAGGTCCGGTAACGGCCCTCTTCGTGAAGGCTGGCAATCGCTGCGTCCAGTTTCGCGGTATAGTCCACCGGCATCTCCATAGCTAATTGTGCTCTTGCGGAGCACGCGGGCTGTGTAAAGGGCACGGGTCTTCTGACGATTAGGCCACAATCACGTTCGCGACTGGTTACCTGAGGCAGTCCCTTCGATCAACTGAATACGCGCCGCCACGGGTGCGCAACATTGATGCAGGTCAAATAGAACTTAAACAATAACCAGGCAAGGACAGCTGCGGCCAACCTTTGGCCGTTTGCGTCGTATCTGTTTCCCATTTTTCCATATAGTGCACCGGATCGGAAACCTCAGCAGCAGAAAATGCCCTGAAAATCCAGCGCTGAGGCCTCTGGCCCCTCCCCAGCCGCGCTGCTAGGGTCCGCGGCAAATTGGCCCAAATTCCAGGGCCTGCCCGGACAAACAGGAGAGCAATAGATGGCACTGAATGACGTTCTGGACCGGATCGACGCAGAGCTGGACGCCGCAACCGAACGGCTGATGGAGCTGTTGCGGATCCAGTCGATTTCCACCGACCCGGCCTACAAGGCGGAATGCGACAAGGCTGCCGACTGGCTGGTCGCCGATCTGAACTCCATCGGCATCAAGGCGGAAAAACGCGCGACCCCGGGCCACCCGATGGTGGTCGGCCATGTGGGCGAGGAGAACGCGGACGCGCCGCATGTGCTGTTCTACGGCCATTATGATGTGCAGCCGGTCGACCCACTGAACCTCTGGAACACACCGCCGTTTGAGCCGCAGCTGGAGGAAACCCCGAACGGCACCGTGATCCGCGGCCGCGGATCGTCGGACGACAAGGGCCAGCTGATGACCTTTGTCGAGGCCTGCCGCGCCTGGAAGGCCGTCAACGGCTCCCTGCCCTGCCGCATCACCTTCTTCTTCGAGGGTGAAGAGGAAAGCGGCTCCCCTTCGCTCATTCCCTTCATGGAGGCTAACGCCGACGAGCTGAAGGCCGACATCGCACTGATCTGCGACACCTCCATGGTTTCGCGCGGGGTGCCGTCGATCTCCTCCCAGCTGCGCGGCATGCTGAAGGATGAGTTCACTCTCGTTGGCCCGCGCATCGACCTGCACTCCGGCCACTACGGAGGCCCCGGCCTGAACCCCCTGCGCGAGCTCAGCCGCATCGTTGCCTCCTTCTATGACGAAGAGACCGGCAAGGTCGCCGTCGACGGCTTCTATGAAGGTGTGCATGAGGTGCCCGAGGACCAGCTGCGCCAGTGGGAAGGCTGCGGCTTTGACGAAAAGGACTACCTCGACAACGCCGGCTACACCCAGGCGCACGGCGAAAAGGACCGCTCGGTGCTGGAACAGCAATGGGCCCGCCCGACGCTTGAGGTGAACGGCCTCTGGGGCGGCTACAATGGCGCCGGCTCCAAGACCGTGATCCCGTCGGAGGCACATTGCAAGATCACCTGCCGCCTGGTCGGCGACATGGACCCGGACGCACTGCGGGTGAAAATCCGCAAACATGTGGAGGCGCAGCTGAAACCCGACTGCAAGGTGGTCTGGGACAACGATCTCGAAGGCTCCAAGGCGTCAGTCATGGACATCACCCGTCCCGAATTCACCGCCGCCCGCGCCGCCCTGTCGGACGAATGGCAGCGCGAAGCGGTGTTCTGCGGCATGGGCGGCTCGATCCCGATCGCGGGTTTCTTCAAGTCGATCCTGGGCATGGAATCGATGCTGGCCGGTTTCGCCAATGACGACGACGCCATCCACTCGCCCAACGAGAAGTATGACCTGAAAAGCTTCCACAAGGGCATCCGCTCCTGGGCCCGCATCCTGGACGCGCTGACGCAGAAATAAGCAGCCGCAGGGCGGGCAAATCGTCCGCCCCGCCACCGGCCCCGCAAGGAGGGGCATTCTCCCGCCCGTCACCGGTGCTCTGACGAGCGCTTCTTCGATGCCGCGCCAAGGCGCGGGAGCCCTCCCCTTTCTCCCGAACGCAGCGGCAGGCTTGATCTGGAACGCTGCTCTGGCTCCAATGCGCGTGCGCCCGTCAGCCAAGGGAGAGAGCCATGCCAGCCGCCATCGAGACCGGCACAAGTCAGGTGAACGGCCAGCAGATCGCCTATACAAGACGCGGCAATGGACCGCCGCTTCTGCTGCTGCACGGCTTCCCGCAAACCAAAGAAATGTGGGAACATACCATCCCCGGCCTTGCCCGCCATTACACCGTGGTGACCGCCGACCTGCGCGGCTATGGCGCCAGCTCCAAACCCGAAGGCGTGGAAGCGATGAGCTTCCGCAACATGGCCGCTGACCAGCTGGCGCTGATGCAGGCGCTGGGATATCCGCGCTTTCACCTGGCGGGCCACGACCGCGGCGGCCGAACTGCCCACCGGCTGGCGCTGGACGCCCCCGAAGCCGTCGCAAGCCTCACCGTGATGGACATTACCCCGACACACCTGCTGCTGGATCAGCTGACTCAGCAGGTCGCCCGCACCTATTACCACTGGTTCTTCCTGGCCCAGCCCACGCCGCTGCCGGAACGGATGATCGGCGCCGACCCGCAGGCCTATTTCGAAAGCTGTCTTTTAGGCTGGGGCGGTGCATCACTAACGGACTTCCCGCCTGATGCATTAGCCGCCTACCGCCGTGCCTGGGCAGATCCGGCCTGCGTCCATGCCATGTGCAACGACTACCGCGCCGCAATCGAGTTGGATTTCCATGACGATGCCCGCGATCTGGACCGCCAGGTTCAATGTCCGGCGCTGGTGCTTTACGGCGCCGACGGCGCCATGGCGCAGGCCTACGACGTCGCCGCCACTTGGGCGCCCCGGCTGCAGAACATGGTGGCCCGCGGTGTACCCGGCGGGCACTTCTTCATCGACAGCGCCCCGGCTGAGACCGCCGCTGCGCTGCTCAGCTTTCTCAGCCCGCTGCCACCGCCTTGACCCGTTAGAAAATCCGCCACTGCCAGCGGCTTTGATGTTCGTTTTACGCACCAGGTTAAGACTTGCTTATCGCTCTTGCCCTAACCTTGCGGAAACACCTGATCGAATTGCACACGGAGGCAGAGATGACACAAAGTAGGTTCAACCGCCCGCCGGGGTTCGAGGGCAACCAGACCGACCCGGAGGAAAGCTACCGTGCCGGTTATCAGCACGGTACAAGGGTGCTGCTGCGCTATCTGGAATCCAATCCCAAGCCCGATCTTGACCGGCTCAAGAAATGGGTCGATGCGGAGCTGACCGGCTGGCGCCACGACACAGAGGCGGCACCGAACCCGCCTGCTATCTGACCGCTCCGCCGCCATACCGCTTGCCCGCCCCGCTTCCGGCGGTCAGGCTGGTTTCATGACACAAACGATTCTGACCGGCGGCCCGCGGCTGGCCGAGTTCGTCGCCTTGGAAACCAAGGTCTGGGAGGCGCTGGTTGCCGGTGACCCCGAGGCCGATGGGCAGATGCTGACCGAGGACTTCCTGGGCGTCTACCCCAGTGGCTTCTCGGACAAATCAGGCCACTGCGATCAGCTGCAAAACGGACCGGTGATGGCGGGCTACCGCCTCAGCGATGCGCAGCTGCGCGTCATCAGCCCGGATGCCGTGCTGCTCAGCTACCGAGCGGCCTATCTCCCTGCCGGCACCACGGCATGGAAATCGATGCTGATTTCGTCCCTGTGGGAAAAAAGCGCAGAAGGCTGGCGCAACAGCTTCAGCCAGGACACCCCCGAAGTCACAGCGGCCCCGGGAAGCCCACCGGAACACGGATGACACACGCTGGACGCGTCTCTAATTCCTTAAAACTGAGGAAGAAAGTGGCGCGGTTGACGGGGCTCGAACCCGCGACCCCCGGCGTGACAGGCCGGTACTCTAACCAACTGAGCTACAACCGCGCATGGGCCTTTCGGCTATGGTCCCCTCCGGGGCGGACCCTGATACGCCAGGGCGGCGGGCGAAAGTGGCGCGGTTGACGGGGCTCGAACCCGCGACCCCCGGCGTGACAGGCCGGTACTCTAACCAACTGAGCTACAACCGCATTTTCGCCTTGCGGCGGATCGTCTCCGATCCAGTCCCCTCCGGGGCGGTCCCTGTTCGGCCCCGGGACGGGGCGCAGCAGTGGCGCGGTTGACGGGGCTCGAACCCGCGACCCCCGGCGTGACAGGCCGGTACTCTAACCAACTGAGCTACAACCGCCCGCTGCACATTCGAGCATCGCTGCCGAATGTTGGGCTGTAATATTCTCCGCCCGGTGACCCGTCAAGCGGTGTTTTGCCTTTTTCAGAACTTTCCCGGAAAAAAATGGCAACCCCCGGATACCACACTGAAACATCATGAAAAACTCAACCGCAGCAAACACTTGCGCGGGAGATTTCTTTTTCTTCTTAGGAGGAGAATGGTGGGTCGTGAGAGGCTCGAACTCCCGACATCTTCGGTGTAAACGAAGCGCTCTACCAACTGAGCTAACGACCCGTTGAGCGGGGATTTAGACAATGGCGCCGGACTGCGCAAGGGGGCGGGCAGAAGTTTTTTCACTTTCCGGCGCCATCTGTCCCGGACGATGCAGGGCAGCGGGGCAACACTTCACCGCAGCCAGAGGGCAGCAGGTTCCAGCCATTTGCCAAGCGGCGGCGCGAAGGGATAGCAATCTGCGCAACCGGCCCGGAAAAAGCAGAGGCCGGAAGCGATTACACGACCGGAGCAGTATCCATGAAACGCCTTTTCAGCGCAGCCTGCGCAGCCGCAGCCCTGGCCGGCAGCCTGCAAGCCGCGGAAATCACCGGCGGCAGCTTTGACCTGTCCACCTCGGCCTTTGCCGATGACACCGATTATGCCCGCACCGCCGTTGGCGGCGCCGTGGAACTGGGCTTCTCCCGCAGCTTCTCCACCCAGCTCGACTTGTTTTACGCCGATTTCAACCTGACGGACCTGGAAGGCGCAAATGCCACCCTGCACGGCATCGCCCATGTCAGCAGCACCACCTCGCTGGGCCTGTTCTACGGTATCGAGGAAACCGGCCGGGATGAGTATGACTTCTACGGCATCGAGGCCGGGCATGAATTCGGGTTTGCCGATGCCGAGTTCTACCTGGGTGAAGGCGACGACGGCGCGATTTCCGGCACCATCGCCGGTGTTGCCTTCCGCAGGGATGTGAACAGCCAGTTCACCGTCAGCGCAGGCCTCGACCACCTGGATCTGGGCAATATCGAACTCACCAGGATCGCCGCCAGCGCGCAGTATGACGTCGGCAAAGGTGCCAAGTTCTACGGCGAACTTGGCTCATTGAATGCCGAAGCGCAGAACCTGTCCGGCAACGAGGCCTTTGTCGGCATCGGCTTCAGATGGGATTTCGGCGGCAACCGCGGCACCACCTTCGGCCGCCGCGGCCTGGTGAACAAGCTGCCGGGTCTCTGACCCGGCAAGGGCCGCCGCCCAACCGGCCGCCCTACTCCAGGACCGTTTCCGTCCCGTTTTCCAGCACATAGACGCAGCCCTGCCCGTTCGGCAGCGCCGCCATCCGGTCGCGCGTCAGGCCGCAAACAATACCGCGCATCACCTGCCCCAAGAGCCCATGCGCCACCACCACCGACGGGCCGGTCAGCGACTGCATGAAATCAAGGATGCGAGCATGGAAACTGCCGTATCCCTCACCGCCCGGCGCTTCGCAGAACAGATCCAGATTGCGCGGATTGGCGCCATGGATACCCGGATATTCTGCCGCCACTTCCTCCAGCGTCATGCCCTGAAACGCCCCGGCATATGCCTCGGCCAGCCGCGGGTCGGTTACAAAAGGCGCGCCGCCGAGGGCAATATCCGCGGTTTGCTGCGCCCGTCCCAGCGGAGAGGCATAACAGGCCGGATTCTGCGCCATAACCGGCGCCATCAGCACGGCTTGGCGGCGGGCGTGCTCCACCCCCAGGGCTGTCAGCGGTGATTCCAGCTGCCCCTGGATACGGCGCTCTGCATTCCATTCGGTCTGCCCGTGCCGCAGCAGCCAGATTTTCGGAAACTGCATGATATGCCCCCTGCCCGGTTTTTCAGGCAAAGTGGTAACGCCGCAAAGCCGCCAGTGAAACCCCGGAAAAGCAAAAGGCGCTCAACCATTTCAGGGAGCGCCTTTCAAAATGATGGTGGGTGATAAGAGATTTGAACTCCTGACATCTTCGATGTGAACGAAGCGCTCTACCACTGAGCTAATCACCCGTGAGGCGGCTTTTAGCCTTCCGCCGCAGGCTCCGCAAGAGGGTCATTGGAAGAATTTTCACCTCCCCCGGCATTTTCTTCAGGCGTGGCGGTTTGCGGTTCTGAGGCCGCCAAGGGCTGGCGCAGTTTGCAGACAAACACGGTGCCATTGCTGCGTTCCTGGCTGCGGTTGATGCGCAGTTTGCCAAAGGGCTTCAGGTTCAGCTCGCGCCCCTCGGCCACCGCCTCCCCCAGCAGCGCCAGAACCGCCTCAACCACAGGCTTGGCGTCCTTCTTCTTGACGCCGGACCGTTCGACCGCCTTTTCAATCAGTTCCTTTTTTGCCAGCTCAGGAGCAGACACCACCGGTGCGGCGGCCGCAACAACCACCGTTGGCGGCGCAGCCTGCGCCTCTGCTGCAGAAACTGCTTTCGGCTCCGGTGCCGTGCGGGACTGCGGTTCAGCAGCCGCCGGTTCCGCGCCGGAGACCTTTGCGGCTCTTGCCGTCAGCGTGCCCGTCTTGCGTGCCGCTGGTTTGCGCGTGCCGCTTTTGTGCGTGGATGTGCTGGTTTTTCTGGTTGCTCGTGCCATCTGATGCCCCGTTTGCCTGTCTTTATCCGCCCGCTTTGCCTCTTTCCTGCGGCCCTGAGGAGCACAGCGGACGGGCAGACGGGCCTGTTTTGTGCCTTCACCCTAACACACCTGCCCCGCAGCCGTGAACCGGTCAGCAGGACGGCAGCGCGTCGCGTTGTATCATTGTCCTGAGGGTAAAGCTGGACCGGGTGTTGCGGATGCCGGGCACCCGCATCAGCCGGTCCTCCAGAAAGCGGTCGAAATCCGGCAGATCCTCCGCCACCACCCGCAGCAGGATATCGCGGGTGCCGGTCATCAGGTAGCACTCCATCACCTGATCGAACTTGCGCACCGCCTTCTCAAAGGCCTGCAGCGCGTCGGTGGATTGCCGTTCTAGCTCCACCGCCACAAAAATCGTCACAGGCAGACCCAGCTTGGCCTGATCCACCCGCGCCGAATAGCCGCTGATCACGCCGCTTTCCTCCAGGTTGCCGACCCGGCGCGCGCAGGGGGTGGGCGACAGGCCAACCATCTCCGACAATTCTGATATCTTCAGCCGGCCGTTGCGCTGAAGCGCGGCGACAATCTTGCGGTCTATCGAATCCATAGGGGTTTCCTCTAATCCAGCCTCACATTTCAGAGTTTACCGCCAACTGCACCCGCCTTAACAGACCTCTTTTGGTGAAAACCGGCGCGCGCGGGAGGATATGATTGGCGAAAGTTTTGCAGGAGCTATCCAGATGACAGTGACCGCCGTGGCCTCCGCCACCCATGAAGAGATTTACCGCGTCGAGGAGCCCTCGGTTGGCCTCCTGGGCTTTATCGCTGTGCATTCCACCCAGCTGGGCCCCGCGGCCGGCGGTCTGCGCATGCGCCCCTATGCCAGCGAAGACGAAGCCCTGACCGACGTCAAACGCCTGAGCGAAGGCATGACCTACAAGAACGCGGCGGCGGGCCTGACCCTGGGCGGCGGCAAGGCGGTGATCATCGGCGATCCGGCCAAGGACAAGTCGCCGGAGCTGCTGCGCGCCTTTGCCCGCGCCATCGAGGGCCTGGACGGCCGCTATATCACCGCCGAGGACATGGGCATGAGCCCGGCGGACATGGCCATCCTGGCAGAGGAAACCCGCTTCGTGGCTGGTCTGGCCGACGGCGAGTTTGCCAGCGGCGACCCCTCCCCGATCACCGCGCGCGGCATCTTCAATGCGATCCGCACCACCCGCGCCCTCAAGCACGGCAGCCGCGACCTGGACGGCGTCACCGTGTCGGTGCAGGGCCTGGGCCACGTCGGCTGGTACCTCTGCCAGTTCCTGCACGAGGCAGGCGCCAAGCTGGTTGTCACCGACATCGACGAGTCCCGTGTCGAGCAGGCAATTGCCGACTTCGGTGCCAAGGCGGTGCCGCTGGCAGAGATCTATAGCGCCGAGGCAGACGTTTTTGCCCCCTGCGCCATCGGCGGCATCCTGAACGCTGAAACCATCCCGCAGCTTAAGGCGGACATCGTGGCAGGCGGCGCCAACAACCAGCTGGCCACGGCGGAAGACGGCGCCGCGCTGCACGCCCGCGGCATCCTCTATGCGCCCGATTTCGTTGCCAATGGCGGCGGCATCATCAACGTCGCGACCGAGATCCAGCGGATCAAGGACCGCGAGGGCTTTGTCGCCGAGAAGCTGCAGGCGCTGGATGAAACCATGGCGGCAATCCTGGCCCAGGCCAAGTCGGCGGACGTCAGCCCGGCAGAAATGGCCATTGCCACCGTCCAGGCCAAGATGGAACAGGCCAGCAAGGCCGCCTGAGCTTTTCTGTCAGCAGCCCTGCGGGCGCACTCCCGCAGCCGCAAAGCGTCCGGCCTGTAGCCGGGCACCATCCGGACTTTGGGCCCGGCGGCCTGCCCCATGCGGGGCAGGCCGGGCGCCGCACCGCAGGTGCGGCGCCATGCCTAACCGCTGCGGCGGCGCTGAAAGCGCTGCCGGCAGCGGGCGGGAGCACCTGCTCCACTCGCTGCCACACAAAACCATACGCCCCGGAAAGAAGGGCCAGAACGGAAGAGAAAACTAAAAAGGGCGGCCCCCTCGGACCGCCCTTTTCTTTTACTTACTTGCGTGAACCGCGGATCAGTGCGCTGTTGCGCCTGCCCCCTCGCCGGAGCCTTTCAGAGCCGCCTTGGCCGCAGCCGCCTCTTCGGCCTCCTCATCCCACTCAATGGCTTCGGGCTTGGAGACCAGCGCGTGTTCCAGAACCTCGGACACATGGGACACCGGAATGATTTCCAGCCCCTCCTTCACGTTGTCCGGGATCTCCGGCAGGTCTTTCTCGTTCTCCTGCGGGATCAGCACCGTCTTGATGCCGCCGCGCAGCGCCGCCAGCAGCTTCTCCTTGAGGCCGCCAATGGCGCTGGCATTGCCGCGCAGGGTGACCTCGCCAGTCATCGCAATGTCCTTGCGCACCGGGATGCCGGTCAGCACCGACACAATCGCGGTCACCATCGCCAGGCCGGCGCTCGGGCCATCCTTCGGCGTTGCGCCGTCCGGCACGTGCACGTGGATATCCAGCCGGTCGAACTGCGGCGGCTTGATCCCGATCTGCGGGCTGACCGAGCGCACATAGCTCGACGCCGCCTCAATCGATTCCTTCATCACATCGCCCAGCTTGCCGGTGGTCTTCATCCGGCCCTTACCGGGCAGCCGCAGCGCCTCGATCGACAGCAGCTCGCCGCCGACAGAAGTATAGGCGAGGCCGGTCACGACACCCACCTGGTCCTCCAGCTCAGCCAGACCATAGCGGAACTTTTTGACGCCCAGGAAGTCGTCCAGGTTTTCCGCCGTAACGGTCACGCTTTCGGCTTCTTTCTTGACGATCTTGGTCAGCGACTTGCGCGCCACCTTGGCGATCTCGCGCTCCAGATTCCGCACGCCGGCCTCGCGGGTGTAGGTGCGGATCATCTCGGTCACCGCGTCGTCGGTCAGCTCGAACTCCTTGGCCTTCAGGCCGTGGTTCTTCACCTGCTTGGAAATCAGGTGCTGCTTGGCGATCTCGCGCTTTTCGTCCTCGGTGTAACCCGACAGCGGGATGATCTCCATCCGGTCCAGCAGCGGCCCGGGCATGTTGTAGCTGTTCGAGGTGGTCAGGAACATCACGTTCGACAGGTCGTATTCCACCTCCAGGTAGTGATCCATGAAGGTGTTGTTCTGTTCCGGATCCAACACCTCCAGCATCGCCGAGGCCGGGTCGCCGCGGAAATCCTGGCCCATCTTGTCAATCTCATCGAGAAGGATCAGCGGGTTGGTGGTCTTGGCCTTCTTCAGCGCCTGGATGATCTTGCCCGGCATCGAACCGATATAGGTGCGGCGGTGGCCGCGGATCTCGGACTCGTCGCGCACACCGCCCAGCGAGATGCGGATGAATTCACGGCCGGTCGCCTTGGCCACGGATTTGCCCAAGCTGGTCTTACCCACGCCCGGAGGGCCGACGAGGCACAGAATCGGCCCCTTCAGCTTGGCCGAGCGCTGCTGCACCGCCAGATACTCGACGATCCGCTCCTTGACCTTCTCCAGGCCATAGTGATCCGCATCCAGGATCTCCTGCGCGCGGTTCAGGTCTTTCTTGACGCGGGACTTGTTGCCCCACGGGATCGACAGCATCCAGTCGAGGTAGTTGCGCACCACGGTCGCTTCCGCCGACATCGGCGACATGTTCTTGAGCTTCTTCAGCTCCGCATCGGCCTTCTCGCGCGCCTCTTTCGACAGTTTGGTGGCGGCGATCTTCTCTTCCAGCTCGGCGATTTCGCCGGCACCTTCCTCACCGTCGCCCAGCTCCTTCTGAATAGCCTTCATCTGCTCATTCAGATAGTACTCGCGCTGGGTCTTCTCCATCTGGGATTTGACGCGGGTCTTGATCTTCTTCTCGACCTGCAGGACCGACATTTCGCCCTGCATCAGGCCATAGACCTTCTCCAGCCGCTCGCTGACAGAGAGCGTCTCCAAGAGTTCCTGCTTGCGGTCCACTTCGATGCCCAGATGGCCTGCCACCAGGTCGGCCAGCTTGGCCGGCTCCGCGGTTTCGCCGACGGCAGACAGCGCCTCTTCGGGGATGTTCTTGCGGACCTTGGCGTAACGCTCGAACTCGTCGCCCACGGTGCGCACCAGCGCCTCGGTGGTGGTGACGTCACCCGGGATCTCGCTCAGCTCCTCGGCCTTGGCCTCGAAGAAATTGTCGTTTTCCAGGAACTCGGTGATCTTCACACGGCTCTGCCCCTCGACCAGCACCTTGACGGTGCCATCGGGCAGTTTCAGCAGCTGCAGCACATTGGCCAGCACGCCGACGGTATAGATGCTATCGGTTTCGGGATCGTCCTCGGAGGGGTCGATCTGGCTCGACAGCAGGATCTGCTTGTCGTCGGCCATCACCTCTTCCAGGGCGCGCACCGATTTTTCCCGGCCCACGAACAGCGGCACGATCATGTGGGGGAAGACCACGATGTCGCGCAGCGGCAGGACTGGGTAGGAGGAATTGAGTGGCTCTTGCATACTCGGTCCTTTGGTTAGGCAAGACGGCCCGGCCCCGGTATTGGCAGCTTTGGCCCGTCTCCTCATTGGATGTCTTTACTTGGTGGGGCGGCTCTGGATTTTCAACCGCGCATCCTCAAGGCTGGGGCTCACCTTGCCCGCTGCGCGCCGGGACCACAAGGGCGCAAATGCAGGAAGGGTGAGCAAATGATGAAGGCCTTTCGAGGCTTCCCTGTGGATAACTTCGCAAGGGCCTGTCAGCGCCGCATCAATGTAATCAGACCGCGTTCCAGCCGCCCGGCCGGCCCGGTTTCCCGGTAGGTTCCGCTCATCCGGCCCTGGTCAATCAGAAACAGCCGGATGTCCTGCCGCAGCTCCTCTCCGGTCCCACTGTCGCGTTCCGCCTGCAGGTTCAGCCGCAACAGCTGGTCCGCACCGCAGGGCAGCGCGCCCAGCGCCAGTTCATCCAGAAAGACCTCCGTGCCGTCAGGCAGGTCACCGCGGCCCACGCTTTCGGCCCTCAGCCCCGTGCCGGGCTTCAGCGGCGCCCGGTCCTCGACCCCGATGGGCAGAAACCCCAAGGCGGCGGAATCCGCCACCAGCCGCCCGTTGCGGAATCCCAGCCGCAGCACCTCGCCGCTGCGCTGCGGCAACGCCACCATTTCGATGCGCCCGCCCGCTGTCAGCCCGGTTTCCCCCGGCCCTTTCTGCACGACCCACTGCCCGCGCAAGGCCTGCGAGCCGCCCTTGATCAAATCGTCAATGGAGATACGGCAGCCATCCAGCGGCGGCGCCTTGAAAAAGCTTGAAGCTTCCGCCAGGGAACCCGGCGCCGCGTTGCTCTGCTCAGTCTGCGCTTCAGCCGCCGGAGAAGCGCCCAGCAGGGCCGCAACGGCCAGCGCACGCCAAATAGTCATCGCCATCCTCCGCGTTTTGGCGCGAGGATAGCGGATCAGGTCTTCATAACAGGTGAACGCGGGCGCATGGCCCGCTATCTGCGACCGGGCGTGTGCTGCCCGGCCGCAAACCCCTGGTCTGAAGGTCCGGGGGCTACTCGGCCGCCACCTGCTCCAGCACCGGGTAATCGGTATAACCTTCATCTCCGCCGCCATAGAAGGTTTCCGGGTTGCCTTCGTTCAGGGGTGCGTCCGCTGCCAGCCGGTCAACCAGGTCCGGGTTGGAGATGAAGGGGCGTCCAAAGGCCACGAGGTCGGCTTCTCCGGATGCCGTCCGCGCCAGCGCAGTTGCACGGTCGTAGCCGTTGTTGGCCATGTAGGTGCCTGTATAGATTTTCCGCAAAGCTTCGAAATCACCCTCACGGGCGCCGCCGGGGTTCCCTTCGACCATGTGCAGGTAGGCCAGACCATAGCTGTTCAGACGCTGGATCAGCGGCGTGTAGAGTTCCACGGGATCGCTGTCCAACACATCGTTGAAGGTGGCAAAGGGTGACAGGCGCAGGCCAATGCGGCCGGCGTCCCAAACCGTCAGCAGCCCGTCAAGAATCTCGAACACAATCCGGGCGCGGTTTTCCGGGGAACCGCCATAGGCATCGGTGCGGGTGTTCACCCCGTCCTTCAGGAACTGCTCCAGCAGGTAGCCGTTGGCCGCATGCAGTTCGATCCCGTCGAAACCTGCGTCCTTGGCGTATTTTGCAGCCTGCACGTAATCGGCGACCACCCGCTGGATGCCTTCAGCGCTCAGCGCCTGCGGCTTGGCGGTCGGCTCAAAACCATTATGGGTGAACGTCTGGGCCTCTGCAGCGGCATCCGTGGAAGACACAGCATGGGTGCCTCCGGGCAGCAGCGAGTCATGCGTGATCCGCCCGACATGCCACAGCTGAATGACAATCTTGCCGCCCTTCGCATGGACCGCATCAGTGACCTTGCGCCAGGCCGCGGCCTGCGCCGCCGTGTGGATGCCCGGGGTCTGGATATAGCCTTTGCCCTCGGGGCTGATCTGGCTGCCCTCGGTGATGATCAGGCCGGCACCCGCCCGCTGGGCATAGTACTCCACATGCCGGTCCAGAACCTCGCCGGTCTGGTCGTCAGCCCGGTTTCGGGTCAGCGGCGCCATGACGATGCGGTTTTTCAGCTCGATTGCACCAGCAGTGCTGGCGGAAAACAATTCTTGGCTCACGGGGATTTCCCTCCGGTCAAAGTTTCCAGCAACAGGAACGTCGCCGGAAAGACCTGAGCATTCCGCTCCGCGCGTTCAAGCAGGGGCCGGCCAGAACAGCTGCTCACCTGCGCACAGCAGACTGTTCAATCGCGCGGCTTTACAACCGCTCAATATCCCCTTGCGCGCGCAGGTAGTGGAAATCCTTTTGCCAGGCCTCGAACGTGCCAGCAGCAATCGCCTCCCGCATACCTTGCATAATCTCCTGAAAATAATGCAGGTTGTGCCAGGTCAGCAGCATCCCCGAAATCATTTCGTTGGAGCGGAACACATGGTGCAGATAGGCCCGCGAATAGTTGCTGCACGCCGGGCAGGAACACTGCTCGTCCAGCGGCCGCGGGTCGTCCTGGTGCCGGGCGTTCTTGATGTTCACGACGCCGTAGCGGGTGAAGGCCTGACCGGTGCGGCCCGACCGCGACGGCAGCACGCAGTCCATCATGTCGATACCGCGGGCGACGGCGCCGACGATATCATCCGGCTTGCCCACACCCATCAGATAGCGCGGCTTGTCCTCGGGCAGGAAACCGGGAGCATAATCGAGGCACTCAAACATCGCCTCCTGCCCCTCGCCCACAGCCAGACCGCCGACCGCGTAGCCTTCGAACCCGATCTTCTTCAGCGCCTCGGCGCTTTCCTCGCGCAGGTCCTGCTCCAGCCCGCCCTGCATGATGCCGAACAGCGCATGGCCCGGACGGTCGCCGAACGCCTCGCGCGACCGCTCCGCCCAGCGCATCGACAGCCGCATCGACTCGGCAATCCGGTCGCGGTCCGCAGGCAACGCCGGGCATTCGTCGAAACACATGACGATGTCCGATCCCAACAGGCGCTGGATCTCCATTGAGCGTTCCGGCGTCAGCTCATGCTTGGAACCGTCAACGTGGCTCTTGAAGGTCACGCCCTTCTCGGTGAGCTTGCGCAAACCGGCCAGCGACATCACCTGGAACCCGCCTGAATCAGTCAGGATCGGGCGTTCCCAGTTCATGAACTTGTGCAAACCGCCCAGCCGGTCGATCCGCTCTGCCGTCGGGCGCAGCATCAGGTGGTAGGTATTGCCCAGCAGAATGTCAGCCCCGGTCGCACGCACGCTCTCCGGCATCATCGCCTTCACGGTCGCGGCAGTGCCAACCGGCATGAAAGCAGGCGTGCGGATCTCGCCGCGCGGCGTATTGATGACACCTGTGCGCGCCTTGCCGTCGGTTGCCTTCAGTTCGAAGTTGAAAAGCTCTGCCATCTCGTATTCCTGCCGTTACACTCAAACCGGCATCCCGGTGATTCACCCCTAATGCCAAGGAGCCAAGCTCATGTCCACAGCCGACCCTGCACCGCAACTGAAACTCGGCTGGGAGGAATGGGTCAGCCTGCCGGACCTCGGCCTGCCTGCCCTGCGGGTCAAGGTCGACACCGGCGCCCGCACCTCGTCGCTGCATGCCACCGGGATCGAAACCTTCGGTCCGGCAAGCGCCCCCAAGGTGCGCTTCATGGTGCACCCCATTCCCGGCCAGTATGATCTGGAAATCCCCTGCTCTGCCCTGATCAAGGACCGGCGCGAGGTGACATCGTCAAACGGCGAAAGCGAGATGCGCTTTGTGATCGAAACCCCGATGGAGATCGGCGGCGAGTCCTGGCCGGTGGAACTGACGCTGACCGACCGGCGCGGCATGGCCAAGCACATGCTGCTGGGCCGCCAGGCGCTGACCGAGAACGTCACCGTGGTTCCCGGTGAGCGCATGTGCCAGCCGGCACTGGACTATTCCGTCTACGCCTCGGCCAACATCCGCAAATCCGCCCCGAAGCGCGCCCTGCGCATCGCTGTGCTCAGCCGCGAGGACAATTACTCCACCCGCCGCCTGGTGGAAGAGGGCGAAAGCCGCGGCCACACGGTGGAGGTGATCAACACCACACGCTGCTACATGGCGCTGAACGCGCTGGCACCGGAAATCCACTATGACGGCAAACGCCTGCCCCGCTATGACGCGGTGATCCCGCGCATCGGCGCTTCTGTCACCCAGTACGGCACCGCTCTCCTGCGTCAGTTCGAAACGCTGGGCACCTTCTGCGTCAACGGCTCCGAAGGCATCACCGCCAGCCGCGACAAGCTGCACGCGCACCAGATCCTGGCCCGCCACAAGATCGGCATGCCCGCCACCGCATTCGCCGCCTCGCCCAAGGACACCGGCAGCCTGATCCAGATCGTCGGCGGCGCGCCCCTGATCGTGAAGCTGCTGGAAAGCACCCAAGGCAAAGGCGTGGTGCTGGCGGAAACCAAGAAAGCCGCCGAAAGCGTCATCACCGCATTCCGCGGGCTCAAGGCCAACTTCCTGGTGCAGCAGTTCGTCAAGGAAGCCGCGGGCGTCGACATCCGCTGCTTTGTTGTCGGCTCCAAGGTGGTCGCGTCGATGAAACGTTCGGGGGCTGAGGGCGACTTCCGCTCCAACCTGCACCTGGGCGGCAGCGCCGAAACGGTGCGCATCAGCAAGGAAGAACGCGCCACCGCCGTGCGCGCTGCCCGCGCCTTTGGTCTCAACGTGGCGGGCGTCGACCTGCTGCGCTCGGAAACCGGCCCCAAGGTGCTGGAGGTGAACTCCTCCCCCGGGCTGGAGGGGATCGAGAAGACCTCTTCCAAAAACATCGCCGCTCTCATCTACGGCGAAATCGAAGACCGGGTCCGCCCCACCCCGATGCGGCGGCTGAAACCGACCAGCAACTGAAACCGCAAATAACCCGGCAACAGTCACCGGGCGGCAAGCCTGTCCGGGCTTGCCAGCCTGCGCCAGCCCGCGTCATATACGCCTGAAACTCTTGAAACCAGCGCTGTCAGAACCCATTTGTATACCATTGCACACAACGGGGCATATCATTGAACAAGGCCAAGACTTCCGGCGCACAGCCCCTGCCCGGCGGGCCGCCTGATCCGGCGGCGCAAACCGCGCCCGCCGCCCCTGCGGCCCCTGCTGAACAACCAAAGGAATTTTACATGAACGAAGACCTGATCCTCGACCTCCTGTCCGGCAACCTGCTGTATCTGCTGGGTGCTATCCTGCTGATCATCGTGATCCTCAAAGGGGTCAAGATCGTGCCGCAGTCGGAGAAATACGTGGTCGAGCGTTTTGGCCGCCTGCATTCGGTGCTGGGGCCGGGCATCAACTTCATCGTGCCCTTCCTGGATGTGGCCCGCCACAAGATCTCGATCCTGGAACGCCAGCTGCCCAATGCCACCCAGGATGCGATCACCAAGGACAACGTGCTGGTGCAGATCGACACCTCTGTCTTCTACCGCATCCTTGAGCCGGAAAAGACCGTCTACCGGATCCGCGACGTCGATGGCGCCATCGCCACCACCGTGGCCGGCATCGTGCGCGCGGAGATCGGCAAGATGGACCTGGATGAGGTGCAGTCGAACCGGGCCCAACTGATCACCCGCATCCAGGAAGCGGTAGAGACCGCCGTGGATGATTGGGGCATCGAAGTGACCCGCGCCGAGATCCTCGACGTGAACCTGGATCAGGCCACCCGCGACGCCATGCTGCAGCAGTTGAACGCCGAACGCGCCCGCCGCGCCGAGGTCACCAAGGCCGAGGGCCAGAAACGCGCCGTGGAGCTGCAGGCCGATGCGGAGCTGTACGCGGCTGAACAAACCGCCAAGGCCCGCCGCATCCAAGCCGAGGCCGAGGCCTACGCGACCGAAGTTGTTGCCAAGGCGATTGCCGAAAACGGGCTGGAGGCGGCGCAGTACCAGGTCGCCCTGAAACAGGTGGAATCGCTCAATGCGCTCGGCAACGGCGACGGCAAGCAGACCATCGTCGTTCCCGCCCACGCGCTGGAGGCCTTTGGCAACGCCTTCAACCTGCTGAAAGGAGCCAAATGATGGACACACCCTTCTGGGCCTTGTGGTGGGTCTGGGGCGCCGGCGCGCTGGCGCTGGCGATCCTCGAGGTGCTGGCACCGGGCTTTGTCTTCCTGGGCTTTGCCATCGGCGCCGCGGTGGTGTCCCTATTGCTGCTGGCCGGTGCGGGCTTCGGCCTGCCGCCGCTGCTGTTGATCTTCGCCGTGCTGTCGCTGGCAGCCTGGCTGGTGATGCGCAAGTTCTTCGCCCTGCCCAAGGGTCAGGTGAAGACCTTCAACCACGATATCAACGATTAAACCTGTTTCCGGGGCGCCAAACGCGCGCCCCGCGCCTGATCCGGGCTGTCAGAACCTGAACCCCACCCCCGCCAGCAGACTGTGCGTCACCGCATCATGGCGGAAGAATCCCGGGGTGCCGCGGGTGCCTTCCTGATACTCTACACCCAGCCCGCGGTACATGACGTAGATCGAGGCCCGGTCCCAGCGGTCGTAGATCACCCCGCCCATGGCTGACCAGCTTTCATCGGAACTGCCGCCGAAACCGATATCCCCCTCCAGCATCAGGCTGAGGTCATCCGACAGGCGGCGCTGCCAGCGAAAGCCTGCAACCGGATCGGTCCAGTCGGCGCCGCGCCGCACCATGCCGCCGGGCAGGCTGGCCGTCACATCCACATCCCAGTGGCGAACGCCGCCGAACAGTTCGAACTGGTCCAATCCGCGCTCGAACCGGTAGGTCATCACCGCCTCGCCCAGATTCTGATCATAACGCACCGATGCCGGTCCCATTGCAGTGGCCCCGTCCGCATCGGCATCCAGTATCGAATAGCGCAGCCTGAACCCGAAGTTGCTGCTGTGAAACCCCTCGAACTGCAGCATGCCCCCAGCACGCAGCTGGTCAAATGCATCACCGGCATCAATCTCCACATCGCCACCGGCGAGACCCAGTTCTGTGGTGCTGTCGATGGAGGGCGCCAGGACAAAGGGCGTCAGCTGCCACTGCCAGCTGCCCTCGGTCCGGGCAGGCGCGGCAGCAGCCAATACCGCAGCCGCCGCCAGCATAATGCGTGCGAAAACGCGGTGAAGTGCAGACAGCTCAGGCATGGCTCCTCCCCGGACCCGCCCAGACTGGATCACGACCGGCAATCGGATACCGGTCCGCTGCAGCCTGGCAGCCTTCACAAAAACATGATGGGGAACCACAACTTAGCGCGAATCCGGGTGCAAATCAAATATTCACATCGCAAGAGTCGCAGATCATCGGCGTCTTGGCGCCTGCCGCCTCTGGACGCCGGGGCGCTTATTTCCTATATAAACCGTCGGAATATAGAACCGGGATCCTCATGACCAACCCTGCCGAACCGCTCGAAGGCGCCCCGCTGATCGCGCCCTCCTCCGTCAGCCACCCGCTGTACGAGGCCATCGTCGACGCCTGCCGCACCGTCTATGACCCGGAAATCCCGGTGAACATCTACGAATTGGGCCTGATCTACACCATCGACATCACGGACGAGAATGACGTGAAGATCATCATGACCCTGACCGCGCCGGGCTGCCCGGTGGCAGGTGAGATGCCGGGCTGGCTGATTGATGCCGTCTCCCCGGTCGACGGCGTCAAGAGCGTTGATGTCGAACTCACCTGGGAACCGCCCTGGGGCATGGAGATGATGTCCGACGAGGCGCGCCTCGAACTGGGCTTCATGTAACCCCGCTCCAGTTGTCATGGAAGTTTGATGCGCCCGTCATGCGGGCGCAATCCGGTTGTTACATATGCGCGGCACGCTCTGCGCAAATTTGACCAACCGGAGAAAAATTCATGCGCCTCGCCCTGACTTCGGCAGCCGCCCTGCTTGTGTCCACCGCCGCCCTGGCCGGCAATCCGCCAGTGGCAGCGGATGCGGGCCTCAGCTACGGCCCCCGCCCCGCCTATCTGATCTCCAAGCTGCCCGAGGGCGCGCTGAAAGAGAAGCTGCAGTCCTGCCTGGGCCAGACGCCGCAGCGCACGGATTTCTCCATCGGCCACCGCGGCGCACCGCTGATGTTCCCCGAACACACCGCCGAATCCAACATCGCCGCCGCGCAGATGGGTGCCGGCATCCTGGAATGCGATGTCACCTTCACCAAGGATCTGGAACTGGTCTGCCGCCACGCCCAGAACGACCTGCACACCACCACCAACATCCTGACCTCGGATCTAGCGGACACCTGCGTCACCGCCTTTACCCCGGCCGACGGCGAAACACCCGCCGCTGCCGAGTGCCGCACCTCCGAAATAACCCTGGCCGAATTCCGCAGCCTGCAGCCCAAGATGGACAGCGCCGACAAGACGGCCCTGACCGCCGAGGCCTACCAGGGCGGCACCGCCGACTGGCGCTCCACCCTGTTTGCCGGTGACGCAACCAGCATGACCCACGCGGAATCGATCACCCTGTTCAAATCGCTTGGCGCTAAATTTACCCCGGAGCTGAAGAGCCCGGCGGTGGAGATGCCTTTCAACGGCTTCTCCCAGGCAGACTACGCCCAGAAACTGATCGACGAATACAAGGCCGCCGGCATCCCCGCTTCGGATGTCTGGGCGCAAAGCTTCAACCTGAATGACGTGCTCTACTGGATTGAAAACGAGCCTGAATTCGGCAAGCAGGCGGTGTTTTTGGACGCCAGCTATGACCTCGAAGGCTTCGACCACAACAACCCGGCGACCTTCCCGCACGACTTTGCCGCGCTGCACGCCAAAGGCGTCAACTACATCGCCCCGCCGATGTGGATGCTGGTGACGTCCGCGGACGGCAAGATCGTCCCCTCGGCTTATGCCAAAGAAGCCAAGGCGGCAGGCCTCAAGCTGATCACCTGGACCCTGGAACGCTCCGGCCCGCTGGCCACCGGCGGCGGCTGGTACTTCCAGTCAGTTGCAGACCTCACCACCGACGACAGCATGTACTACCAACTGCTGGACGTGCTGGCCCAGAACGTGGGGGTTGAGGGCGTGTTCTCCGACTGGCCCGCCACCACCACCTACTACGCGAACTGCATGGGGCTCTGACGCCCGTCCCTCCCCAAATGACGGACACCCCCATCACCGGCCGCCTCCCTGCCCAGGAGGCGGCCTCTTTTAATTCTGCATAGCAGGTATATGTTATGGCTTCCCGGTCGCATCCGGGGTTGAGCCGCCCCGGCGGCCATCCTAGATAACTAGGGAAGCGCAAGGAGACATACATGTTCGGCATTCCCGGCAAACAGGCGGTGACCATGACGCCCAAGGCTGCGGCCCAGATCGCCAAGCTGATGGCAAAGGACGGCCATGCCGGCCTGCGCATCGGCGTCAAGAAGGGCGGCTGCGCGGGCATGGAATACACCATGGAATATGTCGACGCGCCCGACGCCAACGACGAGGTGGTCGAGCAGGACGGCGCCCGCATCCTGATCGCGCCGATGGCGCAGATGTTCCTGTTCGGCACCGAAATCGACTATGAGGTGACGCTCTTGGAAAGCGGCTTCAAGTTCAACAACCCCAATGTGTCCGAGGCCTGCGGCTGCGGCGAGTCGATCTCCTTCAAGGAAGTTCCCGGCACCTGATCCGGCACACATTGGCAGAAAACACCGGGCGGGGCTTTCCCCGCCCTTTGCTTTTCAGCCAGGCTCTCAAGCGAATTGCACCGCTCCGCCGCCGGTGCTACCAGTCACGCCCAAACAGGACATTCGGAGGCACCCCCATGCGGCGGAAACTGGCAGCAGGCAACTGGAAGATGAACGGCACCGGCGAAAACCTCGCTGAACTGGCGGCCCTGGCGGAAAGCCATGCCTCCCCCGCAGCCGATATCCTGATCTGCCCGCCTGCCACCCTCCTGTCGCGCGCCGCGGACACCGCCAACAGCAGCGCCGTCGCCATCGGCGGCCAGGACTGCCACGCAAACGCCTCCGGCGCCCACACCGGCGATCTGTCGGCGGCCATGCTCAAGGACGCAGGCGCCTCTGCCGTGATCCTCGGCCACTCCGAACGCCGCGCCGACCACGGCGAGAGCGACGCCCAGGTCTGCGCCAAGGCCGAGGCCGCCATCGCAGAAGGCCTCATCGCCATCATCTGCATCGGCGAAACCCTGGCAGAACGCGAAGCAGGCGATACGCTGAAAGTGGCCGGCACTCAGCTGGCAGGCTCCGTCCCGGCCAATGCCGCAGGCGAAAACACCGTGATCGCCTATGAGCCGGTCTGGGCCATCGGCACCGGCAAGGTGCCGACCCTGGAACAAATCGCCGAAGTGCATGATTTCCTGCGCGCCGAACTCACCGCCCGTTTCGGGGCTGAGACGGCAGACAGCATCCGCCTGCTCTACGGCGGCTCGGTGAAGCCGTCTAACGCTGCGGAAATCTTCGCCGTCTCCAACGTCGACGGCGCGCTGGTTGGCGGCGCCAGCCTCAAGGCCGCGGATTTCTCCCCGATCATCACCGCGCTTGAGGCCAGCTGAGGCTATTGGGTATTTAAGACCAGAAAGAAGCAGCAACTCCTGCGCGCTTCTTTCTGGTTCGAAATACCCCCGGGTGAATTGGCCCGAAGGGACAAGAGGGGCTGCGCCCCTGCCCGGAACCGAAAAACGCCCCGGTTTCCCAAGGCGTTTCTCTTAAAAACGAACTTGCCTAGTTCGTTATGATCTCCGGCCCCATCACCGCGTTTGGCAGCACCGTCGACAGCCACGGCACATAGGTGATCAGGATCAGGAACACGAACAGCACCGCCAGGAACGGAAGTGCGGCCCGCACCACCCCCATCATCGGCATGCCCGCCACGCCCGAGGTCACGAACAGGTTCAGGCCGACCGGCGGGGTGATCATGCCGATCTCCATGTTCACCACCATGATGATGCCCAGGTGGATCGGGTCGATGCCCAGCTCGATGGCAATCGGGAACACCAGCGGCGCCACGATCACCAGGAGGCCCGAGGGCTCCATGAACTGGCCGCCAATGAGCAGGATCACGTTGACGACGATCAGGAACATCACCCAGTCAAAGCCCGCCGACAGCATCGCATTGGCGATATGCTGCGGCACCTGCTCATCGGTCAGCACATGTTTCAGGATCAGCGCGTTGGCGATCACGAACAGCAGCGTCACGGTCAGCTTGCCCGCTTCGAACAGCGTGTGCTTGGTGTCCCGATGCACCAGCGACGGGACAAAGTACACCACGCTTTCCGCAAAGTTCAACGCAAACGCCTTGGCCCGCAACCAAAGCTGCTTCGGCAACTTGGCAAGGAAATCTGCAAATGTGCTGCCGCCTTGCAGATTCGCGACTTCTGCCGTGGCGCCTGCCCCCCAAGCCCGGGATTCGACGCGCGGTCCCATATCCCGATAAACAAAGCTGGCAATAAAGAAGGCATAGACCGCCGCCACCGCTGCCGCCTCAGTCGGCGTGAAGATGCCGCCATAGATGCCGCCCAGGATGATCACGATCAGGAACAGGCCCCAGCCGGCCTCACGGCCAGAGGTGATGATCTCGCCCCAGCCCTTCCACTCGCCCTTCGGCAGGTTCTTGACCTTGGCCATCACATAGATGGTGACCATCAGGAACAGACCGGCCAGCAGGCCCGGAATGACACCGGCCAGGAACATCCGCCCCACGGAGACTTCCACGGCCGCCGCATAGACCACCATCACGATCGACGGCGGGATCAGGATGCCCAGGGTGCCTGCGTTACAGATCACACCGGCCGCAAACTCCTTGGTGTAGCCCACCTGCCGCATGCCAGCGATCACGATGGAACCGATGGCCACCACGGTCGCCGGAGACGACCCGGACAGCGCAGCAAACAGCATACAGGCAAACACGCCCGCAATTGCCAGACCGCCGGGCAGGTGGCCGACGCAGGCGATGGAGAAGCGGATGATCCGCCGTGCCACGCCGCCCGTCGTCATGAAAGACGACGCCAGAATGAAGAACGGGATCGCCAGCAGCGTAAAATGCCCTTCAAAAGCTTCAAACAGCGTACCTGCGACCGAGGCCAGCGAACTGTCGGAGTAGATCAGCAAGAAGATAGTCGAGCTGAGGCCCAGGGACACCGCAATCGGCACCCCGATCAGCAGCAGGCCGATCACCATCGCAAAGAGGATTACCACTTCCATCAGTCATGCTCCCCGCGCTGCGCCTGCACTTCTGCAATTTCATCTTCGACCTCATGGCTGGCGACCAGCCGGTCAGCCTCGCCGCGGGCAATCTGGAACGCCGCCTGGATGAAGCGGAACACCAGAAGCAGCATCGACACCGGCAGCACCACGTAAGGCACCACCTTCGGCAGTTTCTCGTAAGAATCGCCGTAGTTGATCAGGTCCTCCAAGAACTTGAACACCGCCACCATCGGCACGTCCTGCACCTCATAGAAGCTCTGGCTGCGCGCCTTCATGTCCAGCCCGGTCGGGAACCAGCGGCCCGAGGTGGGCGGCAGGTCGGCAAACACCGCCCAGTAGTCATAAGCCCCCTTCAGCAAGAGCAGCGAAAACACCATGCAGCAGCCAGCGGCAAACAGGCCAACCGCCTTGCGCGCGCCCGGCGACAGCATGTTGACGATGGCATCAACGCCCAGATGCGCGTGGGTCTTGACCGCGTAAGACGCCCCCAGCAGCACCAGCCAGGCAAACAGGAACACCGTCAGTTCCAGTGCCCACAGAATGTTGGAATTGAACACGAAGCGCGCGATCACATTGGCGAATGTAATCGCCGTCATCAGCCCCAGCAGAAGCGCGATCAGGGTTTCTTCGAGTGAATTGATAAGCCCGCTCGGGCCGGTTCTGGACCCCGCCATGGCTGCCTCCCAAGTTTTGCGGAAAGTAAGGGTGCAGGCGGCGGATCCCCGCGCCGCCTGCGGTCACGGGGCGCCCGCGCAGGGCACCCCGGAGATGGCCTTTAGAGGCCTGCGTTGATGGCTTGCGCCGCGTCGATCTTCTCCTGGCCGACGTCGCCTGCGAATTTCTCCCACACCGGCTTCATCGCCTCGACCCAGGCCGCGCGCTGCTCAGGGCTCAGCTCGCGCACCACGCCGCCGGCGTCGATGATCGCCTGGCGGGCCTCGCCGTTCACTTTAGTCGACTCGGCGTTGCGGACCGCGGTCACCTCGTTCAGGATGGTCAGGAACTGGTCGCGCACTGCCGGATCCAGGCTGTCCAGCCAGTCCACGGAGGTCACCACCAGGTAATCCAGCGCGCCATGGTTGGTCTCGGTGATGCCGTCCTGCACCTCAAAGAACTTCTTGCCGTAGATGTTGGACCAGGTGTTTTCCTGACCGTCGACAACCCCCTGCTGCAGCGCGCCGTAAACTTCGGAGAACGCCATTTTCTGGGGCGAGCCGCCGATCGCTTCCATCTGCGCCACCAGCACGTCAGAGGACTGCACGCGGAACTTCAGCCCGTTGGCATCCGTGGGCTCGACCAGCGGCTTGTTGGCGGACATCTGCTTCATGCCGTTGTGCCAGTAGCCCAGCCCCTGCAGGCCGCGGCGCTGCATCGAATTCAGCATCTCCTGCCCTGTCTCGGACGCCTGAAAGGCATCCACGGCTTCGATGTTTTTGAACATGAACGGCAGGTCGAACAGGCGGAACTGCTTGGTGAACTTCTCGAACTTCGAGAGGCTCGGCGCGGCCAGCTGCACATCGCCCTGCAGCATCGCTTCCAGCACCTTGTTGTCGTTATACAGCGTGGAGTTCGGATAGACCTCCATGCACATGGTGCCGTTCATCTCTTCGTTCACGCGCTTTTCCAGCAGCGCCGCAGCAATCCCCTTGGGGTGCTTGTCGGTGTTGGTGACGTGGCTGAACTTCACCACGATTTCGCCGTCATCACAGGCGGCGCTTGCGGCGCCTGCGGAAACAGCCAGAGCCAATGCGGTGGCGGCAGTTGTCAGGAATTTCATGGTTTTTCCTCCCAGAAAAATCGTCTGTAAATCCGATGGTGCACTCAGCGCAGGGCTGAGGCCTGGCAAAAGCATCCCAAGTTGCGGAAAACCGCTCAACAATTGATTCGAGAATCACCATTCCACAGAATTATCTGCGTCTTTGCATACACTTACGGGAGACATCAAAAGCGTATCAACAACGCCCGCAACAAGCTGTGCGAAATCCCGCACAGGGCTTTCAGGGCTTTGTGCGAAAAACCGCACAAATGTTAGCGCCAGACAAAACTGCAGGAATCACGAGCATGTTTGCAACTGATAGGTCTGCGCCTGCCTGGGCGGGCGCGAATGCGCCTGACCGTTTTGCCGGAGGCAAACCTGTGGTTTGACGGGCAGGCAGGCGCAGACCGGGCCGCAAGCGATCCGGTCTAAGAAGGGTGTTGCGCACCCACCGTACGCACCGCTTGCCGCTCTTTAACCCGGGCTTGCGATACTCATTTCCGTCGCGACACCGGTACGGACTGACACACCGCACCACCAGGAGATCACAGGGCCCCCGGACCACTTCTTAATAGGTTTCAGGGGCGTCCCGCACCGAAGGCTTCAGCGGACATGGGGGCTTGCGACCCCCGTCCTCCCTCCGCCCACGGCCCCACCCGGGGCTTTCCGGCGGCGCCGCCTCCTTGATTACCCCGGCCTCAGCGCCGGACAGAACGAACCGCAAGGCTCCCGGCCCCAGCGCCCTCAGCGGCGGTAATCCTCGGGCCGGATGCCATAGCGGGCCAGCTTGTCATAAAACGTCTTGCGCGGCAGCTTCAGGGCTTCGGCGGCCGCAGCCGCGCGCCCGTTTGCGCGGCCCAGCGCCGCAATCAGCAGCGAGCGCTCCACCTGCGCCATCTGCTCTGCCAGCCCCAGCCCGGCCGCCGCTGCGGCCTCTTCCGGCATTCCCAGCACAAACCGCATCGCCGCCGACATTAATGAGCGCGCATTGCCCGGCCAGTCCTGCGCCATCAGCGCCGCCAGATGGTCCTGCGAAACCTCCGGCGCCTCGATCCCCGCCTGCTCCGCCGCCTGTGCCACGTAATGGCGGAACAGCACCGGAATGTCGCCCGGACGCTCCGCCAGCGAGGGGATGCGCACCCGCATCACATCCAGCCGGTAAAACAGATCCGCGCTGAACCCGCCCGCTTCCGCCTTGCCCGCCAGATCAGCGCTGGAGCCCGCGATGATCCGCACCCCGCCGCCCTGTTCCAGCTGCGCCAGCAGCGCATACTGCGCCGCCTCCGGCAGCGCCTGCACCTCGTCCAGAAACAGCGATCCGCCCGCCGCCTCCTGACACAGCTCCGCCACCGTCTCCGCCGCCAGCCCTGCGGCCGGGCGTTTCACAAAGGGCCCCTGCGCGGCGGGCGACATCAGGTGGATAACCTCCGCCACCTTGGAAATGCCGCTGCCGGGCGCGCCGGTGACCAGCACCTCTGCCCCCGTCGGCGCCACCGCCCGCACCCGCTGGCGCATTTCCTTGGCCTGCGGCGAGGTCCCGAATAGCAGCCGCGCTGCCGGGTCGCCGGTTTCCAGCTGATGCTTCAGCCGCCGGTTCTCCAGGACCAGCGCCCGGGTCTTCAGCGCGCGCTCCAAGACCGGCAGGAAGTCGGCGGGCGCACAGGGTTTCTCAAGGAAATCAAACGCCCCCTGCGACATCGCCTTCACCGCCATCGGAATGTCACCCTCGCCGGTCAGCAGCACCACCGGCAGTTCCTCGTCGGCACCGCGGGCATAGTCCAGCAGGTGAAACCCGTCCCGCCCCGGCATCCGGATGTCAGACACGATGATGCCATCGAACGCAGAGGTGATGTGATCCTTGGCCGCCACAAACGAGCCGCAGGCGACCACATCCAGGTCGTTCAGCTCCAGCGTCTGAGCCAGCGCCTCCCGCACCGCCGCGTCATCATCTACCAGCAGCACCTTGCGGGTCATGCCGCGTCTCCCTTTTCAGCACCTTCGCGCCACGGCTCCAGCTCCACCGTGAACACCGCGCCGCCGCCGGTATTGGCACCACGGATATTGCCGCCAAAGCTCTGCACCAGCCCATAGGAGATCGACAGCCCTAGCCCCATGCCTTCGGAACTGCCCACTGCCTTGGTGGAATAGAAGGGATCAAACATCTTTTCCGGCTCCTTGATGCCGGGACCGCTGTCCTGCACCCGCACCAGCAGCCGCGGGCCAGTGTCAACGCTGATCGAGATCACCTTCTCCACCTGTCCCTGCATCGCATCGGCGGCGTTGTTGATCAGGTTCACAAACACCTGCGTCAGCCGCACCTCGCCGCCCCAGGCATGGACCGGCCCGCCGCAGGCAGCTGGGGTCCACCGTAGGTCGATGCGGTCGGCCTTCAGCCGCGGCATCGTCAGCTCCACTGCGGCGTCGATCACCTGCACCAGATCGACCTGCCCCATCGGCTCGCTTTCATTGCGGGCAAAGGCACGCAGGTTCTTGATGATCCGCGCCATCCGCGCCGCCATATCGGCAATCCGGCCCAGGTTTTCGCCGGTCCGCTCCGCCTTGCCGCGCTCCAGGAAGGCCGCGCCGTTCTCGGCATATTGCTGGATCGCCATCAGGGGCTGGTTCAGCTCGTGGCTGATCCCCGCAGACATCTGCCCCAGCGCCGACAGCTTGCCCGCCTGCACCAGCTCCTCCTGCGCGCGCTTCAGGGCCGCCTCGGCCTCCTCGCGCTCGCGCACCTCGCGGCGCAGCAGGGTGTTGGCCGCCGACAGATCACGGGTGCGCTGCTCGACCCGGCTCTCCAGCACCGCGTTGGCCTCCGCCAGGGTGCGGCGGCGCTCCATCACGATGAACAGCATCGCACCCAGCGCCAGGCACACTGCCGCCAGCGCCGCCGCCTGCAGCAGCGCAATCTGCCGGGCCGGCGCCACGTCCACCAGGATCTCCCCGGTCATGCCGATGACCGGCAGGCCAACTGTCAGATGCAGCGCCTGGGCAGGCAGGTAAGGGCTGCCCTCCAGGCTCCAGATCTCATGCCCGGCAAAATAGTCGCGTCCCGTCACGCTCGGGTTCTGTCCGTCAGCGCCGCGCTGCCAGAACAGCAGCTCCGTGCGGTTGGCAATGAACACCTCTCCGCGCTCATCGGTAAAGAACACCGCGGGCAAGGAGCCGCGCCAGGTCTGCTCCACGTCCCCCACATCTGCGACCACAACCAGCGCGCCCCGCACCCGGCCCTCACCGGAAAAGGCGGGGGCTGCATAGAAATAGGCGCGTTTGCCCTCCGCGGGCAGCACGCCATGGCCGGTGCCCAGCGCGCCCTGCGTGGCCCGGATGAAATAATCCTCCGCTGCCACGCTGGCACCTGTCACCCCCTCGGCAGCCGCCAGCACCCGCCCGTCCGCGGCAGCAAAGAACACATCCAGCGCCGCGGTCTTGTCGGCGACCGCGCGCAGCAGCTCCGCCGCCTCGTCTTGCGCTGCCGGCGTCGAGAGGTCTGCCAGCGCCGGATGCTCCGCGGTCAGCACCGCCAGTTCCTGATAGACCTGTAGCTGGGTGCTGACGCGGTCAGACGCCAGCGCCAGATCCGCGGCGCTGCGCTCAGCCAGCCCGTTCAGCGCCTGTCGGTATCCATAAGACCAGACCGCAAGCGCCAGTGCCGCCACGGCCACAA
This sequence comes from Leisingera sp. ANG-M6, assembly GCF_000813905.1. Classification (NCBI taxonomy): domain Bacteria; kingdom Pseudomonadati; phylum Pseudomonadota; class Alphaproteobacteria; order Rhodobacterales; family Roseobacteraceae; genus Leisingera; species Leisingera sp. ANG-M6. The sequence goes on from NZ_JWLG01000007.1 coordinate 129,126, forward strand.
GGAACCCGGCAGGCAGGCTCCAGCGAAGATAGTGCTGTGTTTTCATTGCGGCACGTTATCAAAGCGGCCCTTGCATTGACCAGACGCAACAGCAACAACCGGTATATGAAGACTTTAATCCAATCCCCCACCGATCCCGCCTTTGTGCAGGACCCCTATTCTTTCTATGCCGAAGCCCGGAAACATGGGCAGCTGCACCACTGGCAGGACTACGGCATGGTTGCTGCCTTCGGCCATTCCGCGGTGCATATGCTGCTGCGCGACCGCCGCTTCGGCCGCGAGGTTCCGGAAGAGCTGCGCAAGCCCGGCCCCGCCCATCTGGCCCCCTTCCTGGCGGTGGAGGCGCATTCAATTCTGGATGCCGAACCGCCCCGCCACACCCGCCTGCGCCGCCTGGTGTTGCACGCCTTCACCTCGCGCGGGATCGCGGCGCTGGAGCCGGGCATCAAGGATCTGTGCCACCAGCTGGCAGGCAGCTTCCCGGACCAGCCCTTCGACCTGCTGGACGCCTATTGCACCCAGGTGCCGGTGATCACCATCTGCCGCCTGCTGGGCGTGCCGGAGGAAATGGCGCCGCAGCTTCTGGACTGGTCGCACAAGATGGTGGCGATGTATCAGGCGTCGCGCACCGAAGAGACCGAACACGCCGCGGCCAAGGCCTCGCAAGAGTTCACGGACTTCCTGCGAGGCTACATTGCGGAGCGCCGCAATGATCCCCGCGACGACCTGATCACCCGGCTGATCGCGGCGGAGGAGGAAGGCGACAAGCTGTCAACAGACGAGCTGATCGGCACTTGCATCCTGCTGCTGAATGCGGGCCATGAGGCCACCGTGCATTCGCTGGGCAATGGTGTGAAGACGATGCTGCAGCAGGGCTGGCAGCCGGAGTGGCTGGCGCCGGAGGGGATCGAGGGGCTGGTGGAGGAAATCCTGCGCTTCGACCCGCCCCTGCACATGTTCACTCGCTACGCCTATGAGGAGGCAGAGGTTTTCGGCCACACCTTCCAGCGCGGCGACCAAGTGGCCCTGCTGCTGGGCGCCGCCAACCGCGACGCATCGGCGCTGGACGATCCGCACCGCTTCGACCCATCCCGCCTGCCGAAAGTGAACAAGAGCTTCGGCGGCGGTCTGCATTTCTGCGTCGGCGCGCCGCTGGCCCGGCTGGAGATGCAGATTGCCCTGCCCATCTTGTTCGAACACTGCCCGGACCTGAAACTGGCGGCAGAGCCGGAGTACTCGAACACCTATCACTTCCACGGCCTCACGCGGCTGATGGTCACCCGCAGCTGAGGACCGGGGCGCTCCCGCCCGCGCCGCAGGGATCACAGATCCCCTTGCACAGTTGGGCCAGGCGCCGCTGACGCGGCGTGACGCCCCCCCTTTTTCACCTTTGGCAAAATACTCCGGGGGTGAGGCGCCCCGGCGCCGAGGGGGCAGCGCCCCCTCCCGCCCTCCTTCCGCGCCCGGCCCGGATGTCACTGCGGCAAGGCCGGCAGGGCCGCCATACCGGGACTGTTCAGCAGCCACTCCCGGAACGCGGCCACCTTGGGGTCATGCCATTTCTGCCGTTCACCGATCAGCGCATAAGACCCTTGCGGGGTGGCGCAGGCCATGTCCGGGAAGGGCAGCACCAGATCCCCCCTTTCCAGTTCGTCGCGGCACAGCACCAAATCGGCCATCACCACACCGGTCCCGATCACAGCGGCACGGGTGGCCATATCGAGGTTCGGGAAAACTTCACCGCTGTCCGGGTCCACCCCCTCCACCCCGAAGTGCCCCAGCCAGGTGTGCCAGTCCTGGCGGCGCGGGGTTTCGTGCAGCAGCCTCAGACCCGCCAGCGCCGCAGGACCGTCCGCAAGCGCAGGCAGCAGCGATGGCGCGCAAGCGGGTGAGAGGATCATGCCGAACAGCGGCATGACCTCGATATCCGCAGGCCGCCCCGGAATATTTTCCAGCGAAATGCCAAGATCGTATTCCGACCGTTCAAACCCCTTGCTGCCATAGAAGTCAGTGGCCAGCCGCAGCGTGATCTCCGGATGCGCGATGCGGAACTGCTCCAGCTGCGGCAGCAGCCAGCGCAGCGACAGGGTCGGCGGGCAGATCACCCGCAGCTCCGAGGCATCCGCCGTGACCCGCTCCACCTCGCGCTGCATCATCGCAAAGGCCTCGGTCAGCACCGGGTAAAGCCGCTGCCCCGCCGCCGTCAGCGCCACCCCGCGGGCGTTGCGGTGAAACAGCGGCACGCCGATGTGGTCCTCCAGGATCTTCACCTGCCGGCTGATGGCACCGCGGGTCACGAACAGCTCCTCCGCCGCAGCAATGAAGCCTTCGTGGCGGGCAGCGGCCTCGAAGGCGCGCAAGGAATTGAGGGGCGGCAGGCGCATCAGATCACCATGGGTCAGTTTTCCTGATCCATGGTGGAGATTAACTGGTTTGCGCGCAAGCCCCCTCCGCCCCTATCTGTCAGAGGCCAGAACGGAGGAACAGCCATGACCTCAAATTGTGAAACAGCAGACATCCGGCACCATGCGGGTCCGGCCCGCAGCGTGTTTGATTGGATTGCAGCCCTGATAGGGCTGAGAAAAGCTGAGCCTTTTACAAACACGTCCCGGAAAACGGTCCACGTGCCGCGCCGCGACATGGAGCGGCTGTCGGAAATCTCTCCGCACCTGCTGGCCGATATTGGCGTAGTGCCGCAAGCATCCGCCGAAGACACATCACCCTGGCGGCTGCAAGATGGGCGCCACCTGCTGCTGCGCCCGCCTCTGTGACGATCAGCTGCGGCCAGCCGGCCGCCCTACCCTCTAGCTGCCCAGCGGCAGCATGGTGGTCGACTTAATCTCTTCCATCGACAAAAGCGCGGTCACATTGTGCACTTTCACCTCTGAAATCAGCGCCTGATAGAACACGTCATAGGCACGGGCGTTCTGCACCCGCACTTTCAGAATATAGTCGATGTCCCCCGCCAGCCGGTGCGCTTCCTGCACCTCGGGGCGTTCCTGCAGCGCCTTCAGGAACTTGGCCTGCCATTCCGCCTCATGCTCCGAGGTGCGGATGAGGACAAAGAAACAGGCCTCAAACCCCAGGGAATCCGCGTCCAGCAGCACTGTCTGCTGGCCGATCACCCCGGCCTCCTTCAGCTTGCGGATGCGATTCCACACCGGGGTCTTGGAAGACCCCACCCGGCGGGCTATTTCATCCAGCGACTGGCTGGCGTCGCGCTGCAGTTCAGCCAGAATTTTCCGGTCCGTGCCGTCGATCCGCACCGTCATTCCTGTTTTCTCCTTTTGTGAGGACCAATCGGCCCGATGTCCCGCCGCGGCAAAACCATTGTTCTTATTTATCCGCCCATATAGCGCAATACCGGGAATATTTCCTATATCTAACCCCAAGTCAAACACACTGAAGAGGGTACAGGAATGTCCGCACCATCGACACATGCTGCCAATGCCGCCACTCACGTCCGTGGCAGCATGGACTGTATGGTTGCGGGCCAGGTGTGCTTTGCGGGCTCCGGCCCCGGCGATGCAGAGCTTCTGACCCTGAAGGCCCTGCGCGCCCTGCAAGCCGCCGACGTGATCCTGCATGACCGCCTGGTCAGCGATGAAATCCTCGCTCTGGCCGGTCCGCAGGCGGTGCTGGAAGACGCAGGCAAGGAAGGCTTCGGCGCTCAGGTCAGCCAAGCGGACATCAACGCCCGTCTGGTGGCACTGGCCAAGCAGGGCAAGAAGGTACTGCGGCTGAAGGGCGGCGACCCGGCGATCTTTGCCCGCCTGGATGAAGAGCTGACCGCCTGCGAGGAAGCGGGCATCGCCTACAGTATCATCCCCGGCATCACCGCCGCCTCCGCTGCCGTGGCCGCCATCGGCCAGAGCCTGACGCAGCGCGGCCGCAATACCTCGGTCCGGTTCCTGACCGGCCATGCGATGACCGGCTTTGCCGATCACGACTGGGCCGCACTGGCGCGCCCGGGCGAGGTTGCCGCGGTCTATATGGGCAAGAAATCCGCCCGCTTCGTGCAGGGCCGCCTGATCATGCATGGCGCCGACCGCGCAACGCCGGTGACCATCATCGAAAACGCCTCGCGCCCCGAACAGCGGGTGCTGGAAACAACGCTGGACCGCCTGCCCGCCGACCTGGATGCGGCTGGTTTCGACGGCCCTGCCCTCACATTCCTGGGTCTTGCCCCGCGCCAGGCGGCGGCAGCCCTGAACGATCTCAAAACGGAGCTTGCATAATGGCCCGCGCCTTTACACCCAAAGTCATCACCGCCAACGACCTGCTCGAGGGCGACGTGATCTATTTCACCGCCCAGGACACCTGGACCCGCGACCTGTCCGAAGCTGAGCTGATCACGGACGAGGCAGACGCCCAGCTGCGCCTGATCGAGGCGGAGAAGCAGAACATCAAGATCGTCGGCGCCTATCTGGCCGACGCCAAGGCAGGCCCGAACGGCCCCGAGCCGACCCACTTCCGCGAGGAATTCCGCCGCACCGGACCCTCGAACTACTTCCACGGCAAACAGGAGGCTGAAGCCAATGTATAAGTACAATGAATTCGACGAAGCCTTCCTGGCCGAACGCAACGCACAGTTCCGCGCCCAGGTCGAGCGCCGCATCGACGGCTCCCTCACCGAGGAAGAATTCCGCCCGCTGCGCCTGATGAACGGCGTCTATCTGCAGCTGCACGCCTATATGCTGCGGGTTGCGATCCCCTATGGCACCCTGAACCCGAACCAGATGCGCGCCCTGGCGCTGCTGGCCGAGAAGTGGGACAAGGGCTATGGCCATTTCACCACCCGCCAGAACATCCAGTACAACTGGCCGAAACTGCGTGACCTGCCGGACATGCTGGACGCGCTGGGTGAGGTCGGCCTGCACGCGATCCAAACCTCGGGCAACACCATCCGCAACACCACCGCCGACCATTTCGCCGGTGCCGCCGCGGATGAGCTGACCGATCCCCGCCCCTATGCCGAGCTGATCCGCCAGTGGTCCACCGACCACCCGGAATTCCAGTTCCTGGGCCGCAAGTTCAAGATCGCCATCACCGGCAGCGACACCGACCGCGCCGTGATCCGCGCCCATGACGTGGGCCTGCAGGTGGTCGAGAAGGACGGCAAGCTGGGCTTCAAGGTTATCGTTGGCGGCGGCCTCGGCCGTACCCCGATGATCGGCCAGGTGCTGCGCGAGTTCCTGCCGCAGGCGGATCTGCTGCCCTATCTGGAGGCGGTTCTGACCGTCTACAACGTGCTGGGCCGCCGCGACAACAAGTACAAGGCGCGCATCAAGATCACCGTCTCCGAGAACGGCATCGACACCTACCGCGCGATGACCGAGGAAGCCTTCCTGACCATCCGCGGCCAGTACGACGGCACCGACCAGGAGCTGCTGGAAGAGATCAAAGCGCATTTCCAGGCGCCGGAATTCCGCTCTGCCCCGACCGATGCGTTCGACACAGCTTATGCCAACGACCCGGTGTTCCGCGCCTGGGCCGACACCAACCTGCACGCGCACCGCGCCGAGGGCCACGCCATCGCCACCATCTCGATCAAGGCGCATGGGGCAACCCCGGGCGACGCATCGGCTGAGCAGATCCGCGTGATGGCGGACCTGGCAGAGCAGTACGGCTATGGCGAGCTGCGCATCAGCCACCAGCAGAACGTGATCCTGCCGCATGTCCACAAGTCGGACCTGCCGGCAATCCACGCCAAGCTGAAAGAACACGGGCTGGCCACCGCCAACCTCGGCCTGATCTCGGACATCATCGCCTGCCCCGGCATGGACTACTGCAACCTGGCCACCGCGCGCTCGATCCCGGTCGCGCAGGAGATTGCCACCCGCTTTGACGAGCTGAAGCTGGAGCATGACATCGGCCACCTGCAGATCAAGATCTCAGGCTGCATCAACGCCTGCGGCCACCACCATGTGGGCCACATCGGCATCCTGGGCCTGGACCGCGCAGGGGTGGAGAACTACCAGATCACCCTGGGCGGCGACGCGTCGGAGAATGCCGCCATCGGCACCCGCACCGGCCCCGGTTTCGCCTATGACGAAATCGTGCCTGCGGTGGAACGGATCGTGGAGACCTACCTGTCGGTGCGCGAAAACGCCGAGGAGACCTTCATCGAAACCTACCGCCGGGTTGGCATGGATCCCTTCAAGGCCGCGCTTTACCCCGAGGCTCAGAAAAAGGTCGCCTGATCTGATGTTCCATACAGCCGGAAACAAGCCCGCCGGAGAGGAAGACCTCATCCGGGACCGGGAGCTGGCCGCCAAGGCGGAGGCGCTCAATGCGCGCTTCCGCCACCATTCGGCCACCTCGGTGATGGAGGGCGCATTGCGGGACGCAGGGAATATCGCCCTGGTCTCCTCTTTCGGCGCGGAATCCGTGGTGCTGCTTCACATGGCCGCGATCATCGACCCGATGACCCCGGTTGTGTTCGTGGACACCGAACTGCTGTTCACCGAAACGCTGATCTATCAGCAGGAGGTGAGCGAGCGGCTGGGCCTGCGCAATGTGCGCATCATCCGCGCCGATGACATCGCCGAGAAGGACCCCTACGGGGCCCTCAAGTTCAGCGACAAGGACGCTTGCTGCACGCTGCGCAAAACCGTGCCGCTGCAAAAGGCGCTGGCGGACTACGACGGCTGGATCACCGGCCGCAAGCGGTTCCAGTCCGGCACCCGTGCGGCGCTGGAGTTCTTCGAGGTCGAAGAAGGCACCGGGCGGCTCAAGATCAACCCGCTGGCCCACTGGGCGCCGGAAGATGTGCGCGCCTATATGGATGAAAACCGCCTGCCCCGCCATCCGCTGGTGGCCAAGGGCTATCCCTCGATCGGCTGCGCGCCCTGCACCAGCCCGGTCAAGGAAGGCGAAGACCCGCGCGCCGGACGGTGGCGCGGGGAGAACAAAGAAGAATGCGGCATCCACGTGGTGGACGGCCAAATGGTACGCACAGGAGCGTGAGTGAGATGACTGTTATCGTGACCGACACCGGCTTTGCCGCCGAAGACTGGACCGGCGGCTTTGAGGGCAGCAACGTGCTGGAGCTGGCCTCGGACGCCAATCTGGCCGAGGTGTCGCTGGACGGCGTGGAGCTGGTGCGGGTGCAATTCCCCAGCTTTGCCGACGGCCGCGGCTTCACCCTGGCCCGCCAGCTGCGGCTGAAGGGCTTTGAGGGCCGCCTGCGCGCCTTCGGCCATGTGATCGCCGACCAGTACGCCATGGCCCGCCGCTCCGGCTTTGACGAGGTTGAGCTGACCGACGAGCTGGCCGCCCGCCAGCCCGAGGACCAGTGGCTCGCCCGCGCCAACTGGAAAGACCACAGCTATCAGGCCCGCCTGCGCGGCAGCACCGCTGCCCGCTAAGCCAGCCCCTTAACCCGGGACACTCCCTGAAACCGGCTCCGTTGCGTCAGACGCGGGGCCGGTTTCGCAAAACAGGGGGTTTTCCTGACATGTATCAAAGACTAATCAGAGGTGCCGGCTACTCCTCCGGCAGTGGAACCGATGAATGAGATGACACCCGTGACCGACACTGCAACCGACCCGAAACCGGCCAAAGCCGTGCCGGCCCTGCCCGACGCCCAGACCGTGACCCAGGTGAAACACTGGACCGACCGGCTGTTTTCCTTCCGCTGCACCCGGCCTGCCTCCCTGCGCTTCCGCTCCGGCGAGTTCGTGATGATCGGCCTGATGAACGATCCCGATCCCAAGACTGGCAAGGTGAAGCCCCTGCTGCGCGCCTATTCCATCGCCTCCCCCTCCTGGGACGAGGAAATGGAATTCTACTCGATCAAGGTGCAGGACGGCCCGCTGACCTCCAAGCTGCAGCACATCAAGGAAGGCGACGAGATCATCCTGCGCCCGAAGCCCGTCGGCACCCTGGTGCATGACGCGCTGGTTCCGGGCAAGCGGATCTGGTTCTTTGCCACCGGCACCGGCTTTGCGCCCTTCGCCTCGCTGCTGCGCGAGCCGGAAACCTACGAGAAATTCGACGAGGTGATCATCACCCACACCTGCCGCGAAGCTGGCGAGCTGACCTATGGTGCTGAGCTGATCGAGAGCCTGAAGGACGACGAGCTGCTGAATGAGGTGATCGGCGAAGGCTTCTGGAAGAAGATCAAGTACTACCCGACCACCACCCGCGAAGAGAGCCCCAAGATGGGCCGCATCACCGACCTGATGCGTTCCGGCGAGGCCTTTGCCGATCTCGGCGTGCCGCCGCTGAACCCGGAAAGCGACCGGGCGATGATCTGCGGCAACCTGGCCTTCAACCTGGAGCTCAAGGACCTCTTTGAGAACACCTATGGGCTGGAGGAAGGCGCCAATTCCAAGCCTGCGCATTTCGTGGTGGAAAAGGCGTTTCTGGACTGATCCGGCGCTGGTCCGCCCCTGCGGGCTGCCCGAATTTTGACACGGATTTGACGGGAGGCTGCCGCCTCCCGTTTATCTTTTGTTGGGGATGAATCGGTAATTCTGCTGCTGAGATCCAGAATGGAGCACCAGCAGATGCATAACGAAACGGCCCCCGGGCAGGCGCCCGTCTTCCAGTCCGTCAGAACCGAAGCAGGCAAGGCCCGCGTCCGCGCCGCGCTGTCCGGCTTCCAGAACCGCCCCGACCCGGTGCAGCCGCCGCTGCAGGACAGGATTGCCGCCATCAAGGCCCGGTTTGATCTGCGTGCCATGACACCGCAGGACATCGACCTGATGTTCGACGCGCTGGTGCAGGAAGGCCAGCCGATGACCGCGCCGTTGCTGCTTTTGAATTCGATGGGCGACCGTTTCCGCAGCCATCTGGCCGGCCTCACCGGCAAGGACTACGACGGCGGCAAAGCGCTGGACCTGCTCGCGGTGGCACAGCTGCAGATCCAGCGCGCCCGCAAGCAAGGCGGCGCCAGCGGCGGCTGGGAGAGCTTCCTGACATTTCTGGTGCCGCGATCGCCCTCTGAACAGCCCGCAGCCCAAGCACCGCTGGAGCATATGGCGCGCCTTGCCCAGCAGGCGCAGGCGCGGCCGCACTGACCGGCCGCCGCGGCGCGGTTGAACCGGACAATCAAAAAAGGCGGCCGGGGTTCCCCAGCCGCCTGTTTTTTTCCCGCCTTGGCGGAGGCTATCAGTCGCTGCCGGTTGCCGTGGTGTCAGCCGCACCGGTTTCGCCAGCGCCGGACTGGTTCAGCAGTTCCTCAGCGGCAGTGTTTGCGCTGTCCAGCGCCCCGGTGGCAGTGTCCTGTGCCGCCTCAGCAGCATCTGCAGCCGCATCCGCCGCGCTGTCTGCCGCGCCTGTTGCAGTTTCTGCAGCGCTGTCAACCGCTGTGGCTGCTGCATCTGCTGCGGTGCCGGTGGCCTCGCCAGCCGCATCGGACGCGCTGTCCAGCGCATCGCCGACGGTTTCCGTCACCGCGCCGGCGGCCTCGTTTACCGCATCCTGCGCCGCTTCAACCGCGTCGCCTGCTGCCTCGGCGCCAGACTCGACGGCTTCTTCCACTGCCTCAGCCGCGTCCTGGGCGGCGTCTTCTGCCGCTGCCGCCGGTTCTTCCGAAGTCACCGGATCGGTGCTGCTTTGCTCTTCCTGCACCGCAGGTGCTTCAGCCGGGGCGGGCTCCTGCGCGTCCTGGCCGCTCACCAGCAGATAGGCAACCACCGCTGCGGCACCCAGGCCCAGCACGATCAACAACTGTTTCATAGGTCTCTCCTCACTCCTTTCGGCCCGTCCGGGGCCGGGCCGCGCCACGCGCGGCATCTGCCTGCCAGATGGCAATGCACGGGGCACAGCTCAAGGGGGAAGTTTGGCACATATGCATCACGGGCGGCGCCGCGCCGCCCGGCCGCGCCAAACTGGCGGAACCCCGCCGCAATTGCGGTTTTTCAGACGGTTGCGCCGCCCGCTTCACCTGCGCTGCAGACCAGTTTCGCTTCTGTTTTCCGGGCCTTTTGCAACATGCGGCCTTGAAATGCGGCTTTCCTGCCGCCATACCGCCCATAACGCTTGAATCACAGACGCGGGGGCAGTAGCGTTCCCGCACTTTTTGCAATGACAGAAGGATCGCAGTCATAGCCCGCAGACCTCATAACGCGCCGCCGCAACGAGACACCGGCCCGCGCGTCAACGAAAAAATCCGCGCCCCCGAAATCCGCCTGATCGGCGCCGATGGCGAAAACGTCGGGGTTGTGCACCCGGCAAAAGCCATGGACATGGCGGCAGAGGCCGGACTTGATCTGGTTGAAATCTCGCCCAACGCCAATCCGCCCGTGTGCAAGATCATGGACTTTGGCAAGTTCAAATACGAACAGCAGAAGCGCGAGAGCGAAGCCCGCAAGAAGCAGAAGATCATCGAGGTCAAAGAGGTCAAGTTCCGTCCCAACACGGATACCCATGACTACGATGTGAAGATGCGCAATGTCGTGAAGTTCCTGGAGAACGGCGACAAGGTTAAAGTCACCCTGCGTTTCCGCGGCCGCGAAATGGCGCACCAGAATCTTGGCCGCGAGCTTCTGGAGCGGGTTGCCGAGGACACCAAGGAGATCGGCAAGGTCGAGAACTTCCCCAAGATGGAAGGCCGCCAGATGATCATGCTGATCGGGCCGCTCGCCAAGAAATAAGCCGGTGCACCGCTGGTGCCAGGCACAGCCCCGCAGGCCGCCGCCTGCGGGGCTTTTTTTGTCTGCTTCGGTTAGCGCTGCCTTAACGCCTGCCCGCTATACAGGTGCCATCCCCAGTGAAGGCAGACGCATGACCAGCTTGACCGACGTTCAGAACACCGCCTTCATGGCCATTGGCCCCAGCCGGATTGCCGCGCTGTCGCTGCTGGCGCTGGCGCAGGCGCCGGAGGGTGCGGACAGCTCCAATGCAGAGGATGTGCTGGACCTGTCGGTGCGGCGTATCTTCGCCGCTTGCGATATGCTCGGCGGCGGGCTGGATGCCCTGCTGGCGGACTGCGCCTATACTCTTCCGGCGGAGCTTGAGGGCAAGCGCCAGTCCTGCCTGGAGTTGCTGGAACCGCTCCACAGTGCGGCCGGCCAGGCTGACGGCGCCGTACTGGCGCACGTTCGCAATGTGCCGGATCTGGCCGCCCTCTGCCTTTACCGGCTGGAACCGGCGGTCTCGGACTTTCTCAAGGACATGGTGCAGACCCTGCGCGAGGCGCAGCAGCAGCGCGAGGAAGAGCGTGACGCACAGATGCGCGCGACCATCGCCACTGCCGAAGGGGTTGGCAAGAACATCAAGTTCATCTCCTTCAACGCCTCGATCGAGGCGGCGCGGATCGGCGAAATGGGCAAAGGCTTTGCCGTCATTGCCACCGAGATCCGCGAACTGTCCGGCAAGACTCAGAACCTGCTGGAAGAAATGTCCGGCTATCTGAAGCACTGACACGGGAACAGGCACCGGTAACCGGTGCCTGCGCATGTCTTTAGCTTGCGGCGGTTCAGCCCGCTGCGGCCACCGCGCGTTTTGCCATCACCCCAACCAGATGGGCGCGGTATTCCTTGGTGCCATGCAGATCACCGATCATGCCGCCGGCATCCACACTCAGCCCGTCCAGCGCGTCCGGTGCGAAATTGGCATCCAGCGCCGCCTCGGCCTCATGCCAGCGGAACACGCCCTCCTCTGACGCTCCGGTGACAGCCACCCGCACGCCCGCCGCATATTTCGCCGCAAAGACGCCCACCAGGGCAAACCGCGAGGCGGGCTGCAGGAACTTCTGGTAATTGGCCTTTTCCGGCACCGGGAAGCGCACTGCGGTGATGATCTCGCCTTCTTCCAGCGCAGTCTCGAACAGGCCGCGGAAATAGTCATCGGCAGTGATCTCGCGGGCGTTGGTGACGATGGTCGCACCGCTGCCCAGCGCCGCCGCCGGATAACAGGCCGCCGGGTCGTTGTTGGCCAGCGAACCGCCGATGGTGCCGCGGTTCCTGACCGCCGGGTCCCCAATATGGCTGGCCAGTTCCGCCAGCGCCGGATAGCTGTCCGCCGCGGCAGCGGCCACTTCTGCATGGGTGACTGCGCCGCCAATGGTCAGCATGCCGCCGTTGTCGCTCAGCTCCTTCAGTTGGGGAATGCCGCTGAGGGAGACCAGTTTCGACGGCATCGCCAGCCGCTGTTTCAGCGTCGGGATCAGCGTCTGCCCGCCGCCCAGCGCCTGCGCGTCCTCATCCGCCAGCGCAGCAACCGCCTCTGCAACGGTTGAGGGCTTCTCGAATTCGAATTCATACATTTCGTATCCTTTCTGAAAACCGGCCCGCCGGCTTTCATCTTTCCGAAAATACTCCGGGGGTATGGGGGCAGCGCCCCCATGAGCCCTTACCCGTTCATCGCCGCCCAGACCCGAGCAGGCGACAGCGGCATGTCAATGTGGGCCACGTTCTTGCCGCCCGACTGCAGCGCGTCGATCACCGCGTTGACCACCGCTGGCGGTGATCCGATGGCGCCGGCCTCACCGCAGCCCTTCACGCCCAATGGGTTATGGGTGCAGGGGGTCTGGCAGGAATGGTCCACCTGGTAGAACGGCACGTCATCGGCCCGGGGCATGGCGTAATCCATGAAGGAGGCCGACAAGAGCTGGCCGTCCTCGTCGTAGGCGGCGTTTTCCAGCAGCGCCTGGCCGATGCCCTGCCCCAGCCCGCCATGGACCTGACCGTCAACGATCATCGGGTTGATAATATTGCCGAAATCATCCGCCGCCGCGAACCGTTCAATGCTGACTTTCCCGGTGTCGGGATCCACCTCCACCTCGCAGGCATAGGCGCCGGCCGGATAGGTGAAGTTCGCCGGGTCATAGAAGGCGGTCTCCTCCAGCCCCGGCTCCAGCTCCTCCAGCGGGTAGTTGTGAGGGACATAGGCCGTCAGGCAGACATCTCCCCAAGCCACCGACTTGTCGGTGCCTGCAACGGTGAACTGGCCGTCCTTCAGCTCGATATCGGCGTCCGAGGCCTCCATCAGATGGGCGGCGATCTTCTTGGCCTTGCTGATGATCTTCTCTGTCGCGCGTACCATGGCGGAGCCGCAGACCGCGATGGAGCGCGAGCCGTAGGTGCCCATGCCAAAGGGCACCCGGCCGGTGTCGCCATGCACGATATCGACCATGCTCTCATCAATGCCAATCATGTCGGCCACGACCTGAGGGAAGGAGGTTTCATGCCCCTGCCCGTGGGAATGCGCGCCAACCATGACGCTGATGGAACCGGTGGCGTTCACCCGCACCGTCGCCGCGTCATACAGCCCCGCCCGGGCGCCCAGCATGCCGACGATATTGGACGGCGCGATGCCGCAGGCCTCGATATAGCAATTGATGCCAAAGCCGCGCAGCTTGCCCTTGGCTTCGCTTGCGGCACGGCGGGCGGCAAAGCCAGCGACGTCAGCCACTTCCTCCAGCTTGTCCATGGTCGCCACGTAATCGCCGGTGTCATAGGTCAGCGCCACCGGGGTTTCATAGGGGAACTCGGTGATGAAGTTCTGGCGGCGCAGGGCAATCGGGTCAGCGCCCAGCTCGCGCGCGGCCTTGTCGATCACCCGCTCTAGCTGATAAGTCGCCTCCGGCCGGCCGGCACCGCGGTAGGCATCCACCGGCACCGTGTTTGTGAAGACCGTTTTCACGTTCACCTGCACGATGGGCGTCTTGTAGTTCCCCGCCATCAGGGTGCCGTGCAGGTAGCTGGGCACCGAGGTGGAGAAAGTCGAGAGATACGCGCCCATATTCGCCATCGTGTTGGTGCGCAGCGCGGTGAAGTTGTTGTCAGCATCCAGCGCCAGCTCGATCTTCGTCACATGGTCGCGGCCATGGGCGTCGGAGATGAACGCCTCTGCCCGGGTCGAGGTCCATTTCACTGCCCGGCCGCAGGCCTTGGCGGCGAAGGTGCAGAAGGCTTCCTCGGCATAGTGGAAGATCTTGGAGCCGAAGCCGCCGCCCACATCCGGCGCGATCACCCGCACCTTGTGCTCCGGCAGGCCCAGCACGAAGGCGCACATCAAGAGGCGGATCACATGCGGGTTCTGGCTGGTGGTGTAGAGCGTGTGCTCATCCGTGGCGCGGCTGTAATCGCCGATGGCCACGCGCGGCTCCATCGGGTTGGCGACCAGACGGTTGTTGACCAGCTCCAGCGTTGTCACATGGGCGGCACTGTCAAAGGCCGCCTGCACCGCGTCGTCATCGGGATTGCCGAACACCCAGTCATAACAGAGGTTTGAGGTCAGATCCTCATGCACTTTTGGGCTGCCGTCTGCAAGTGCCGCCCCCATGTTGACCACCGCGGGCTTGTCGCCCAGATCCAGCTCAATCGCTTCCGCCGCATCGCGGGCCTGTTCCAGCGTGTCAGCGACCACGGCGGCAACAATCTCACCCACGTGGCGGATGGTGTCATGCGCGATGATCGGGTGACGCGGCTCCTGCTGCGGGTTGCCGTGGCGGTCGGTGACGCCCCAGCCGCAGGGGATGCCGCCCACCTCGGCGAAATCGGCGCCGGTGAAGATCTTCACCACGCCGGGCATCGCCTCAGCCGCGGATGTGTCGATGGAATTGATGGTCGCATGGGCCACATCGGCGCGCAGGAAATGCACATGGGCCTGGCCGTTCACGTTGATGTCGTCGGTATAGTTCCCGGCTCCTGTCAGGAACCGCACGTCCTCGCGCCGCTTGGGGCTGGCGCCGATGCCGTTATCCTTGGGCATGTCTGGTCTTCCTCCCTGGAGGGTGCTGCCGTGGCGCACCTCTTTGTCAGTCACTCCTTGTTCAGCTCAGGCCGGGTACCGGCCTGGGGTCGTCCGGTTATTCCGCCGCTATGCTGGATACATCCTGTCCCGAGGCCGCCATGATCGCCTTGACGATATTATGGTAGCCGGTGCAGCGGCACAGGTTGCCTTCCAAGTAGTCGCGGACCTCCGCCTCAGTGGGCTTGGGGTTGTCTTTCAGCAGTGCCGCCGCCGACATCACCATACCCGGCGTGCAGAAGCCGCATTGCAGCCCGTGATGGTCCTGGAACGCCTGCTGGATCGTGTTCAAAGAGCCGTCGGCATTGGCCTGGCCTTCGATGGTGGCAACCTCGGCGCCTTCGGCCTCTTGCGCCAGCATGGTGCAGGCTTTCACCGCCTTGCCATCCACATGCACCACGCAGGCGCCGCACTGGCTTGTGTCGCAGCCCACGTGGGTGCCCGTGAGCCCCAGCTGCTCGCGCAGGAATGATGACAGCAGCGTGCGCCCTTCAACGTCGCCGCTGGCAGCCTTGCCGTTCACGGTCATGGAGACCTTGGCCATAGTACCCTCCCTTTAGCTTGTTTTTGTCTGGCTGGGGGGAGTTAAGCACGCCGCCAGCCTTCCGCGAAGTGTTTTCCGGCGGGGATGCAGCGCAAATTCGCGTCAGAGCCGCTTACCCATGGTTGTGACCTTGCGTCACAAATCCCGCGCTGCAGCGCCGCATTCAGCCTTCTGCATCGCGGCGCGGCATCGGGCGGGTGGGGATTTCCTTCAACAGGCCGCCAACGCCCATGGCGGCGATATCGGCGGAGCTGACAGGCAGTCCGCAGACGATCCGCTCAAGCACCCAATCGGCACCATTCAGCGCCGGCGAACGTGCACAGCCCGGCAGGCCGATCACCGGCTTGTCCTCGTATGCGCCCAGGAACAGCAGGTTGCCGGGGTCCACGGGCATGCCGAAACGAGTCACCGTGCCGCCTGCCTGCCGCAGCCCCTGCGGCGCGACGTCGTGAGGGTCGGAGGTGGCGGAGCCGGTGAGGATCAGCAGCAGCTGCCCCGGCGCGTTAGCAATGGCCTCAGCCAGTTCCGCCTCGCGGTGCGGCACCACCACCCGCGGCGACAGGCTGAGCCCCAGCCGGTGCAGCCGCCCCGCCATCGCGGCACGGCCCTTGTCCGGGGGGGTGTCTTCCGTGACTGCCGTTTCGATCAGCGTGGCGGAGGAGAGGACCGGCGGCAGCACCCGGATCGCATCCCCTGCCCCCTCGCTGGCACGGCGGATTGCATCGGCCGGCACGCCATAAGAAATGATCTTGATCGTGGCCAGCATGCCGCGCGCATCGGCCCGGTGATAGTCCGGTACGGTGGCGACGGTTATCATCGGATCGACCGCGTTGACCGCCGCCAGCCTGTCCCGGTCCAGCCGCACCAGCCCGGCGCCGGTGGCATAGAGGTTCACCCGTCCGGTGCCGGCGCCGGAAATCCGGATGCCCTGCGCGGACGGGTCCGGCACCAGTGCGTTTGCCAGCGCCTCTGCTGCCGCATCCTCGTGCAGGTCGGCAGGGTCGAGCCGGGCAACGGTCAGCGTGTCATGGCCCGCGGCCGCCAGATCCGCGAGGTCATCCGCGCTTAGCACCGTGCCCTTGGCCACCTTGCCGCTGGCGCCCTGCAGGGAATGCGCGAGGATGGCGCCCTGCGCGTCATCCAAGGGGACCGGGCCAAACCTCATGGCTGCTTGCCGCGCAGAACGGCGGTCATTTCCGACAGGATCGAAACGGCAATTTCCGCCGGGCTGGCGGCACCGATGTCGAGGCCGATGGGGCCGTGGATGCGGTTGATCTGGTCTTCATTGAACCCGGCCTCCTGCATCCGCGCCACACGGGCGGCATGGGTCTTCTTGCTGCCCAGCGCGCCGATATAGAACACATCAGCGCTGAGAGCTGCCTCCAGCGCCGGGTCGTCCAGTTTCGGGTCGTGGGTCAAGAGCACCAGCGCGGTGCGGGTGTCCAGCCCCAGCTTTGCGACCGCCTCATCCGGCCAGTCGTCCATCAGGGTTTCGCCGGGGAAACGCTCAGGAGAAGCGAAGGCCGCGCGAGGGTCGATGATAACCGGATCATAACCTGCAATCCGCGCCATCGGCACCAGCGCCTGGGTGATGTGGACTGCGCCCACTGCCACCAGCCGCAGGGGCGGGTTATGGACAGCCACGAAGGTCTCGCCGTCGTCTTCCAGCCCGGAGCGGTCCATACGCATGCGGTCCGGGTATTCTGTGCGGGTGAGATGGCGGGCGCCGGTGGCGAGGTTCACCTCATAGGCAACAGGGGTGCGGCTGGCGCGGGCCGCCACCAGCTCCTCCAGAATTTCCACCGGCAGGGCAGAGCCCACCGGCTCCACCAGCACCTTGATGGTGCCGCCGCAGGCGAGGCCGACGGCAAAGGCGTCCTCGTCGCTGACGCCGAATTCCAAGAGCCGGTGCTGGCCGTCCTGCAGCGCCTCCAGCGCCTCGCCCACCACCGCGCCTTCGACGCAGCCGCCGGAGACCGAGCCCTCGATCTGCCCCACCCCGGACACAACCAGCTGCGACCCGGTGCGGCGCGGGGCGGAGCCCCAGGTCTGCACCACGGTGGCCAGCGCAGCGCCGGTGCCGGAACGGTGCCAGTGCAGCGCGGTTTCCGGGGCGTGCTCAAAGGGGGTCATGGTCTGCATCGGCGGGCCTTCCGGTGTCGGGTGGGTTTGCGTTCAAACATCGGCGCTTGCGGCGCTGGTTTCAAGCGGCATGCGTCTCAGAGCATCCCCATCAGCCGCGCCTTTTCACCCGCATCAGAGGGGCTGGAGATCACCTGCGCCAGATCCTGCAGCGAGGCGATGGAATGGCCGGCGCGGAAACTGTCCGTGTAGGGCAGCATCGCACGGATGCCCTGCGCCTTGGGGGCAAAGCCGTCCCAGCGCAGCAAAGGGTTCAGCCAGATCAGGCGGCGCGACGACAGCTGCAGGCGCTGCATTTCGCGTGAAAGGCCTTCCGCATCGCCGCGGTCCAGCCCGTCGGTGATCAGCAGCACCACTGCGCCCTGCCCCATGACGCGCCGCGACCAGTCGCGGTTGAAGGCATGCAGGCAATCGCCGATGCGGGTGCCGCCCTCCCAGTCCTGCGCCTCTGCCCCCGCTGCGGCCAGCGCCGCGTCCACATCACGCTGCGCCAGATGACGGGTGATGTTGGTCAGGCGGGTGCCGAAGGTGAAGCCATGCACCCGTGCCCAGCCCTGCCCACCAGAAGTTCCCCGGGCGTTTGCCGCGGCGTGCAGGAAATGCAGAATGATGCGGCTGTACTGGCTCATCGAGCCGGAGATGTCGCAGAGCACCACCAGATTGGGCCAGCGGATGCGGCGCTTGGCGCGGGCGATCTGCTGCAGATCGCCGCCCTGCCGCGCCGCATTGCGTAAGGTGCGGCGCCAGTCGGCCCGCTGCCCGCGCGGCGCGGCCATCAGGCGGCGGGACTGGATCGGCGTCACCGGCAATTTCAGCTGCGCCAGAATGCGCTTGGCGGCGGCAATCTCAGCCGTGCTCATCTGTTCGAAGTCCAGCGTCCTGAGGCGTTCCTCCGCCGACATGGTGCGGGAGGCGTCGATCTCGATCTCGGTGCCTTCCTGCTCCGCTTCCGGGAGGTCCGGCTGCTCCAGCATGCCGTCCAGCAGCGCCTCTGCCGCGCGTTTCTCCGCAGGTTTTGCGGGCCGCTCCTCCTGCACGCCGCGGATGGCGGGCAGCATGGCGGCCATCATCTGCTCCAGATACCGCGGATCGCGCCAGAACAGGCGGAAGACCTGGGCAAACACCACCCGCTGTTCCGGCTTGGTGACGAAACAGGCGTGCAAGGCCCAGTAGAAGTCCTGGCGGCTGGTGAAGCCCGCAGCCGCCACCGCGCGCACCGCATCCAGCACCCGGCCCGGGCCAACGGGCAGCCCGGCCTTGCGCAGGGCGCGGGCGAAATGGGTGATGTTGCGGAGCAGCTTGGGGTCGTCCGGCAGGGTGAGCGGGGGATAGTCAGGCACTAGCGCTCATGGGGGCGCTGCCCCCATACCCCCGGAGTATTTCCAGAAAGATGAAGCATCAGGCAGCGTCCAGGCTGGCCTTGGCCTCATCAAGGATGCGCTTGGCCTCGGAGCCCTGCAGGCGGGCGATGTCGTCCTGGTATTTCAGGATGGCACCCAAGGTGTCGGCGATCACCTCGGGGCTGAGGGCGATGACATCGAGCGCCAAGAGGCAGTTGGCCCAGTCGATGGTTTCCGCAACGCCCGGTTTCTTGAACAGATCCTCGGTGCGCAAGGACTGCACGAAGGCGACGATCTCGCGGCTGAGCTGTACGCTGGCCTGGGGCGCGCGGGCGTGCAGGATGTCGAGTTCACGCTGGAAATCGGGGTAATCCACCCAGTGGTAGAGGCAGCGGCGCTTCAGCGCGTCGTGCACCTCTCGCGTGCGGTTGGAGGTGAGGATGACGATCGGCGGCTCCGGCGCCTGGATGGTGCCAAGTTCGGGAATGGTCACCTGGAAGTCGCTGAGCGCCTCCAGAAGGAAGGCCTCAAACGGTTCGTCGGTGCGGTCCAGCTCGTCGATCAGCAGGACGGGGGCGCCGTGTTCGTCCGGGCGCATCGCCTGCAACAGCGGACGTTCGATCAGGTAGTCCTGCGAGAAGAGTTCATTCTGCAGCGCCGCGCGGTCGGCGCTGCCAGCGGCCTCGGCGGTGCGGATGGCGACCATCTGGGCGGCGAAGTTCCATTCATAGACGGCGCTGGCGGCATCCAGACCTTCGTAGCATTGCAGGCGGATCAGACGGCGGCCGAGGCTGGCGGCCAGCGCCTTGGCGATCTCGGTCTTGCCGGTGCCGGCCTCACCCTCCAGGAACAGCGGGCGGCCCAGTTTCAGCGACAGGAAGACCACGGTGGCCAGCGCCCGGCCGCAAACGTAGCCCTGCTGCGACAGCAGCTCTTGCACCTGTTCGATGGATTGTGCCTGCATGTGGAGCCTCCCCTAACCCCGCCCAACAGGCCATGGGCGGGCGCATCGGTCAAGCGGCGGCTGGCCGCGACGCTGCGGCCCTGCAGTGGCACGCAAAGGTTTGTATCGCTGCCGCCTTCGGGTAAGACTGGCGGCAAAGCAAAGAAGGCTGAGGCATGAGCAAGACCCCTTACATGCGGTTTCAACCTGCAGTGCTGCGCTGCGGGCGGGTGTGACGATGCGGGTGCTCGCGGTCCTTTGCGTGCGCAACGAGAGTGCGTTTCTGCTGGAATGGCTTGCCCATTACCGCGCCGCCGGCTTCACCGATTTCCTGGTGTTTTCCAACGATTGCCAGGACGGCACGGATCACATGCTGGACCGTCTGGAGGCAATGGGGCAGCTGGCGCATGTGCGCAACGACGGGCCATATGGCAGCGAGGGTATTCAATTCACCGCGCTGAAGGTGGCCGACAAGCATCCGCTGATGAAAGCCGCGGATTGGGTGCTGGTCGCGGATATTGACGAGTTTCCCTGCATCAAGACCGGCGATGGCACGGTGGCGGACCTGCTGGCGGCGCTGCCGGATGCGGATGCCATCACCCTCACGTGGCGGCTGTTCGGCAATGGTGGTGTGGTGCAGTTCGAGGACCGACCGGTGACGGAGCAGTTCACGTGCTGCGCACCCGAGGTGATCCACTGGCCCTGGCGGGCGGTGATGTTCAAGACGCTGTACCGCAACAACGGCACTTATGGGAAATGCGGTGTGCACCGGCCCCGCAGCATCCGCGACAAGGCGCGGCTGGAGCGTTACCGCTGGTTCGATTGCGAAGGGCGCGAGCTGGGCGGGGACTTCAAGACCAAGCGGCTGTTTTCCGATTACGGCCAGCCGAATTACCGCCTGGCGCAGCTGAACCATTACCCTTTGGGTGCGATGGAGAGTTATGTGCTGAAGGCGGACCGCGGCCGGGTGAACCGGCAGGCGCGGCTGGGCATGGATTACTGGGTGGAGCGCAACTATGCGGCCTGTGAAGACCACTCGATTGCCCGTTATGCGCCCGCACGCGCGGCACTGCAGGCGGAGCTGATGGCAGACGCGGACCTGGCCCGGTTGCACGGCGCTGCGGTGACCTGGCGCAAGGCCCGGTTCAAGGAACTGATGCTGGCGGAGGAAAACCGGGCGCTGTTTGCCCGCCTGCTGATGACACCGCCTGCGCGGGTGCTGACGGCGGCGGAGGGCGCGGAGATGCGCCGCTTTGCGATGCTGGGGCTGGCGGCGGAAAGCGGAAAACTGCAGGATTGAGGTCGCAGTTACGGGCCAGGCAAGCGGGCAAATGCCCGCCGATAGCCCGGTCCCAGACAGCAAAGCGGCCCTAGTTTTTCCAATTTTAGCCTTATTTGTCACCTAACCGTAAATTAACAAATCCGCCGTTAGGCGTACCGGGGGTATCAAAGGTGGCTGTAATGCAGGACGGACTCGAAAATCTGGATGAGGACCTCTCCGGTCTGAAACCGCCGCAATGGAAGGCCCGGATGGCGGCGCTGGCGGAAGAGCATGGCATGTATCAGCCGCTGGGCGACAAGCATTTCGCCACCTTCATCGACCAGGGCAACACCCTTCTGGTGACGTTTGAGACCATGCAGGGCATCCACAACCTGTCGGATCAGGCGCAGCCCTTGGGCTTTGATCTGGTGAAGAACCTGGGCTGGTCGCATATGTGCGTGGTCTCTGACGGCGACACCTGGTTCCGCGAGGGGCGCATTTACGGCTTTTTCGACCAGCTGATCGACGACGGGTTCTTTGATGAATTCGACAATGTGATCTTCTACGGCGCAGGCCCCTGCGGCTATGCGGCGGCGGCCTATTCGGTGGCTTCGCCCGGTGCCACCGTGGTGGCGGTTCAGCCGCAGGCGACGCTGGATCCGCGGATGACCGAATGGGACGACCGTTTCACCGAGAACCGGCGGCTGTCCTTCACCGACCGCTACGGCTATGCGCCGGACATGCTGGATGCGGCGGGCCAGGCCTTTGTGATCTATGACCCTTATGAGCGGCTGGACGCGATGCACGCAGCGCTGTTTGCCCGCAAGAACGTGACCCGGCTGCGGGCCACCAATATGGGCGGCGCGGTGCAGACCCGGCTGATCGAGATGGAGATGCTTTATCACATCCTGTCGCTGGCGGGCAGCGGCAAGCTGACGGACGCCGCTTTCTACAAGCTGTTCAGAAGCCGCCGCAACAACTCCTTCTTCCTGCGCAACCTCCTGGGGCGGCTGGAACGGGAGGACCGCGGGGTGCTGATGGCGCTGCTGTGCCGCAATGTGACGGAGCGGATGCGGGCACCGCGGTTCCGCCGCCGCCTGGAAGAGATGAAGAAGCGCGCCGAGAGCGGTGAATTCAGGATCCCGGAAAAACGCTGAGCGGGCGGCGGGCGGGCGCATTCAGCCGCTTTGTTTCCCCGCCGCCATGTGCTAACGCACGCGCATGACCCAGACGCTGACCATCCCCCGCCCCGATGACTGGCACCTGCACCTGCGCGACGGCGCCATGCTGCAGGCCGTGCTGCCCGAAACCGCCCGCCATTTCGGCCGCGCGATCATCATGCCGAATCTGGTGCCGCCGGTGGTGACCGGGGCGCAGGCCGCGGCCTACCGCGACCGCATTCTGGCGGCACTGCCGGAGGGAATGGCGTTTGAGCCGCTGATGACGCTGTACCTGACCGAGGACACCGACCCGGCGGATGTCGCCGCGGCCCATGCCAGCGGGCTGGTGAAGGCGGTGAAGCTCTATCCGGCGGGCGCGACCACCAATTCGGCCTCCGGCGTGACCAATTTCGACAACGTCCGCGCGGTGCTGGAGAAGATGGCCGAGATCGGCCTGCCGCTGTGCACCCACGGCGAAGTGACTGACCACGACATCGACATCTTTGACCGCGAAGCGGTGTTCATCGACCGGGTGCTGGACCCGATCCGCACCTCCACCCCCGGCCTGCGCGTGGTGATGGAGCATATCACCACCAAGAACGCTGCGGACTACGTGGCAAGCCAGGACAAGGACCTGGGCGCGACGATCACCACGCACCACCTGATCATCAACCGCAACCACATCCTGGTGGGCGGCATCAAGCCGCATTACTACTGCCTGCCGGTGGCCAAGCGCGAGGAGCACCGGCTGGCGCTGCGCGCCGCTGCTACATCTGGCGATGCGCGTTATTTCCTGGGCACCGACTCGGCGCCGCACACCGACCCCAACAAGGAAAGCGCCTGCGGCTGCGCCGGCTGTTTCACCGCCACCAACACCATGTCCCTGCTGGCGCATGTGTTCGAGGAAGAGGGCGCGCTGGACAAGCTGGCGGGCTTTGCCTCGGAAAACGGTCCGGCGTTCTATGGCCTGCCGGTGAGCGGCGAGACGCTGACGCTGACCAAGCAGGATGCGCCGGTTCAGTTCCCGGAGAAGATCGAGAGCGGCGACGGGCCGGTTACGGTGTTTGATCCGGGCTTCCCGGTCTACTGGACCGCCGGCGGCTGAGCCGTAAATTTCTTCGAAGAAATTCACCAGGAAAATTCGAATTTTCCTGGCGCCTGAAAGGACCCGACCATGATCCCCACCTCCTACCCCTCCCGTGAAGAAATCGCCCGCCTGTCGGCCCGGATGCTGCTGGAAATCGGCGCGGTGAACTTCAATACGGATGAGCCTTACACGCTGGCCTCCGGCCTGCCCTCGCCCAGCTACATTGACTGCCGCAAGCTGATCTCCTTTCCGCGCATCCGCACCACGCTGATGGATTTCCTCACCGTGACCGTGATGCGCAACGCAGGGTTCGAGGCGTTTGACAATATTGCGGGCGGCGAAACCGCCGGCATCCCCTTTGGCGCGCTGGTGGCCGAGCGCATGGCGCTGCCGATGACCTATGTCCGCAAAAAGCCCAAGGGCTACGGCCGCAATGCCCGCATCGAAGGGGTGATGACCGAGGATCAGCGCGTGCTGCTGGTGGAGGACATGACCACCGACGGCGGTTCCAAACTGTCCTTCGTCGATGCGATCCGCGAAACCGGCGCCTCCTGCGGCCATACCGCGGTGATTTTCTATTACGACATCTTCCCCGAAACCACCAAACGCCTGGGCGACCACGGTGTTGAGCTGCACTACCTGTGCACCTGGTGGGATGTTCTGGCCGAAGCCAAGGCGCAGAAGAGCTTCAGCGAGGAGACGCTGGCCGAAGTGGAGAAGTTCTTGAAAGACCCGCGCGCCTGGCAGGAAGCCCATAAAGCGTAAAGCAGATCAACGGCTTCGGTGGGCGGGCAGTTTGCCCTGCATTCCGAGGCCGGATGCCGTACAGGCGGACAATCGCCTTACGCAAGGGAAAGCGTTACAGGCCGGGCTGTGGACAAGCCCGGCTCGAATCGCTTCCCGCGCAGGTTGAAGCGCAGATCTTGGGGCCTTCCCAGGCGGCACCGCATCATGTAGTCTGAATAGGACAGGCTTACTGGCCTTTTATGGTAAACGGCCCACAAACCCTGCGGCTTTATCCACAGGGAATCCACAGAGATTCCCAGATAGGAGAACCCCGCGCGGCACCGTATAAGCGGGCCGAGTGACGAGAGCAGTGATGAACGAGATTACCCCTTTCGACGGCGATATGCCGCCCCCCGCCCCGATGCCGGAGCATCTGCCGGCCCCCGCGCAAGCGGACCAGGCGATGCCGGACAACGAGCTGCCGCATTCGGTGGAGGCGGAACAGCAGCTCTTGGGCGCGATCCTGACCAACAACGAGGTCTATGACAAGATCGCGCTGATCATCGACTCGTCGCATTTCTATGACCCGGTCCATGCCCGCATCTATGAGGTTGCGGCTGCGCGGATCTCCAAGAACGCGCTGGCCTCGCCAGTGACGCTGAAGGCGTTTCTGGAGGACCACGAGGGGCTGAAGGAACTGGGCGGGCCGGCCTATCTGGCCAAGCTTGCGGGCGCGTCGATCTCTGCCTTTGCGGTGCGGGATTACGCGCAGATGATTTACGACCTGGCAATCCGGCGCGAGCTGATTGCCCTGGGTCAGTCGATTGCAGAAAAGGCGCGCCGCGTTGACGTGGCATCAGAACCTAAAGAGCAGATCGTTGAGGCAGAGCAGTCGCTTTACCAGCTGGCCGAGCAGGGCCAGACGGAAAGTGGTTTCAAGTCATTCCTGAAGGCCGTCACAGAAGCGGTCAATGTGACCAACGAGGCGTATCAGCGGGGTGGCGGAATGGCCGGCATCTCGACGGGCCTGATGGACCTCGATAAGCAACTTGGCGGCCTGCATCCCTCGGACCTTCTTATCCTCGCAGGCCGCCCCTCTATGGGGAAAACGTCGCTGGCGACCAACATCGCCTTCAACGTTGCCAAGGCCTATAAACGCGGGGTGAAACCCGACGGATCGGAAGGCGCGCTGGACGGCGGCGTGGTGGGGTTCTTCAGCCTCGAGATGAGCGCCGAGCAGCTGGCCGGGCGTATTCTGGCGGAAGCGTCTGAGATCTCATCGCACAAGATCCGCCAGGGCGACATGACCGAAAGCGAATTCCGCCGCTTTGTGCAGGCGGCCAAGGATCTGGAAAGCTGCCCGCTGTTCATTGATGACACGCCCGCGATCCCGATCTCGCAGCTGGCCGCGCGCGCCCGCCGCCTGAAGCGGACCCACGGGCTGGACCTGCTGGTGATCGACTATCTGCAGCTGTGCCGCGGCATGTCGGACAACCGGGTGAACGAGATCGCCGAAATCTCGATGGGGATGAAGGCGATTGCCAAGGAATTGAACATCCCGGTGATCGCGCTGTCGCAGCTGTCGCGTCAGGTGGAAAACCGCGAAGACAAACGCCCGCAGCTGTCGGACCTGCGGGAATCGGGCTCGATCGAACAGGACGCCGACGTGGTGATGTTCGTGTTCCGCGAGGAATACTACAAGGAACGGGAAAAGCCCGGCGACCACGAGCTGGAAAAGATGGAAGAGTGGAAGCAGGCGATGGAGCGGCTGCACGCCAAGGCCGAGGTCATCGTCGGCAAGCAGCGTCACGGTCCAATCGGCACGGTGGAGCTGTCGTTTGAGGCGCAGTTCACCCGCTTCGGCAACCTCGCCAAGGCCTGGCAGCAGGGGCATGAGGACGGCGGCTATTAACCGCCGCCGGTTTCTGGCCGGTTCAATGGCCGGTGCCGCGGGCGCCGGCGCGCTGTCCATTGCGGGAGGTCCGGGTATGGCACAGGACGGGTTCCGGGTGCCGCCGGAAGAGGCGCCGCATCAGCTGACATTCATGCAATGGCCGGTGACGACTGAGGTCTACGGCACCGGGCGCTACCGCAAGCAGGTGCAGAAGCAGATCGCGCGGATTGCCAATTCGGTGGCGGCGTTTGAGCCGGTGGTGATGCTGGCCGCGCCAGAGGAACACGCACGCGCCCGGCGCAGGCTGTCCAGCAATGTGGAGCTGTGGGACATTCCGGCAGACGACCTGTGGTGCCGCGACTCCGGGCCGCTGTTCGCGCGCGACGGGCGCGGGCAGCTTTCAGTGCGGCAGCTGAATTTCAACGGCTGGGGCCGCTACCATCTGCCCAATGACGAACGCATCGCTGCACGGGTGGCGGAGCGGTTGGGCTTGCCGCTGTTTGACAGCGGCATCAGGGGCGAGGCCGGCGGGGCGGAGGCGGACGGCCATGGCCTGTTGATGGCGAACGAAAGCAGCTGGGTGAACAAGAACCGCAATCCCGGTCTGAGCCGCGGCGAAATTGAAACGGCCCTGCTGGCCGCCTATGGCGCCGACCGGATGATCTGGGGCAAGGGCGTCAAGGGCCAGGATGTGACCGATGACCACATCGACGGACTGGCCCGCTTTACCGGCGGGGGCCGCGTGCTGATGATGCTGGCAGAGGCACCTGTGCCGGATGATCCCTTTGATGCCTCGGCCCGGCAGTTGCAGCAGCGCTTGCTGGAGGCGGGCCTTCAGGTGGACACCCTGCCCTGGCCCGAGGCCGGGCGGATCAGGGACGTGAACAGCCAGTGCAGTTACGTGAACTATTACGTCTGCAACGGCGGGCTGATCGCGCCTGAAAGCGGCGACAAACGCACCGATGCACTGGCCGCGGAGGCGCTGCGCCGCCATTATCCCGGGCGTGAGCTGGTGATGCTGGACACCGATCTGCTGGCAGAGCTTGGCGGCGGTATCCATTGCGCCACCCACCAGATGCCCGCCTGAAATCTGCGGCGCACAGCCGTGTGATCCGGCGATTGCGGCATGCAGCTGCCGGTTCGCCGCTTTCCTGCGGTTTTCCCCCTTGACGTGCGCCCCTCCCATGTCATGAACACGCCATGAGCACGGCAAAACTGACAATCAACCTGGATGCGCTGGTCACCAACTGGCGGAATCTGGATGCGCTGACGGGCTGCGAGACTGCAGCCGTGGTGAAGGCGAACGGGTACGGCCTGGATGCAGGCCGGGTGGGCAAGGCGCTGGCCAAGGCGGGCGCCCGCAACTTCTTTGTGGCGGCAGCCGAGGAAGGCGGCGCGCTGCGCCGTGCGCTGGGACCGGGTCCCGGCATCTCGGTGTTCTCTGGCCACATGGAGGGCGATGCGAAGCTGCTCAAAGATTTCCAGCTGACGCCGATGCTGAACTCGCTGGATCAGATGCTGCGCCATTTCGAGACGCTGCCGGGCCATCCCTTTGGCGTGCAGCTGGACAGCGGCATGAACCGGCTGGGGATGGAGCATGGCGAATGGGCTGCGGTGGCAGAGATCGCCCTGGGCCAGAACCCGGTGCTGTTGATGTCGCATCTGGCCTGCGCCGATGAGCCTTCGCACGAGATGAACGCGCAGCAGCTCAAAGCCTTCCGCGAGATGACCGACGGGCTGGAGGTGCCGCGCTCGCTGGCCGCAACCGGCGGTATGCTGCTGGGCAAGGACTACCACTTTGACCTCTGCCGCCCCGGTGTCGGGCTTTATGGCGGGCTGCCGTTCACCGACGCGGTGCCGGTGGTTCAGCTGGACCTGCCGGTCATTCAGGTGCGCGATATGGAAGTGGGCGAAAGCGCCGGGTACGGCAATGCCTGGGTCGCCCGGCGCCCCAGCCGCATCGCAACCGTCGCTGCCGGCTATGCCGACGGGCTGCACCGGGCGATGGGCAAAGGCGGCATTCATGTTTACGCCGGCGAAACCCCCTGCCCCGTTGTCGGCCGTGTCTCGATGGATCTGATCACCGTGGATGTGACTGACCTGGCCGAAGTGCCCCAGATGCTGGCAATCCTCAACGAGCGTCAAACCGTGGACATGCTGGCCGACGCGGCGGGCACCATCGGCTATGAGATCCTGACCTCCTCGGGGCACCGTTCGGCGAGGACTTACCTGGGATGAATCCAATAGCACTCCTGGCCCGGCTGGGCCGCACCGCTTTGGCCGGGATGTCGGCGGTTGGCCGCGCGGCACTGTTTGCGCTTTCGGCCTTCAGCCACATGATCCGCCCGCCCTATTACCCGCGCGAGTTCTTTCAGGCGCTCTTGAACGTCGGCTGGCTGTCACTGCCGGTTGTGGGCCTGACCGCGATTTTCACCGGCGGCGCGCTGGCGCTGCAGATTTACGCGGGCGGCGCCCGTTTCAATGCTGAGGCCGTGGTGCCGCAGATCGTCGCCATCGGCATGGTGCGCGAGCTTGGCCCGGTACTGGTCGGGCTGATGATCGCAGCACGGGTGACCTCCTCCATCGCCGCCGAGATCGCCACTATGAAGGTGACCGAACAGATCGACGCGCTGGTGACGCTCTCCACCCATCCGATGAAATACCTGGTGGCGCCGCGGGTGCTGGCGGCGCTGATCACGGTGCCGGTGCTGGTCGGTGTCGGCGACATCATCGGCATCATGGGCGGCTACACGGTGGCGGTGCAGAACCTCGGCTTCAACCCGGCGGCCTACCTCAAGAACACGGTCGACTTCCTGGAAGCGCTCGACATCATCTCCTCGCTGGTCAAGGGCGCGGCCTTTGGCACCATCGCGGCGATGATGGGCTGCTACTACGGCATGCAGTCAGGCCGCGGCGCCCAAGGCGTGGGCCGCGCCACCAAGGGGTCGGTCGAATCCGCTGCCGTCCTGATCCTGGCCGCCAACTTTGTCCTCACAGGGGTGTTCTTCTCGCTATGATCCGCATGGAAAACGTCCACAAGGCCTTTGGCGACAACCGCGTGCTGAACGGCATGAACCTGGAAATCGCCAAGGGCACCTCGATGGTGATCATCGGCGGCTCCGGCACCGGCAAATCGGTGGCGCTGAAAAGCATTCTGGGGCTGATCCAGCCGGACTCAGGCCAGATCTATGTCGATGGCAAGCCTGCCGGATCGGGCGACCGGGATAAGTTCCTGGCACGCTTCGGGATGCTGTTCCAGGGCGGCGCGCTGTTTGACAGCTTGCCGGTCTGGCAGAATGTTGCCTTCCGCCTGTTGCGCGGCGCGCTGAAACGCCCGCAGGAGGAAGCCCGCGAAATCGCCATAGAGAAGCTGCGCCGGGTGGGGCTGCGCGCCGCAGTAGCCGACCTCTTCCCCTCGGAACTGTCGGGCGGCATGCAGAAACGCGTGGGCCTCGCCCGCGCGATTGCAGCAGAGCCGGAGATCATCTTTTTCGATGAGCCGACCACCGGCCTCGACCCGATCATGTCGGGCGTCATCAACGACCTGATCCGCGAGATCGTGGTGGAGATGGGCGCCACAGCCATGACTATTACCCACGACATGACCTCGGTGCGCGCCATTGCCGATAACGTGGCGATGCTGCACGGCGGGGTGATCCAGTGGACCGGGCCTGTGAGCGAGATGGACAGCTCGGGCGATCCCTACATGGAGCAATTCATCCATGGCCGCGCGGAGGGGCCGATCGAGGCAGTGCGGTGAGGCATGGTTGAGGACTGCATCCCGCTTTATGAACTTCTCGAGGCCGGACCAAACCCATACGCGGTCACAATCTCATACATCTTGCTGGCCTTGCCAATTGTCGCCGGGTTCGCATTGTTGGCTAAGCGGCTGAAGGGGCATAGTTCTTCTCGTATTGTAGTCGGGATCATCTCAGCAATTATCTGGGCAGGTCTATTGGCGGCACATTGGGTTTCGCCCGCGTTTGGCAACCCTCTGCTTCCGCAAGGGCTGAATACGTTGGTATTCACGCTATTGTTCACCTGCACAATGCTCGACTGGGCCATTCAGGCATTTCACAGCAGGCTGCGCCCGCAGTGGAATGATGCGCTTGTTATCCTCCTCATTGCCGCCTTGCCTGTGGCTGGCTACGCCGCGTCTAATTCTACGAGGACTGTATGCGAAAACAGCTTTCAAGAAACTCGCTGATCGCTGACTGACCATTCGCTGCGCCTCTTTTGCTTCCTCAAATACTCCCCGCCAGCGGCTTCCAACACAAGGCCAGCGTCCGTCCGCGGGCGAAAGCGGAGCACCCGCCGTTTTGCCGGAGGCAAACCTGCGGTTTGACGGGGGCGGACGGCGCTGGCCGGGCCGCAAACGGCCCGGCTGATGTTGGCCGCTCCCGTTTTCCCCCTTTCAAATCAGTAGGAAAACACACAAGTCTTGGCAAACCCGCATAAAACGAGCCGCCATGACCCTCCGCCTCCTCACCCTGTCGCTCCTGATCCTCTACCCCGTCGCCTGGTTTGCGCCCCTGATGCGGGCGGGGCTGCTGCCGATCTTCGGCCTCAGCGAGATCTCGGTGATCACCGGCCTGCAAAGCCTTTGGGGCAGCGACGCGGTGCTGGCGCTGATCGTCACCTTCTTTGCGATCTTTGCCCCCTACCTCAAGACCATCGGCACCGCGCTGGTGCAGTGGAACCTGATGGACGCGCGGGTGCAGAAGGTGCTGCATGTGCTGGGCAAGCTGGCGATGGCCGATATCTTCCTGATCGCGCTTTACATCACCCTGGCCAAGGGCATTGGCCTGGCGACCATCGAGACCGCCTGGGGGCTTTACATGTTCACCGCCTGTATCCTGGCCTCGATCGTGCTGGGGCTGCTGACAGAGCGTGCCGCCAAGGGGCAGCAAGCCGGGTAAGCGCTTGATCCGGCGGCAAACCGCTCCATTTCATAAAGCCGGATAAGTGAAACCATTTCGATGGGACCGGCACGCTGCGCCCTGACCGGGCATTCCCCCTGCCCCGCCGGCCCCGCGTCTGCACGTGTATCTGCTGGAGGGGGCCCATGGCCGGCATTCAATCCATCCTGTTCACCGCACAGACCGCCTTGATGCGGCTTTCGTTCCTGATGATCTGCCTGGGGGCCGCGGCGGCGCTGACGGCCACGGTACTGGCCGCTCTGGGCATATGGCCCTGGCTGTCGCTGCAGGCGGGCCTCGGCGCGGACATCCACCCGCAGGCCGGCATGATGGCGCAGATCGCGCTGACCGCACTGGCGGTGATGCTGGTGTTCTTTCTGCCCGCCAACGGGCGGGTCCTGGCGCTGGAGCACTCGCACCGGCGCTTTGCCCTGAATATGGAGGACGTCAAGCAGGCCTATCAGCTGGCCCACGCGGGCGACCGTGCCGGGGTGTTCACCCTGGCCTCCGAATTTGACGCGGTGAAGGAACGGCTGGCGTTTCTGCGCGACCACCCGGATCTGCAGGGGCTGGAGCCGGATGTGCTGGAGACAGCCGCGCAGATGAGCCAGGTGAGCCGTGAACTGGCAGAGACCTATTCCGATGCCAAAGTGGCCCGCGCCCGCATGTTCCTGAAACAGCGGCAGGAGGAGCTGGAAACCTTCAAGGCGCGGCTGGAGGATGCCCAGATCATCATGCATGAGCTGCGCCAGTGGACCCGCGACGTGGAGATCGAGGAAAGCATCGCCAAGTCGCATCTGGGCCGGCTGCGCGGCGAGCTGTTCGAACTGCTGCCGGAACTGTCGGCGCAATTGCAGGGGCAGCCCGACGGATCGGACCCCGAAGGCGGCAGCGTGGTGCCGATCCAGCCGCCGCGGCGCGCCGACTGACGCTCCGCTAAGGGCGCTGCCCGCGGTGTATAGTGGGCCAGAAAGAAACCGCTTCTTTCTGGTTGCAAATACTCCGGAGCGCGAGGCAGCGCCTCGCATCCTGCCAGAGCCACGCGCGTCACCTCTTGAACAAAAGGGAAACATCTGCCACTGGTCAGAGCCATGGCAAAAACATCTTTCTCCTGCTCCGCCTGCGGGGCCAGCTTTTCGAAATGGTCGGGCCGCTGCGAGGGCTGCGGCGAGTGGAACACCATCAGCGAGGATCAGGGACTGTCCTCCGGCCCCGCCAAGAAGTCGCTGGGCGTCAAGCGCGGCCGCACCATCCAGCTGACCGATCTGTCCACCCGGGAAACCCCGCCGCCGCGCGCCTGCTGCGGCGTCGGTGAGCTGGACCGGGTGCTGGGCGGCGGGCTTGTTGCGGCCTCGGCCATTCTGGTGGGCGGCGATCCGGGCATCGGCAAATCCACCCTGTTGCTGCAGGCCGCGGCGCGGTTTGCCCAGGCCGGCGTCAAAACCGTCTATGTCAGCGGCGAGGAGGCGTCGGCCCAGGTGCGGATGAGGGCGCAGCGGCTGGGGCTGGCGGATGCGCCGGTGCAGCTGGCGGCGGAAACCAACCTGCGCGACATCCTCACGACGCTGGAGGCGGAAAGGCCGCAGCTGGCCATTATCGATTCCATCCAGACCATGTGGGCGGATCATGTGGACAGCGCGCCCGGCTCCGTCAGCCAGGTGCGCGCCGCCGCGCATGAGCTGACAACCTTTGCCAAGCGGCACGGGATTTCCATTATCATGGTTGGCCATGTCACCAAGGAGGGCCAGATCGCAGGCCCCCGTGTGGTCGAGCATATGGTCGACACGGTGCTGTATTTCGAGGGTGAGCGCGGCCATCAGTTCCGCATCCTGCGGGCGGTCAAGAACCGCTTTGGCCCGGCGGATGAAATCGGCGTCTTCGAGATGACCGGCAGCGGCCTCAGCGAGGTGATCAACCCCTCTGCCCTGTTCCTTTCGGAACGCGGCGAGCCCTCGCCCGGGTCGGTGGTCTTTGCGGGGATCGAAGGAACCCGGCCGGTTCTGGTAGAGATGCAGGCGCTGATTGCGCCCTCGCCGCATTCGCAGCCGCGCCGTGCAGTGGTGGGCTGGGATTCATCGCGGCTGGCGATGATCCTGGCGGTACTGGAGGCGCGCTGCGGCATCCCCTTTGCCGGGCTGGACGTCTATCTGAACGTGGCAGGCGGCATGAAGATCTCCGAACCCGCCGCCGACCTTGCGGTGGCGGCAGCGCTGCTGAGTGCGCGGGAAGACGTCGCCCTGCCCGCCGATACGGTGGTTTTCGGAGAAATTTCGCTATCCGGCGCCCTTCGCCCGGCGCCGCAGACCGAAAACAGGTTGAAAGAGGCGCAAAAACTTGGTTTCACGGCGGCGATTGCCCCCGGCGGCAGCAAAACCGTGTCCGTGAACGGCCTGAATTTGCGAAAATCAGGCGATCTGGCAGGTTTTGTTGGCGAATTCTTCGGGGCCGGTTAAAGATGCAAAAAATTTGAGATCGCAGGCAAACGGGCGAGGGACATGGAAGGTTTCACAATTATCGACGGGGTCGTGGCCCTGGTCATCGTGGTATCGGCGCTGCTGGCCTATTCGCGCGGTTTCGTGCGCGAGGCGATGGCGATTGCCGGCTGGATCGCCGCGGGTGTGCTGGCCTTCATCTTTGCGCCGCAGGTCGAGCCGCTGATGGCAGAGATCCCGGTGGTGGGCGAATTCATCGCCGACAGCTGCGAATTGTCGATCATCGCCGCCTTTGCCGCAGTCTTTGCACTGGCGCTGATTGTGGTCTCCTTCTTCACGCCGCTGTTCTCCACCCTGGTGCAGCGCTCTGCGCTTGGCGGGTTGGACCAGGGCGCGGGCTTCTTCTTCGGCGTGCTGCGCGGCATTCTTCTGATTGCGATTGCCTTCTTCCTCTATGACGTGGTGATGACCGGGCAGTCCTTTACCATTGTTGACGAAAGCCGCTCTGCCGAGGTGTTCGCGCGCATGACCGGCAAGATCGAGGAGCGCAATCCGGAGCAGGCTCTGGGCTGGGTGACCGAGCAATATGAAGCGCTGATCGGTACTTGCGGCCAGTAATTCCAAGGGATTACCACCATCAGGCAGAAACGCGGGCGCCCAAGGGGCGCCCGTTTTGCTTGAATTTCAATGCGTTCACACAGTTATCCACAGGATGACGGGTTCAGCCGTTAACACCGCAAATTCACATTAACACTTTGTTAACCAAAGAGAATCGGGCTCCGGAGGCCGTTTGAGCGCGTCTCAAAAATTGCGTCAAACCTTAATAAATCCTCAGCCTGCACCGTGAAAAGGTTAACAATACCCCTGAAAAAGCGGCTTTTGTCCCCAAAAAATCGCGTCATCCCGAAATGCGACGCAAGCCTGCCCCAATTTGGTCCCAATTCGGGGGCCACATGGCTTCAACGGCAAAACGCCGGGACGAAGACGCTCAGAAGGGACACCAAAATGCAGCTGGATCACACCACAGATTTCGCCGACTACCTGCCGGTTGATGTTCTGCTGCTGACCAATCCCCTGCCGCAGTCCGTGAAGCCGGCGCCCAAGCGCGCCCGCATCCGCAGCGGCGGCTTCCTGCCTGATACGCTGGTGGAGACCGAAGAGGGCTTCAAGCAGGCCCGCGACGTCAAGCCTGGCGACATGGTGTTCACCTTTGACGGCGGTGCCCAGGAAGTGAAAGCGGTGAAGCACGCGGTGCCGCGCCTGACCACCCTGATGCACATCCCGGCTGGCGCCCTGGGCAATGACACCGACCTGATGCTGCCTTCGGACCAGAAAGTGGCGCTGGAGATGGACACCGCGGAACGCCTGTTCGGCCTGCCGGTTGTCGTCGCCAAGCTGATCGCCCTGGCCGGCTACAAGGGTATTACCGCAGCCGCGCCGGAACGCCTGGGCCGCATCCATTTCGAATTCGCAGAAGAAGAGCTGGTCTGGGCCGAAAGCGGCATGCTGCTGCCCGCCGGTGACGCCGCTGAGGACTCCGCCTTCCACCAGCTGTCGCTGACCGAGACCCGCCAGGTGCTGGCCAGCGATGACGGCCGCGCGCTGTCGCAGACCGGCATGGGCGAGATTGACGCCCGCCTGCCCAGCCCGCTGGACAACCTTCTGGACCGCATCCTCGCGGCCTGATCACACCCAACGATATTCCTCCCCCCTCGGGCCCGCCATCGTGCGGGCCTATTCTTTGGTTTCGGATTGGGGCTGGAACTGCCGCATATGCTCCGTCTAGTCCACGCAGCACATGCTACTTGAAAGAATTTTCCCTACCCGTCCCGTCCCGGTTCGTCCGGGTTGCTGGAGAACAAAGCGATCTTGTTGCCTTGAGGGTCGCGAAGATAGCCGACATAGAAACGAGGCCCATAGGAGGCGCGAAAGCCCGGCTGGCCCTCGTCGGAGCCGCCAGCGGCAAGCGCGGCGGCGTGAAGCTTGCGGACCTGGTTCTGACTGCGGGCTTCAAAGGCGACCATGGATCCGTTGCCGGCTGAGGCCGGACGCCCATCGAAGGGCGGTTTGACGTAGTAATCAGGTTGGGCCGGGGGCCGGCCCGGCTTTGCTGGCAGCGTGTAGCTCAGCCCGGCAGGCCCCTCCTCCAGCGCGTAGCCAAGGGCTGGCAGGATGGCCGAATAAAACTCTTTCGCGCGCGCGATGTCATCCGCGCCAACTGTGACATAAGCAATCATGACTTGAGTGTCCTTCGGGAAACCGGTCCATTCAAGCAGTATTCCCGCCGTGTTGCCGCCCGCCTTTGATCCGGCGCGATGAATTGCCTGGTGCTCACCCGGCAGCCGCAACTCCCCATTGGCAACAGCCTTCAAGGCGAGCCGCCGCGCCATTTGTGATCCTGTGATGACAGCGGCCGCGAAAGCCTCTATGTGAGGGCGCGAACAGGAAACGGATTCGGAGCCACACCGCCTTGCCGCTGCTGCAGACGCTGCCCGCCTGCCCTTGTGGACCTGACCCGATGCGCGCGGCGCCGGGGAGCAGGGCTGCAACCGGCCATCAGGCTCCGGACGTTTTGCCGGCAAGCTGCTTTGGTGTCTCCGGAATGGCGCGGGCGCGGGAAAATGCGCTAGACTGCCGGCCAAGCCGCTTCCATCAGCCATCGGACTAATCGGGATTGGAGCCAGCCAATGTGCGGGATTTTGGGGATCGCAAGCCGGGACACAGAAGTCTTTGCAGAGATATATGACGGGCTTCTGATGCTGCAGCACCGCGGCCAGGACGCCTCGGGCATCGTGACCTACACCGGCGAATTCTTCCGCGAGCGCAAGGCAAACGGGCTGGTCAAGGATGTGTTCGGCCCGTCGGATGCCGAAACCCTGACCGGACGCGTCGGCATGGGACACGTGCGCTACCCCACGGCGGGTTCCCTCAGCGCAGCAGAGGCCCAGCCGTTCTTCGTGAACGCGCCTTACGGCATCTATCTGGTGCACAACGGCAATATCACCAACACCGCCGAGCAGCGCGAGAAGGTGACCGGCAAATACAGCCGCCATCTGCGCACCACCTCGGATTCGGAAATCCTGCTGAACGTTCTGGCCGACAAGGTTGCCGATGCGATCAAGGTCAATGGCAATGCCGAGCCGATCCGCAACATCTTTGCCGGCGTGAAGATGACCATGGAGCGGGTGCAGGGTGCCTATTCGGTGCTGTGCATGATTGCCGGTGTCGGCATGCTGGCCTTCCGCGATCCGCACGGCATCCGGCCGCTGTCGCTGGGCAAGCGCCCCGCGCAGGGTGACGGCGACGACTATTGCATCGCGTCTGAGGACGTGGCGTTCGGCATCAACGGCTTTGAGAAGGTCCGCGACGTGAAAGCCGGCGAGGCGGTGCTGATCGACCTAGAGGGCAACCTGCACACATTCCAGGCGGTCGAGGGCAAGCTGACCCCCTGCATCTTTGAATATGTCTACCTGGCGCGTCCGGACTCGATGATGGACGGCGTCTCGGTCTACAAGACCCAGCTGCGCATGGGCCAGGCGCTGGCCAAGCAAATTCAGGACTCGGGGCTGGAAATCGACAGCATCATCCCGGTACCTGATTCGGCACGCCCCGTGGCGCTGGAAGTCGCCAACTCCACCGGCATCCGCTACCGCGAGGGGCTGGTGAAGAACCGCTATGTCGGCCGCACCTTTATCATGCCGGGCCAGGCCGAGCGGCAGAAATCGGTGCGCCGCAAGCTCAACGCGATCCCGCTGGAGTTCAAGGACCGCAACGTGCTGCTGATCGACGATTCCATCGTGCGCGGCAACACCATCAAGAAGATCGTGCAGATGTGCCGCGAGGCCGGCGCCAAGAAGGTCTATATCGCCTCCGCCTCGCCGCCGGTGGTTTACCCGAATGTCTATGGCATCGACATGCCGACCAAGCATGAGCTGATCGCAAACGGCCTCAGCATCGAGGAAATCCGCGAGGAACTGGGTGCCGATGCGCTGTTCTACCAGAAACTCGAAGATCTGATCTGGGCGGCGCAGGAAGGCAACCCGGACATCCAGGGCTTTGACTGCTCCTGCTTTGACGGCAACTACATCACCGGCGTCACCGACGAATATCTGGACGCGCTGGAAGGCAGCAGCCGGGTCAGTGCCAAGATCAAGGACATGCCCGCACCGGGCGCGTCGTGGAACGCCTCCAAGCTGGCCACCGGCTGAGGCGAGCACCCTGCCCCACCAGGGGTTTGAACTTTGGCCCGCATCCGTCTATGAGGGCCCGGAACTTTGCGTGGGGAGGCGCTGGCCATGACGGCCCGCGCCTTTTCCTATGCTCCTGACGAAAGGCCGCCCCTTGGACGCGCATCTTGCCCGCATGCTGACCTCCCCGCGCCAGTG
Source organism: Leisingera sp. ANG-M6 (assembly GCF_000813905.1). Classification (NCBI taxonomy): domain Bacteria; kingdom Pseudomonadati; phylum Pseudomonadota; class Alphaproteobacteria; order Rhodobacterales; family Roseobacteraceae; genus Leisingera; species Leisingera sp. ANG-M6. The sequence goes on from NZ_JWLG01000007.1 coordinate 166,665, forward strand.
CCGCTGCTGCGGCGCGACGTTTGCGCAGCTGCTCAGCCTCAGCTGCGACCGGCCCGATATCTGTTCCGAGGATCTGGAGGTGGAGGACAACTCTGCCGTCCTCGCCACCCGCGGCGACATCCTGACCGAGGATTTCTGCCGCCTCGGCGATCTGCGCTTTGTCCGCGCAGTGCTGGCAATCCCGCTGTCCGGCACCAGGGGCGAGGAGTTCATCCTGGGCACCTGGGCCAGCATCAGCCGCGATGACTTTGACGCCTATCTCGACCTTTTTGAGATGCGCGAGACCGACAAGCTGGGCGACCGGCCGGCCTGGCTGGCCAATGCGATCCCGCCGGATATGCCGATGCCCGCGGGCTGCATGCTGGAAATGCGCCCTGGCGGCCAGTACCCGGAACTGAAGGTCACCGAACAGAACCACCCGCTCTACCCGCTGCAGAAGGACGGCGCAGAGCTGGAGGAGCTGCTGGAGCTGCTCTATGCCTACGGGCACGACCTGCCGTCGCTGGTTTATGACGCCTGAGGCATGACGAAGGGGCCGCTGCAAGCAGCCTGACCCGGGGTCATCGGCGGTCCTCCTCTCAGCCGGCTGCAGCTTTCCGCCGAGGCCCGTTTTGCCTGCTTGAAACACCTGCGCCGGCACGCCAGATGCCATCCGGATCAACGAAGGACGGACAAAATGGCGAACGAGCAGACCTCCGCCAAAGTGGCGGGGCTGGCAACCCAGCCCAATGCGGTGAACCGCAGCAACCTGAGCCTGCTGGGCGTTTACGGACCCGAAAACAGCATGAGCGCGCTGATCCGCCTGCCCTCTGGCCGCACCCGCGAAGTCAAGCGCGGCACCAAGCTGTCGCAGGGCCAGATCATTGCCATCGACGCCCACGGCCTGGTGCTGAACCAGCGCGGCGAAACCAAACGCCTGGTGATGCCCGGCAGCTGAGCCGGCGGCCAGCGGCGCAAATCTCGTCCAAGAAATTTGCCAGGGGTTTTCGAAAATCCCTGGCGTTGCCTTCCGCCTCTTGACCTGCCCGCGCGGGCGGCCCAAGAAGGCGGCCATGACAGACAAAATCGCTCTCATCACCGGTGCATCGCGCGGCTTGGGCAATGCCCTCGCCGAGGCGCTTGCGCCCACCCATCACATCGTTGCCGTCGCCCGCACCACCGGCGCGCTGGAAGAGCTGGACGACCGCATCAAGGCGGCGGGCGGCTCTGCCACCCTGGCGCCGATGGACATCACCGTGCCGGAGGCGATGGCGACGCTCTGCCGCGGCATCCATGACCGCTGGGGCAAGCTGGACCTGTGGCTGCACACCGCAATCCATGCCACCGCCCTGTGCCCGGCGCCCTCGGTTGCCGCCAAGGACTGGACCAAGGCCCTCGCGATTAATGCCACTGCCACCTCGGTTCTGATCCCCTATGTGGCGCCGCTCCTGGGCCAATCGGGCCGCGCGGTGTTCTTTGACGACCCTAAGGCGGGCGAGAAGTTCTACGGCACCTACGGCGCCACCAAGGCGGCGCAGATGGCGCTGGCCCGCAGCTGGCAGGCCGAAACAGAGCGCACCGGCCCCAAGGTCAAGATCCTGGAGCCGCAGCCGATGGCCACAGCCCTGCGCGCCCGTTTCCACCCGGGCGAGGACCGCGATGCGCTGACCCCGATCCAGGACGAGGCCGCACGCCTGCTGCCGCTGATCCTGGCGGACTGACCTCCGAGACCGGCCCGCGCCGCGCATCCGCGCGGCGCCCGGCCCAAGGCTTTGGACGGCATCTTTGATGCAGCCCAAGGGCGCGGGAGCCCGCCGAGCCCCGCCCGGCCATCCCGCCTGTTGCCTCCCTGCCCCGCTTTGCCGCGGATCCGGCTTCTCCCTGCGAAAACCTTGCTCCGTTCGGATGCAGGTCCTATTCAATCGAAAACCCGGTTGAAGACGGCAGGCAGGCTTTTCATGCGCATTCTGATCACCAACGACGACGGCATCAGCGCCGAGGGGCTCAAGGTTCTGGACGCCATTGCCCATGAGGTCGCAGGCCCCGAAGGCGAGGTCTGGACCGTGGCGCCCGCGTTTGAACAGTCCGGCGTCGGCCATTGCATCAGCTATACCCGCCCCACCATGCTGAGCCAGCTGGGCGCGCGCCGCTTTGCCGCCGAAGGCTCGCCCGCCGACTGCGTGCTGGCGGGCATTCATGTGGCGATGCAGGGGGCAAAGCCGGATCTGGTGCTGTCAGGCGTGAATCGCGGCAACAACTCGGCTGAAAACGCGCTCTACTCCGGCACCCTGGGCGGCGCGATGGAAGCGGCGCTGCAGGGTATCCCGGCGATGGCGCTGTCGCAGTATTACGGCCCGGCCAACCGCGAGACGGACAATCCGTTTGAGGCCTCTGCCGTGCATGGTGCCGCGCTGGTGAAAAAGATTCTGGCGGCCCAGCCGCAGGACAATCAGGATTACCGGCTGTTTTACAACATCAACTTCCCGCCAGTCCCGGCCGCGGACGTGAAGGGCGCCCGCGTCGCACCGCAGGGGGTCCGCCCTGGTACCCATTTCTCCGCCGAGGAACAGTTGTCGCCCACCGGGCGGCGGTACCTGTGGATCCGCGGTGGCAACCAGCATGTGGAGACCGCACCCGGCTCTGATGCGGCAGTGAACCTGGACGGCTACATCTCCGTCACTCCGATGCGTGCCGACCTGACCGCGCGCGATGCCATGGATGCCCTGAAGGCAATCGAGGGCCCCGGCGCATGAGCGGGCCTGACGCGCAAACCAAGATGCAGTTCGTCTACTCCGTGCGCTCGCGCGGGGTGACCGACCAGAAGGTGCTGGAGGCGATCGAACAGATCGACCGCGGGCTTTTCGTGCGCGGCATCTTCTCGGAACGCGCCTATGAGGACGTGCCGCTGCCGATTGCCTGCGGCCAGACCATTTCGCAGCCCTCGGTGGTGGGCATGATGACCCAGGCGCTGCAGATCTCCCCCCGCGACACCGTGCTGGAGGTCGGCACCGGTTCCGGCTACCAGGCCGCAATCCTGTCGAAACTGGCGCGCCGGGTCTATACCATCGACCGCCACGCCCGGCTTGTGCGCGAAGCGCGGGCGGTGTTTGAGCAGCTGCAGCTGGCCAATGTGACCTCGCTGGTGGGCGACGGCAGCCACGGGCTCAGCGAACAGGCGCCCTTTGACCGCATCATCGTGACGGCGGCTGCCGAAGATCCGCCCGGACCGCTTCTGGCGCAGCTCAAGACGGGCGGCATCATGGTGCTGCCGGTGGGCCAGTCTGACCACGTCCAGACCCTGATCCGGGTGCGCAAGACCGAGGACGGGCTGGAGTATGACGAATTGCGCCCGGTGCGCTTTGTTCCGCTGCTTGAGGGCCTGGGGAAAGACACGTAAACTGGCGGCGGATTTCAGCCGAGCCGCAAATGGCATCGGCTATAGTGATTGACGCGAGAGAATCCCCGCGAAAAAGGGGATGCGTGTTTTGAGGAGAGCGAAATGACCCGGATCCCCCCCGCCCGGACCATGTTCCGCGGCCTGTCCCATACGGTACTGCCCCGGGCCCGGATGCTGGCCCTGCTGCCGCTGGCCGGTGTACTGGCGGCCTGCCAGAGCCCGCTGGACTACGACCTGCGCGGCCAGATCGGTGCTTTCAACACCGCAGGTGCCGCGCAATCAGCCACGGCGAACCGCCCCGCGCCCGACTCCCGCGGGCTGATCTCCTACCCGTCTTACCAGGTGGCCGTCGCCCAGCGCGGCGACACTGTGGGGGATGTGGCTGCCCGCATCGGCCTGCCTGCCGACGAGGTTGCACGCTTTAACGGCATGGAGACTGGCGACAAGATGCGCCAGGGCGAGGTTCTGGCGCTGCCGCGCCGCGCGCCGGGCAGCGTGCCGGGAAATGCCACGCCGGGTTCGGTCGATATCGCCAGCCTTGCAGGCCAGGCCATCGACACCGCGCCGCTGACCTCCCCCAACGCAGGCTCGGTGACCACCACCGAAATCCAGCCCGCCCCCAAACCGCAGCCCGCCGCGGTGCAGGCCGGCCCGGAACCGGTGCGCCACAAGGTGAAGCGCGGCGAAACCGCTTATACCATTTCGCGGCTCTATCAGGTGCCGGTGAAGTCGCTGGCAGAGTGGAACGGCCTCGGCAGCGATTTTGCAGTGCGTGAGGGCCAGTACCTGCTGATCCCCCTGAAAGAGCAGCCCGCCGCCGAGGTGACGCCTGCCGCTGCAGCAGCCCCCGTGGTGGTGACTGAGCCGGGCGCCGGATCGGAGACTCCGGTACCGCCCAGCGCCAGCAAGCCGCTGCCGGAGGAAAAGGTCGAGCCCGCCGCAGTGAAGCCCGCCGCGGAAACCCTGCCCAAGCCGGAACTGCCGGCCCCCACCCGCAGCAGCAGCGCGGCGATGGCCTATCCGGTGCAGGGCAAGATCATCAAGACCTATTCCAAGGGCCGCAATGACGGCATCGACATTGCGGCCGCCGCTGGTGCGCCAGTCAACGCGGCCGAGGCCGGCACGGTGGCGGCGATCACCAAGGATTCCAACAATGTGCCGATCGTGGTTATCCGCCACAGCCAGAAGCTGCTGACGGTCTATCAGAACGTCGGCAACATCACCGTCAAGAAAGGCGACAGTGTGGTCCGCGGCCAGCGCATCGCCTCGCTGCGCGGCGGCGATGATGCCTATGTGCATTTCGAAGTGCGTGACGGGTTCGAAAGCATCGACCCGCTGAGCTACCTGAACTAACACCATTAACTCGTTGTTAACAAACAAAAGCCCGGCTGTTTGGCCGGGCTTTTCTGTTTCAGGGAGGTCCAAGGCCCGGAGTCAAGGCGAAGCCGCCGGGCCAGCGCCTGCCCGCCCCATCGGGCTGGCGCTTTGAAGAGGTCAGTGTTCCCTAGGTAACTTTTACGGAGGTTGCAGGCATAAACTGCCCTGCACAGGCGTTGCAGCGCCACCCCGCGGGCAGTCGCTGGCCCGGCTTCCGCATGTGCTTGCAGAGGCGTTTCAGAGCCTCAGCGCAGGCTTACCCCGTGCCGTCCGGCCAAATCGGTGAAGAACTGCCAGGCCACCCGGCCCGAGCGCGCGCCGCGGGTGGCCTGCCATTCAACCGCCTCGGCACGCAACTCCTCTGCCTCCACCTCAACGCCATAGGCCGCGCAATAGCCCTCGATCATCGCCAGGTATTCGTCCTGATCGCAGGGGTGGAAGCCCAGCCAAAGCCCGAAGCGGTCCGACAGAGAGACCTTCTCCTCCACCGCTTCCGACGGGTTGATGGCGCTGGAGCGCTCGTTTTCGATCATGTCCCGCGGCATCAGGTGGCGGCGGTTGGAAGTGGCATAGAACACCACGTTTTCCGGCCGCCCCTCGATGCCGCCGTCCAGCACCGCCTTGAGGCTCTTGTAGTGCTGGTCATCATGGCTGAACGACAAGTCATCGCAGAACAGGATGAACCGGTGCTCCGAGCCGCGCAGGTGCCCCAGCAGCCGCGCGACCGAAGGCAGATCCTCGCGCTGCAGCTCCACCAGTTTGAGCTGCGGGTGATCCCCTGCCAGCGCCCCGTGCACGGCTTTCACCAGGCTCGACTTGCCCATCCCCCGCGCGCCCCACAGCAACGCGTTGTTGGCGGCAAAGCCTTGGGCAAAACGCCGGGTGTTCTCCAAGAGCGTATCGCGGGAGCGGTTGATGCCGACCAGCAGGTTCAGATCAACCCGGTTCACCGCCTCCACCGGCTCCAGCCGCTCCGGCCCCACATGCCAGACAAAGGCGGCGGCCGCGTTGAAATCGGGGGTTTCCAGCGGCGCGGGCGACATCCGCTCCAGCGCCTCGGCAATGCGGGTCAATGCGATCTGGTCCATGTGGTGCCTCCCTTCGTCAACGGGCCGTCTTTGCCGGGTTTCAAAGCATGTTCCGGCAAGGGCGGCAAGGGGAAGCCAGCACCTGTTCTGCTGCGAGCCTTAAGTATACCCTGTCCCTATGGACGCCATGGATGCTCTCTCCCGCTGGATGATGACCGAAGGCCGCTGTTGCGGCGATCCGGTCAAGGTTGTCTCGCACTTCTGCACAACGCTGATCGAGGCCGGGGTGCCGCTGTGGCGGGTCAACATCGGGCAGCGGTTTGCAAACCCGCTGCTGATTGCCTGGGGCGTTGTCTGGACACCAGAGAACACGGAGAGCTATGACGTCACCCATGATGTGATGCTGACAGACAGCTACGTCGGCAGCTCCTTTGAGTACATTCTGGCTCATCGCCGCCCGCTGCACAAAAGCCTGCGCGGCCTAGACCCTGAGGCCGACCACATTTCCTATCATGAGTTCGCGGAGGCTGGCGGCACCGACTACTATGCCACGCTCTTGTATTACGGCGACGGGTCTATGCACGGCTGCACCTTTGTCACTCAGGCTGACAGCGGCTTCACGGCGGAGAACCTGGCAATGATCGAGGCCTCCCTGCCCGGCCTCTCCTCAGCCCTGGAACCCGTCACCATGCGCAAGTCCTCGCGCAGCCTGCTGCGGACCTATCTCGGCGATGGGCCGTCGGACGCGGTCTGGAATGGTTCCATCAAGCGCGGCGAGCGCACGGCGCTGGACGCTGTTGTCATGTTCACCGATCTGCGCGGCTTCACGGCCCTCTCGGACAGTGCCAGCGAAGAGGACGTGTTCGACGCCCTGAACACCTATTTCGACGTGGTGGTGCAGGCGGTTGAGGACGCAGGCGGTGACGTGCTGAAGTTCATGGGCGACGGCATTCTGTCGATCTTCCCCGCCGCTGACGGAAGCAGCCACGCGGAACAGTGCCGTCAAGCCGCACAGGCCGCGCAAACGGCGCTCGCCGGGCTTGCCACGGTGAACACCTCCCGCACGGAAGCAGGCAAACCGCCGCTGGAAATCGGTATCGGCTTAAACGCGGGCCGCGTCAGCTATGGTAATATCGGCAGCCCCGGCAGGCTGGATTTCACCGTCCTTGGCGCCGCGGTGAACCTGGCGAGCCGGATCGAAGGCCTGACGAAATCCACCGGGCATCCCGTTCTGGCATCCGCCTCTGTCGCCGCGGCCGCCCCCGGTCTGTTTGCCAGCTGCGGCCGTCACAGCGTGCGCGGGGTTGCCGATCCGGTAGAGGTCTTTTTCCTGCGCGGTGCCGCCGCATAGAAAGGCGCGCCGGATCCGGCGCGCCTTTGCGGTTCCAGCGCTCTCAGATCAGCGCGGCCTTACCGCCTCAATCCGCCGCGAAGCAGTAGAAATAACCGTTGCCGCCGGTCCCGCGCAGGTCGTCAGCGCTGCAGCCGCGCGAATTATGCGCCGCGTTCCACGACGTATTGCCGCCGCCGTGGCGGTCGTGGTGGCCGACCGTGGCTGAGCCTTCACCGTTAGAGGTCCAGTTCGAACAGGTCTTGTCTCCCTCCTGCCAGGGGAAATAGGCGGTGCCGTCTTCCTGGGTGCCGGTCAGGATGTCATGCTCATTCGGATCATCGCCGCGGCCCTTGATGCGGTTGCCGTTCTCATCCACCGCGGTGCGGGCATAGATATTGGGCATGATGTGCAGCTGGTCCAGATCAACCGCGATCAGCTCTCCGTTGGCGTTGTACCAGGGGCCGGTGCCGATGCGGGAGCGGGCGGAGATGCCGCGTTTGCCCTCTTCCTGCGTGCTGAGATAGGCGCGCCAGGTCCGGCCAGTGGAGCCCGCCGCCTCAGCCAGGCTGGCACAATGGGCATCCGCCCCCTCCAGCCCGCCCAGATTGCCGCCGTCGCCAAGGCCAACGGATGTAACAAAGAACCCCATCGGCGGATCTTCGGCGTAGGACGCAGAGGCCAGCGCGCAGACCGCAGAGCAGGTCAGGACAGCAAGAAACTTGTTCATGGAAACCTCCCTTATTCCAGGACTGGCCGCAGGATGCCTCATGGGGCGGGGCATGGATACGCCAGAGGGCGGGGTTTCACGAAAGAGTGTTGGGAGTGTGGACGTCCTTCCTGCGGCTTGGCCTTACACTTATACGGAGATCGACTGAATAGCCTGAAACCGCGAAGGGCAATTGAGCGGGACGAAGTGTGAATTCGCTGCGGTTGTGCGAATGTCAGTTATGCGTTCCGACACCAGAACGAGGGATAGCAGTTTGCAGCGGTTCGTTGACCTGCAGTACGGCATAGTTCAGGAGTTGGAATCCGTTTCTTTGTCCTCAACATCTGGTGAGGCCGCAATGCGGACGATTTCAAATCGCCTCAGCAAACTCACACTAATGTAGATGGCAGCGCAGATCAGAAGAAAACCTACAAAGTTTGGTTCGTAGGCTTCCCTAGCTTCACGGTATATGTTCAATCCGTCGACATTTCTAAGAAGAGCAAATCCAAAGTTGCCGACTACAAGAAATGTCGGCAAATCCAGCAAGAAAAACCTCCTGAGACGCCGCTCGCCAGTCAAATAGAGCAGTGAGCCGCACCCACCGCACTTATGAAAATCAGTTCGATTGTGTCCGCGATAAGGGTTGGTTGAACCCATCTTTCTTGGAGACTGCGGGCGACCACATTCCGGGCATTTGATGCCGACAATTTTTGACCAAAGAGTTGGTAACTCACCAAGTCTCGGTTTGCTCACTTTGGGCGGGTTGCTAACACTTCGTGCCAATGGTCTAGAACGTGCCTTTCTGCAAAATCCGAAGGCTCAGCCAGTGTATCAGCAGCCGATGACTGTCGAGACTTATCCCATAAAGCGGCCCTTCGAACAATGCGCCGCATATGTGATTTTGGGCTCAATGCAGACCAGCACTTCCTATAAAAAAAGCGCGCCCTCTCAGGCGCGCTTTTCCATTTCAAACTCTCTCCGGCCCGTCAGCCCTTGCCGTCCTCGGCTTCGGCAGGCACCGGTTCATCCGGATGCGCCTCCATTTCCTCGTCGTCATAGTAGCCCTCCGCGCGCAGCTTCGCCTCGCGCTTGGCCTCTACCCGGCGGACCAGGAAAATCGAGATCTCATAGAGCCCGTAAACCACCACAAACAGGATGATCTGGGTGATCACATCCGGCGGCGTCACCAGCGCCGCCAGCACCAGGATCGCCACCACCGCGTATTTGCGGACAGAGCCAAGTCCCTCGGCGCTTACCAGACCGGCCTTGCCCATCAGCGTCAGCAGAACCGGCAGCTGGAAACACAGGCCAAAGGCCACGATGAACTTGATCGTCAGGTTCAGATACTCCTGGGCGGAACCCTGGAACACCACGCTGAGGCCCTGATTGACCTGCTCGCCAACCACCGCCTCGCCGCCGGAACCGAACTGCTGGAACCCCAGGAAGAAGTCATAGGCCAGCGGCGTGACCACATAGAAGGCAAAGCTGGCGCCCAAGAGGAACATGAAGGGCGAGGCAACCAGGAAAGGCAGGAATGCCCCCTTCTCGGACTTATACAGCCCCGGCGCCACGAACCGCCACATCTGGAACCCAATATAGGGGAACGCCAGGATGAAGCCGCCCAGGAAGGAGATCTTGATCGCGACAAAGAAGCCTTCCTGCGGGCTGATGAAGATCAGCGCACAGTCCTGGCCGCCCTCGGCCAGCACCTGGCACAGCGGTGCGGTCAGGAAGTTGAACACCGGCGTTGCCACGGTGAAACAGATCACCATGCCGACGATAAAGGCGGCGACCGAATGGATCAGCCGGTTGCGCAGTTCGGCCAGATGCTCGATCAGCGGCGCGGTTGAGTCGTCGATCTCATCCGTCTTGCTCATGACTTGGCCTCTTCTTCCTTCGCAGCCGCAGGCTTCAGCGCCGCCTCGGCGGCTTCCGCCTTGGCCAGCGCTTCCTCGGCCTCGCGCGCCTTGCGCTCCGCCGCGGCGCGCGCTGTCGATGCCTGGATCTTCTTGGCATCCTCGGCGCGTTCCGCCGCCAGCTTGCCGGTCTCGCTGTTGGGGTCGTATTTGGTCGGGTCGATCGACGTCGCCATCTCCTGCGCCGCCTGCTTGACCCCGTCCATGGCGGTGCTCATCGGGTTCGACGCAGCCTTCAGCCCCTTGGCGACCTCATTGACCCCGGCCTCATCCGCCGCGTCATGCATCGCCCGGCTGAACTCGCGCGCCATCCCCTTGGCCTTGCCGACAAACCGCCCCACGTTGCGGAACAGCACCGGCAGGTCCTTGGGGCCGACGACGATCAGCGCGACAACGCCGATGACCAGCAGTTCGGTCCACCCAAGATCGAACATCCGCGCTTAGGCCTTGTCTTTTTCGGACTCGGGGGTCACGTCTTTGGCCACGTCCGCGGCGTCCTGCTCCAGTTCCTTGCTGCCTTCGTTGATGCCCTTCTTGAACGAGGTGATGCCCTTGCCGACCTCACCCATCAGCGAGGAAATCTTGCCGCGGCCGAACAGGACCAGCACCACGACAGCGATGAGCAGCAGGCCAGGCAGGCCGATGTTGTTGAGCATGTGAGTCTCTCCTTACTTGATCCGGCGCGGATTGGCGGCGCCGGTAGAATTGTTCGCTACGGGTTTAGCGCGGGCGCGGCTTTGAGCGAAAGCAACTCCGCACGCAGAAAGCGCCTGCAAGTGCAGGAATCGGAAGTTTTTGACACCCGCTTGCACCCAACTGACAGGTTTATGTCAGTTGGAGGGCGGTAAATCCAGCCCATCACATGAACAAAGGAGAAACGTGATGAGCAAACATGTCGCCGAAATCGTAACCTTCAAACTGGCCGATGGCGTGAGTCCCGCGGATTTCACCGCCCTGATGCAGCGCACCGAGGGCTTCGTGCGCGCGCAGGACGGCTTTGTCACCCGCCAGCTGAGCCAGGGCGAGGATGGCAGCTGGACCGACTATGTGGTCTGGAAGGACATGGCGACGGCGCAGAAAGTGGCGCAGGAATTCATGCAGCAGGACTTCACGCCGGAGGTGATGGCGGCCATTGCCCCGGACAGCGCCAGCATGCGCCATGAAGAGGTGCTGTGGCAGATGGCGCCCTAAGCCTCCCGGGCTGCGCCTGAAGGCCCGAAACACTGCAGGCTGCGCCTGCGGGCCGGGCGCAGCCCTTGACCTCCTGACGCCACCGCGCAAAGGCTAGCCCCATGCGCCGCACCGACCGCCTTTTTGAAATCATCCAGATCCTGCGCGACGGGAAACTGCACCGCGCGCAGGACATCGCCGAACGGCTGGAGGTTTCCACCCGCACCATCTACCGCGACATGGACACGCTGGTGGCCTCCGGCGTGCCGGTGGAGGGGGAGCGCGGCGTCGGCTACATGGTGCGCGAGCAGATCAGCCTGCCGCCGCTGACATTGACGCCAGAGGAGCTGGAGGCGCTGAACCTCGGCATGGCCATCGTGGCTGAGGCCGCCGACCCGGACCTGAAGGCCGCCGCCCTGTCGCTGGCCGCCAAGGTCGACGCGGTGCTGCCGGAGCAGACCATCGCCGAGGCCGACGCCTGGAAATTCGCGGTCTACCCCTTCTCCGACGCCGCCCGCGCCCTGGCCCATATGCCGACACTGCGGGCCGCCATCAAGGCGCGGCAGAAACTGCAGCTGACCTACCGCCGCATCGACGGCACCCTGACAGAGCGGAAGATCCGCCCGCTGCACATGGAATACTGGGGCCGGGTCTGGACCCTGACCGCCTGGTGCGAGACGCGCGGAGACTTCCGGGTGTTCCGCGTCGACCTCATCGAGGACACCTCCGCCCTGCCCGAGCTGTTCGTGGACGAACCCGGCAAGCGCCTGCAAGACTATGATCCTTATGGGAACTCTGGCTAAGCTCTTTCATCTTTCTCAAAATACTCCGGGGGAGCCGCCAGCGGCGGCGGGGTCAGCGCCCCCTACCCCAGTTCAAACGAGGTCACCCCGTAAATCAGGTCCGTCTCCAACTGCGGCGCAGGCCCGCGGTACATCCGGGCGGTTTCAAACACCGGCTCCAGCCCCAGCGAGCGCGCCAGTTCAACCGCCGCAGCATGGGGCTCCGGCACATCCAGAAACACCTCCTGTCCCGCAGGCAGGTCCTGCAGCAGCCGCGCCAGAACCGCCTCGGCCGCCACGCGGGAGACCGCAACCAGCGGCCCGATCTTGCAGCCGCTGCCGCAGGGCCGCAGCGTGCCGAAGCCAATCAGCTTGTCATCCTTGTAAGCGGCAAAGGAATGATGGCCCTCTGCCCCCAGCCACTGCTGCCAGAACCCCCGGCGCGGCGCCGGAAAGACGCTGGCATCCATCGCTTCCAGCTCCGCCGTTGGGGCAGTCACCTGTTGCAGATTGAACTCGGTGGAAACCTCCAGCCCGGCCGACGGCACCCCGCCAAAGCGGATGTTGCGGTACGCAAGCTCAAAGCCGGAGCGGCGGTAGTTCGTTTGCTGGTCCACCACCCCGTCGAGGCCGACAACCCGGCTCCCGGCGTGTTCCAGCGCCCGCTGCCAAAGCGCATAGCCGAAGCCCTGCCCGCGAAATTCCGGCGCCACGATGTAAAAGCCGAGGAAGGCAAACGCCGCGCCGTAGTTCACCACCGAGATGCAGGCGATCATCTTCCCGTCCAGGAACCCGCCCCAGAAGCCTTTCGGATCAACGCTCGCAAAGCAGGCCGTATCCCGGTGGCCCGGGTTCCAGCCCTCACGCGCGGCCCAGTCCACAGCGGTCTGGATTTCCGCGAGCGTCAACGCCCGGATCTGATAGCTGCCCTGCATCTGCACCTCCGGATTCCTCAGTTGCAGAATGCCCGCTAACGCTCAGGCAGGAAAGACAAAACAGCGGTTGCGGCGCACTGTCAGCCACATCACGCGGCCCGCCTCTGGCAGGAACACGTTGGGCACCGTCGCCTTGAGCACCGAGCCGTCGAAATCCATCCGGAACTCCACCAGGCTCTCGCTGCCCAGGAAACGCGCCCGCTCAACAGTTGCGCGGGCCGGCACCCCGTCGCTGGGTGTCGGCAGCGGCCCCTGGCCGCCGCGGTCGAAGTCGATGCGCAGATGCTGCGGGCGGAACACGATTTCCACCGCGGTGCCATCCGCCACGCCGGGCGCCAGGAACTCGCCAAAGGCCGTCTTGGCCAGCGCGCCGTTCACCTCCGCCTTCAGCACGTTCACGTCACTGAAGAAGGAGACCGCGGCCTTGTCCGCAGGGTGGGTATAGACGTTGTAGGGCGCGCCCTGCTGCACGATCCGGCCGCCGCGCATCAGCGCGATCTCATCGGCCATCCGCATCGCCTCTTCCGGCTCATGCGTCACCAGCAGAACGGCGGTGTCTTCTTCTTTCAAGAGGCTCAGCGTCTCATCGCGGATGCCGTCGCGCAGCCGGTTGTCGAGGCCGGAGAACGGCTCATCCATCAGCATGATGCGCGGGCGCGGCGCAATCGCCCGGGCCAGCGCCACCCGCTGCTGCTCGCCGCCCGACAGCTGGTGCGGGTAGCCGTCGATGAAGCGCTTGAGCGAGACCCGGTTCAAAAGCTCCTCGACCCGTGCGCGTTTCTCGTCCTTGCTGCCCTTCAGGCCAAAGCCCACGTTGTCGGCGACGCTCAGGTGCGGGAACAGGGCGAAGTCCTGGAACATCAGCCCGATCTCGCGCCGTTCGGGGGGCACCCTGAACACGGTATCGCAGATCAGCTTGCCATCGACATAGATCTCGCCGCTGTCCTGCATCTCCACGCCCGCGATCATCCGCAGGGTGGTGGATTTGCCGCAGCCCGAGGGACCCAGCAGGCAGGTCACCTGCCCCGCCTGGATCTGCAGCGAGACATCGTCGACCACCGCGCGCCCTTCGAAGAAGCGCCGGAGGTTGCGGATTTCCAGCCGCGGCGGGGCGATCGTTCGGCTGATGCCGGCGGGGGCAGTGTTCATGAGGCCTCGGGCTGTTTCCGATAAAAACGCTTGGGGTCTCGACGGGATAGCAACCCAGCGGCAGGGCCGCAAGCGGTCAGAAAAGCAGCGGTCGGCCATGAAATCGCGCTGAGGGCAACGTCCGTCCGAGGGCGGGTAAGCGAAGCGTCCGTCCGTGGGGGCGGACGGACGCTGCCCGGCGGCACCGCCGGGCGGTTGGATTCAGTGGCAAATTGACCGTGTTAACAGCAGCCCGGCGCCGCACCGTCCTGCTCCAGCCCGTTGAAGGGCGAACTGCCGCCGCAGCCGGCAAAGATCCCGTAGTGGGTCTCAAAATCGCCAATAAACTCGAAATGCGGGGCAAAGCGGCTGTCCTGCAGCATCATCCAGGTGTTGCCGCAGACCGGGAACACCTTGCCCGCCTCGATCACATGGTGGCCGTCCAGCATGAACCGGTGCGGCGCATGATCAATGGTGCCCTTGTAGATCACCGCTTGCCCGTAATCCTCGCATGCCGGCTCCAAGGCGGACAGCTTGAACAGCCGGTAAGTGGCCGACAGGAACTTCAGCGGCTGCACCCGCTTCTCCAGCACCGGGTTCTCAATGGTCAAAAGGCGCGAGGTCACCATCCGCGGGTCCTTGAAGCCCGACTCTTTCGCGATTGTCAGAAAATCGTTCCAATACAGCGCCCCGGACAGGCATTCGCCATAAAGCACCTCATCCTCTGCCATCTCTTCCGGCACCCGCCGGTCGGCGTAAACGTCGGAGAAATACATCTCCCCGCCCTCTTTCAGCAGATGATGCGCGCCGCGCAGCACCGCGCCCTTGTCGGTGGCCAGGTTGATCACGCAGTTGGAGACGATGATGTCAAAGGAGCCGGGCTCCAGGTCCAGTTCCTCCAGCGTCTCGATAAACCCGTGGTGAAATTCGACGTTGGACTTGGCATAGCCAAATGCCTCAGCATGGTAGTCCTGATGGCGGCGCGCCACCTCCAGCTGGGCAGGCGTCATGTCGACGCCGACGACCCTGCCGTGTTCGCCCACCAGCGCCGACAGCGCATAGACGTCCCGGCCCGCACCGCAGCCGAGATCAAGGATGCGCGCGCCCTCCAGCGCCTCCGGCGCAATCAGCCCGCAGCCGTAATAGCGGGTCAGCACCTCATCGTGAATCTTTGAAAGCACCGCCTTCACATGATCCGGCATGTCGCCCGGCGTGCAGCAGGCATTGGTCTGGAGATCCTCGCTGCCCTGCAGCACCTCGCCGTAATAAGCCTGCACGTTTTCATGTTTCATGGGAGCGCCCTTCCTGATGGTTCCGGACCATCGGGATAGCGCCCCTCAGGCACTCCGGCAATCGGGCCGGCGGGAGGCTTGACGCAACTGTGATGGCACGTGCGGACAAGTCACTGAGGGCAGCGCCCGTCCCGCCGGGGCAGGAAGCAAAGCGCCCGCCCCGGTGAGGGCGGGACGGGCGCTGCCCGGCCTTCGGCCAGGCGGAACGAACATTCAGTTGCTGGTGTAAATCTCACCCCTCCGGCAGCAGCTCAAACGCCGCCTCGGCCCGCACTCTGCCGTTCACCATCAGCTCAATCCGGTGCGGCCCCGGCACCAGCTTGAAGGTCGTGGCGTTGCCCTTCAGCTTGTGACGCTTGTCCAATTGCAACAATTTACTTGAAATTTTCGATTGCTTCAATTTGAACACCTTGGCGGACACTTTCCCGCCAGGCCGCTGGAAATGCAGGATATAATCCACCAAAACCGGTAACCCCGCCTGCCCCTGCAGCTGCGCAGAGAACTCCAGCGCGTCACCAATCCGTACATTTTGCGATTTCAGCACGATTTCGGCGCCCAGCTCCAGATCCGGGTCATATCCCAGCATCTTCATCGCCCGCGGGTGGCCTGCCTTGACCAATCCGCGCAGCGCGTGGGAGGTCATCCAGCCCAGTTCCTTGGCCGACTGCGCCCCGGCGGCCTGCCACGCCTCCAAACGGTCCATCACCAGATCCGGATCTTTCTTGGCGACGTCGTTCAGATGGTTGGCGATCGAGCGGGTGACATAGCGGGTCGGATCGGAATGCAGGCGGTCCAGCAGCGGCAGCGGCTCATCCAGCTGCAATCCCACCGCTTCGCCCCAGGGCAGCCGCGGCCGGGTGCCTTCGCTGACCAGACGGCGGACGTGATAGCTGGAGTGGCTGGCCCACACCTCCATCCGCGCCAGCACCTCACCCGGCCAGCGGTTCAGGAAGGGGCGGATCGCCCATTCCATGGAGAATCGCTGGGTGATTTCCTCCAGCAGGTCCAGCGACAGGTCCGGATGCGCCTCGATGCCATTGGCGGCCACATATTCCCCCAATGGTGCATAGATGAAATCGCCGAAATCATCGTCGGTCTTGGACGGATCCAGCGGCGGCGGCAGCGCCTTCAACAGAACCGGCGCGGCGTCGGGCAGATCCGCCGGCAGATGCTCTGCCAGCACATCTGCAATCAGCGCCATCCGCTGCTTCAGCTCCAGCGCCGGCAGGTCTGCCATCACTTTGGCCTCGAAAGCATCAGCATCGAACCCGCCGTCCGCAGCCGCGAACAGGCCCGCCAGATGGCGAACCTTTTCCCGGTTAAACAACTGGTCCTTCAGGGAAAACCCGCCATCCATGCGCCCCGCTCCTCCTTACATCGTGGTGTTGGTGGCGCCGCCGTCCAGCAGGATGTTCTGCCCGACGATGAAACCCGCGTGCTGCGAGCACAGGAAGGCACAGGCGGCCCCGAACTCCTGACGGGTGCCGTAACGGCCTGCGGGAATGGTGGCAAACCGCTGCTTCTGCGCTTCTTCGGGGGTGATCCCCTGCGCCTTGGCCGCGCCGCCGTCCAGCGCCACGGCGCGGTCGGTGGCATGGATGCCCGGCTGCAGGTTGTTGATGGTAACCCCGTGGCCCGCCACCTGCCGCGAGGTGCCCGCGACATAGCCCGTCAGCCCCGCACGGGCCGAGTTTGACAGCCCCAGCACCGACACCGGCGATTTGACCGACACCGAGGTGATATTGACCACCCGGCCCCAGCCGCGCTCCATCATGCCGGGCAGCAGCGCCTTCATCAGCGCAATCGGCGCCAGCATGTTGGCATCCAGCGCCTTGATGAAATCCTCGCGGTCCCAGTCGGTCCACATGCCCGGCGGCGGCCCGCCCGCGTTGGTCACCAGGATATCGACGCCCTCCGCCGTATCCAGCACCTGCTTCTGCCCCTCCGGCGTCGCCACATCCGCAGCCACCGTCACCACATCGACCCCGTACTGCTCGCGAATGGCCTGCGCCGAGGCCTCCAGCGCCTCAGCCCCGCGGGCGTTCATCACCAGG
The DNA here is from genome assembly GCF_000813905.1 of Leisingera sp. ANG-M6. Lineage (NCBI taxonomy): Bacteria > Pseudomonadati > Pseudomonadota > Alphaproteobacteria > Rhodobacterales > Roseobacteraceae > Leisingera > Leisingera sp. ANG-M6. The sequence continues at coordinate 183,762 of NZ_JWLG01000007.1, forward strand.
TTCACACCGGCTTCCGCCAGCGCCTCGGCGCAGCCAAGGCCCAGCCCCTTGCTGCTGGCACAGACCAGCGCGCGCTTGCCCGAAATACCCAAGTCCATTGCTCATCTCCCTCCGGATTCTCCACCGTTTGCCGGAGCTTGCACCGCGTGGCTGGCAAAGACCAGCCCCGCCCGGCGGCTGACGCAATCGTGAAGCTGCCGGAAAAACAGCCCCGTTCCACCGCCTTTGTGCCACATTCCGCGGGCATTTCTGTTGGACAGCGCCCTGCGCGCGCCCGCATTATGGACCAAGACAGACCCGCAGATGGGACAGACAGTGACCGCCAGCCTTTCCTCCGTTCAGGCCTACCCGGCCGAACGTTTCCGCGTTGAATACGGCGCCAACGCGGGCGATCCGCTTGGCGTGCTCGAGGATCTGGTGCTCGATGACATCTACCTGCTCGACAGCCCGGCCCCGCCGCAGCGCCTCGGCATCGCTGCCCACCATGACGGCAGCTTCACCATTGCCGACGGCACCGCCATCGGCACCCCGGGCGCGGTGCTGCATCTGGATTGCCTGCTGACCCTGATGCCCGACCGCGGCCCCAACACCGAGATTCTGGTGATGGTGGAGGCAGACGCCGAGGGCTACATTGCCGCCATCTTCCTGGTGCCGCTGGCGCCCCTGCAGGTGCAAACCCCCTATACCTTGGTCAAGGCAGAGCGTGAGCCGGCACGGCGCAAGCTGGCGCAATCGGCCTGTGTCTCCTTTACCCGCGGCACCCGTATCACGCTGTCGACCGGCGAACAGCGCGCGATTGAGAACATGCGTGCCGGCGACCGGGTGCTGACCCGCGACGACGGCATCCAGGAGGTGCGCTGGATCGGCCAGTCCACCCTGCGTGCGGTTGGCGACCTGGCCCCGATCCTGATCCGCAAAGGTGCTCTCAACAACTCAAACGACCTGATTGTCAGCCCCAGCCACCGGCTGATGGTCTACCAGCGCCGGGACGAGATCGGCGCCGGCACGCCGGAACTGCTGGTGCGTGCCCGCGACCTGGTAAACGGCAGCAGCGTGGTGGTGCTGGACGGCGGCTTCACCGACTACTTCCAGATCCTGTTTGACCAGCACCATATCATCTATGCCGAGGGCATCGCGGCTGAAAGCACCTTCCTTGATCCGGTCACCCGGCAGGTTCTGCCCGAGGATTTCTGGGCCTCCCGCCCCGGCACCCTGCCCGACTCGCACCAGCGCGGCGCCCACGGGCTGGACGTGAGCCGCTCCCTGCTGGACCGGCCCGACGCGGTGCGGCTGCTGAAACGGTCCTCCCTGCGCTAAGCTGCGGGCCGAAGGCCGAACCGTTTTCCTTTGCTCTCAACCGGTTGCAGGGATGCGGGCAATTTGCTGCCAATTGCACCTGTATTTAGTGGTTTCAGACTGACTCCCACACCAGATCCTGCTATCTTGCTGCCAATAATAAGAGAGCAGCATGATCAGGCACATCTTCCTCACCTTGGGGCTTATGCTATTGGCATGGCCGGCCGCGGCGCAGAAAGCAGGCGTCGGTGCGTGGGAGAACTCCAGCCACAACATCCTGGCCTGGATCGAGGAAACCCCTGGCCTCGGCTGGTACTACAACTGGCGCCCGGATCAGATGTACCACAAGGGCCGCCAAAGCCGCTCTGTCGAATTTGTGCCGATGATCCATGGCGCAAGCGATGTGAACAAGCGCATCCGCTCCGACCAAAGGGCCACCGCGCTTCTGGGATTCAACGAACCGGACGGGCACACCGGCGGCCATCAGGCCGGGATGAGCGTGCAGCAAGCCATAAAACTTTGGCCGAAACTGGAACGCCACGGGCTGCGCCTGGGCAGCCCGGCCACCACACAGTCGGGCACCCTGGGGCCCGGTTCTTGGCTGCGCCGTTTCATGGATCAGGCCGAAGCCAAGGGTCTGCGCGTCGATTTCATGGCCGTCCACTATTATTCCACGGATGGCAACGTGAAGGAGTTTGAGCGCTGGCTGCGTGCCGTTCACCGCGAATACGGCCGCCCCGTCTGGGTGACGGAGTTCGCCCATATCGACTGGAACCGCCCCGCCGCCGCCAGCCACGCGCAGAACGCTGCCTTTGCCCGCAAGGCGATTGCAATGATGGAGCGCCTGCCCTTTGTCGAGCGCCACGCCTGGTTCGCCGCCAACCCCTACCCCTGGCAGGGCCGTGCGCCGCAGATCAATCTGCTGCGCGATGACCTGACCCCGACCCAGGCTGGGGACGCCTTTGCCCGCGCCGTCAGCCGCGCGGCCGGCCTGCAGGTGGCCAGCAACTGAAGCAGCGCTTCGGGTGCCGGACCGGCAAACCCGCTGCTTGGGAGCTCTTCCAGCACAGCAGGCGCACGGCCATGCCAGCCGCTCTTGAATGCGGGCAGCTGCCGCATTTCCCCTGCAGGCCAGTTCAAATTTGCCTCTGCTTCCCTAAAAAACAATCACAACCACAGAGAATGTTTATGTATTGTTAAGTCACTTAAAAGCAGAATGGAACGAACGCGCAAAGGGTTGTGATTTCCATGCCGAATACATTGTCCAAACTGGAAAGCTGGCGCCGCTTCATTAAAGACAGCCACCTGTCCCTGATCCATGCCCTGGTGATTGCCCTGTCGCTGATGATGACCTTCGGCGCTTGGTACTATGCCAATGCGCAGACGGAAAACCGCATCGAAAACGCTTTCAAGGAAGCCCGCGATCAGGCCACCGGCCTGATTTCCGCACGGATGGCAAAATATGAGGATGCGTTGTGGGCCGGTGTTTCAGCCGTCCAGTCCCATGGCGGCGACATGACCTACCAGCAGTGGAAGGCCTTTGCGCAGACCCTCCGGCTGGACAAACGCTACCCCGGCATCAACGGAATTGGCATCATCCACCATGTCGAGCCCGGCCAGTTCGGCGCCTACATGCAGGCCCGGCGCGGTGAACGGCCGGATTTTTCGGTCTACCCGGCGCATGATAACAGCATCCGCCTGCCGATCTCCTTCATCGAACCCGAACAGCTGAACGCTGCCGCCGTTGGCCTGGACGTTGCCCACGAAACCAACCGCCGCGAGGCCGCCCTGGCCAGCAGCGCATCCGGCGAGGCCCGGATCACCGGCCCGATCGTGCTGGTGCAGGATGAAAACAGCACCCCCGGTTTCCTGTTCTACGCGCCTTTTTACTCGGATGGCCGCAACGGAGCACAGACCGATGGAAAGCGGCATCTGGACGGCATGGTCTACGCGCCGTTTGTGGTCCGCAAGCTGATGGCAGGCCTGCTGTCCAAGGAGCTCCGGAATGTGCGTTTCAGCATCAGCGACGGCGGCGAAATGATCTATGACGAGCATGATCCGGCGGACCCCCAGTTCGACCCCTCCCCCAAGTTTGCAGAGACCGTCCAGCTGGACATCTACGGGCGCAACTGGACCATTGATTTCCGCACCAGCCTGGGCTTCCGGCAGGCGCATTCCTACTCGCAGCCGACACTCATTCTCATCGGCGGCCTGGTGATCGAGGCGCTGGTCATTTCGCTTCTGTTCTTCATGGCCCGCTCCAATCAGCGCGCCCGCGCCTACGCAGACAGGGTCACGGCAGACCTCAAGGCAGAAACCGCAAAGCTCGAAAAAGCCAACGAGGAGCTGGAACAGTTCGTCTATATCACCTCCCATGACCTCAAGACGCCGGTGCGCGGCATCGGCTCGCTGACGGAAATGATCCAGGAGGACCTTGAGGGCTACTTCAACTCAGCTGATGCGGACCCGGAAGTGGCCGCCAACCTGCAGCGGATCGCGGAACGGGTGCGCCGGATGAATGACCTGACCCAGGGGGTGATGGAATACGCACGCACCGGCAACCATGCGGTCGAGGACAAGGTGATCAGCCTGCCGGACGTGATGGACACGCTCCGCTCCGACCTCGGCCTGTCCGCCAGCCAGCTGGAGCTGTGCGGGAACGTGACGCATATTGCCGCGGACACATTCAACTTTGTCCGGGTGCTGGAGAACCTGGCCGGCAATGCGGTCAAATACCATCCCGAGCCGGAGCGCCTGAGAATAACCGTCAGCGTGGTGGAGGCGGACGGCCGCTACGATATCTCGGTCCGCGACAACGGCAACGGCATCGCGCCGGAGCACCACCGCCGGGTCTTCGACGTCTTTCAGACCCTGCGGCGCGCTGGCCAGCCGGAAAGCACCGGGATTGGCCTCGCCATCGTCAAGAAATCTGTGGAACGCCACGGATTTAAGGTGACCCTGCAATCAGAGGTTGGACAAGGCGCCGATTTCCGGTTTAGCTGGCCCGGCCAGGGGGCCGCCGCCGCCCGGCATCAAGACAAGGCCGCCTGACGTGGAGAAGACTGAATGAATATCCTTTTGGTTGAGGACAATGACGTGGACGCTCTCATTCTGGAGCGCACGCTGAAAAAGCATTCCCCGGCAGCCAGGATCGTGCGGGCCTGCGACGGCCTGGAAGCGCTTGACATCCTCACCACCGAACGCGCGCGGGATCTGCCGCGCCCTTTCTTCATTCTGCTGGACATCAACATGCCGCGCATGAACGGGCATGAGTTCCTCGATGCGTTGCGCGCCAAGGAAGAGATTTCCGGCAACATCGTCTTCATGTTCACCACCTCGGACAACCCCAAGGACATTGCCCGCGCCTACCACCGCAATGTCAGCGGCTACATCGTCAAGCCGAGCTCCTCTGCGGGCACTAAAAAAGTGCTGAGCGCGCTGCAGGACATGTGGGAGGTCTGCACCCCGCCGCTCTGCGCCAGCGCCTGACCCCGGCGCGGCCGCAGGGCCGCATCGCGCCTGAAACCGCACCTGAACAGACAGCGCGCTCCTGCGCCGCCAGGCGGCGGAACACGCCCAATCCGCCGGCAGCAGCCCCGAAGCGGCCCCGCTGGCAGGCACAGCCAGCCACCGCAGCCCGGACCAGCCGAAACCGATGCGGCATCCGTCCTCATTCCCGTGGTCTGCAAGACAAGAGTTCGCAGCCATCCAGACAAAGGCTGCGGAAAATCAATTTGGGAAAAGCGGGGCTTTCCTGACTTTCGTCATCTTCCGGCTAACGGCCGTTTTTTTTCTAAGCGAAGCTAATTTCAGGTGCAATGACCTGGCTGATCAGGCCACCAGTGTTCACCGCATAATAGATAGACCTCGGCGGGCGGGCGGCGCCATCTACGCTGCGGCACACCCAGCTTCTTGCCTCCATGGATTTCAATGATTGCGACAACGCCCGGTCTGTTATCGCCGGCAGGTTTCGCTTGATCTCGCTGAAATGGCTTGGTGTGTGGAGCGATGTCAGAATCGGCAAAGTCCACGACCGGCGCAGCAAAGGTTGATCTTCCTCTGCCGAAACATCGCGGATCTTATGGGCAATGGCCGCCGCTGCAATCCCCAACTGTGTAAGGCGGAACTCCGGGCGCAGCGGATGACCATACCCAGGATTTCGTTCAATCAATCCAATTTCAATCAGGTGATCCATGCTTTGGGCGAAGGCGGTTCTGCCTGCACCGGTCGCAGCCAACAGGGGCGCTTGCCGTCCGGCGACGCCCGAATGCAGGCACGAGAGTATGGGCAGCGCCCAAGCCTTTGATGTGATATTGACAAACGCCTCAATGTCCATAAAGTATAGTTAGTATATTTAAAGTCATAAGGAAAGCCCATGTCACTTGTCGCAGTCGATCAAACCATCACCATCGCAATGTCGGTCAGGGATCGCCTTGCTAGCGCGAAGTGGTACGAAGCCATGCTGGGATTTGAGCTGCTCTATCATGCCGATGAGGCGGGCTGGTCCGAGATTCGGACGAACACGCCCGGTGTCGTCATTGGCCTTGGCGAGCACACCAAACCAGCACCCGGCAACTGCGTGCCAGTCTTTGGGATCGCTGATCTGGATTCAGCCCGGCAGAAACTGGAGCAGGCCAAAGTCAGATTTGACGGCGAGACGGATGTCGTCGAGGGCATGGTCAAAACCGCGACGTTCTACGACCCCGACGGCAATGCGCTGATGCTTGCGCAGGATTTGACCGGCGGGATTGAGTAACACGCGGATTTCTTGCGGCCACTGCAGCGTGTCTGCTTCTGGCAGGCACGGTTTCAGCTCCAACTCACGGCACTTCTTCGGGGCTGCACGTTCAGCCGCAGTCGCCAAACATGTCCCCAAAGCGGCCGCCTAAAGCCTCCGCAGCATTAGCCGGAATGGGCTCTCAGCGGCCGAATGCCTTGATCGGTGTGGAACGTTGCTTCCCAACCGGAAGGCAAAATTCACAATGGGAGGTTTGCCAAACGCAGCCCGCCCTTTCCTCCTCACCTCTTCTCCGTCCCGTCCGCGTTCCGGCCCATGGCGATGTAGCGTGCTTGCAGGCTCAGGCGCAGGATCGTGTTGTCCTTGTCATGAGCCTGGATGTAGCCCGCCATTAGCGCCATCCAGTAGGTTCGCAGCACAGAGTTGATCCGGCGGCTGTAGTTCGGGCCCAGCTTTCGGAACCATTTCACCATGTCCGCGTCCAGCCGGATCGTGACCCGGGTCTTCGGCTTGTCGATCCGTTCCCAGCTGTCCATGCCGTCCCATTCGCGGGGCAGGCTCTTGTCCAGCCAGTCGCGGCGCAGGTCCTGCTGCAGCGCGTCCAGCTCCAGCTGCATTTCATTGTCGTAGTATCGCTTGCTGGGCATCGCTCTCTCCCTTGGCGGCGGCGGTTGCGGTGCGCGGCGGCACTCCCGCGCTTGGCACCACCCTGCCCCAGTCCGGTTAATTCCGCGCCAGCGGTGCGTACGGTGCCCGCGCAACACCTCCGGGCACGCCCCTGGCCCCGCCGTCCGGCACCAGGGGGTGCACAGAGGGTGCACAGGGGGTGCACGCCTGGCACCCCCGGCTTCTGGGGCTTACTTTCCCTGCCGCAGGATCCTGGCCAGCAGCTCATTCTTGCGGAAGGGCTTGGCCAGAAAATCATTCATCCCGGCGGCCAGGCAGGCCTCGACATCGCTGGGCTGGGCATTGGCGGTCAGGGCGATGATCGGGCATTCCGGCAGCCCTGCCTCCCGTTCATGCGCACGGATCCGGCGGGTGGCGTCCAGCCCGCCCAGAACCGGCATCGACAGGTCCATCAGGATCAGATCGGCGCCTTCGGCGGCGAAAATCTCCTGCGCCATCAAGCCATTAGCCGCAAACCGCAAATCGGCGCCGGTGGATTTCAGCATCTTGCGGACCAGCAGCTGGTTGGTCCTGTTGTCTTCCGCCACCAGGATGCGCATGCCATTCAGCGCCTCCGGCGGCAGCTCCGGGACCGCCATCCCGGGCGGAGCGTTCAGCGCCCGCCTGCTGTCCTGAAACGGTGCCATGTCCGGGCCGTCAGGCGCAGCTTCTCGCGCCTGCGGCAGATCCAGGCCAACTGTGAACACCGACCCTTCGCCGGGCACCGAAGAGGCCGTGACCGTGCCCCCCATCCGCTCCACCAGGGCACGGGTGATGGCCAGTCCCAGACCGGTGCCCTCGATCACACGGACCGCCTGCCGGTCGACCTGCTCAAAGGCGGAGAAGATCCATTTCATTTGCGAGGGCTCGATCCCGATACCGGAATCCGAGACCTGAATGCGCAGGGGTAATTTGGCGGCCCGGGGGTCATAGGCGGCGCTAACGGTAACATGGCCGTCTTCGGTGAACTTGATCGCGTTTCCCAGCAGGTTCATCAGGATCTGGCGGATCTTGCTCGCATCGCCCACAAACTCATGCGGCACATCTTCGGGATATTCGGTGCGAAGGTCGATCCCCTTGTAGGCAGCCCTGGCCCACAGAAGAGTGCCCACGTCCTGAACCACGTCCCGCAGTGAAAACGGCGCATCGTGCAGGGAGATCTTGTCGGCCTGGATTTTGGAGAAATCGAGCACATCGTTGATGACTGTCAGCAGGGCGTTTGCGGAGTTGAAAATCGTGTCGGCAAACAGCTGCTGCTGTTCGTCCAGATCCGTCTCCTTGAGCAGCTCGCACATGCCGATGATGCCGTTCATCGGCGTCCTGATCTCGTGGCTCATGTTGGCCAGAAACCGTTCCTTGGCCTGGCTGGCCTCCTCGGCCTTGTCCAGCGCCATCCGGGTCAGCTCCAGCGCCTCATCGCGTTCCCGTTCCGTCGTGACGTCAGTCGAAGAGCCGACGAGATAGGTCAGCCGCCCCTCTTCATTGAACACGGGGCGAAGCGTGGTGCTGAGGTATTTTTCCCTGTTCTGGGTAGGAAGGACAATATCGTAGGTGGCTTCCTTGCCGCTGCTGATGACCGCCAGATGGTGGTTCAAGGCACGGCGGCCGGTTGCCCCGCCATAGAGTTCAAGCGCAGTCTTGCCTGCATAATCACTGCGCTGGAACTTGGTGAACTCCCGCGACCTGGTGTTCATGGCGACGTAGCGCGGCAGGCCGTCGTCGCCCACCTTCAGAACGATCACCGCGATTTCGACTGCGTCGAGAACGCCAAAATGATCTGAGAATTCATCCTGCTGCACGTATCGTTCCTGAAACGGGTGGGCCATTGAAATCCTGTAACACACAGGTGCGGCGCAAGTGTTACAGGAAAAGCGTTAGCGAATTATAGGCAAAACATTCGATGTCTTTGCGGAATGCTGGTCCAGCGCGCCCTCCAGCCTCCGTTTTCCTTGCCTCTGACGCGGTTTGTGGATACAGCCACCCGCATGTTGGACACCGCTGCAAACCGCCCCGAACTGCCCGCCGAAATTGCGCGGCGCCGGACCTTTGCGATCATCTCGCACCCGGACGCCGGCAAGACCACGCTGACTGAAAAGTTCCTGCTCTATGGCGGTGCTATTCAGATGGCCGGCCAGGTGCGGGCCAAGGGTGAGGCGCGGCGCACGCGGTCGGACTTCATGCAGATGGAGAAGGATCGCGGGATCTCTGTCTCGGCGTCCGCAATGTCCTTTGACTTCAGCGGTTTCCGCTTCAACCTGGTGGACACGCCCGGCCACTCGGACTTCTCCGAGGACACCTACCGCACGCTGACGGCGGTGGATGCGGCGGTGATGGTCATCGACGGCGCCAAGGGTGTGGAAAGCCAGACGCAGAAGCTGTTTGAGGTCTGCCGCCTGCGCGACCTGCCGATCCTGACTTTCTGTAACAAGATGGACCGCGAAAGCCGCGACACCTTTGAGATCATCGACGAGATCCAGGAGATGCTGGCGATCGACGTGACCCCGGCCAGCTGGCCCATCGGTGTCGGGCGCGATTTCATCGGCTGCTACGACATGCTGCGCGACCGGCTGGAACTGATGGACCGCGCCGACCGCAACAAGGTGGCGGAAAGCATTGCGATTGAGGGCCTGGACGACCCCAAGCTGGCCGAACATGTGCCAGCGCATCTGCTGGACAAGCTGCTGGAAGAGGTCGAGATGGCGCGCGAACTGCTGCCCGCCCTGGACCCGCAATCGGTGCTTGAGGGGCATATGACACCGATCTGGTTCGGCTCCGCGATCAACTCCTTCGGCGTCAAGGAGTTGATGGACGGCATTGGCGCGTACGGCCCCGAGCCGCAGCCGCAGTCCGCTGAACCCCGCCAAGTCAGCCCGGAGGAAAAGAAAGTCTCGGGGTTTGTTTTCAAGGTTCAGGCAAACATGGACCCCAAGCACCGCGACCGGGTGGCCTTTGTGCGGATGGCCTCCGGCCACTTCAAACGCGGCATGAAGCTGACGCACGTGCGCACCAAGAAACCGATGGCAGTATCCAACCCGGTGCTGTTTCTGGCGTCCGACCGGGAGCTGGCGGAGGAAGCCTGGGCCGGTGACATCATCGGCATCCCAAACCACGGCCAGCTGCGCATCGGCGACACCCTGACCGAGGGCGAGGCGATCCGGGTGACCGGCATCCCATCCTTTGCCCCGGAACTGCTGCAGGGTGTGCGCGCGGGCGACCCGATGAAGGCCAAGCACCTGGAAAAGGCGCTGATGCAGTTCGCCGAGGAAGGCGCCGCCAAGGTGTTCAAACCCTCAATCGGCTCCGGCTTCATCGTCGGCGTCGTGGGCCAGCTGCAGTTCGAGGTTCTGGCCAGCCGGATCGAGATGGAATACGGCCTGCCGGTGCGGTTCGAGGCAAGCCAGTTCACCTCCGCCCGCTGGGTCAGCGGCGACAAGGCAGCGGTGGAGAAATTCACCAACGCCAACAAGCAGCACATCGCCCACGACCACGACGGCGACATCGTCTATCTGACCCGCCTGCAATGGGACATCGACCGGGTGGTACGCGATTATCCGGACTTGAATCTGACAGCTACCAAGGAAATGATGGTGTAACCGCGCAGTCATTGGACCCGAAATTATTGAAACCCGCCATGGACCTGGATCAAGAAAACTACCCTGGCGGGTTCTTCACCCTGATGCGCCGGCTGGAAAAGCGGGAGCGGCCGTTTGACAATCCGCTTGCAGCCTTGCCGCCCGCAGATTGCGACCTGAAGGCGCTCCTCGAACAGCGGATTTCTGAGGCTCCCGACACGTCGGAAATGGCTGAGGACCGCTGCAACGCTCTGCGCAAGCAAGCTCTGCTGCGGACTGAATTCATCGGCCAGCCGGAGCTGTGGGCGCTGCACGCGTTATGCATCGCAATCCTGCGTCGGCAGCCGCCGCACCCGCTGGCCCGGCAGCTGTTCCTGCGCATCTGGACAGAGCATGGCAAAGACCTGGCCGCCGGGCTGCCGGTGCGCTGGCTTATCGCCGCCGCAACCACCTTTGCCGATCACGGGGAAACCATCGACCAGCGTCTGGGCGGCCAGGGGCTGATGCTGCTGTTCGACCTGATCAAGCTGCACGACAGCGAACGCCGCGAAAGCCGCCGCAAGAACAGCGACGGGTTTCCCAGGCAGCGCGGCGGCCCGAAACCGGACGATCTGGCCTTTGGCATGGTCCCCTACGCGCTGGAGCGGGGCGACCTGGATATGAACCTGCTCGCCCGGCTATGGCGCCATGCCGAGAATGACGCGGTTCTGCGCCCCTTGGGTGTGCAAATGCTGCGGATGGTGATGAGCGACCCGCGCAGCATCTTTGGCCGTATCCAGCGCTACAAGAACAGGACAGGTCGCGATGACGGCTGAGCCTGTCAAATGGGGCATCGTCAGCACCATCAAGGCTGACACCAGGGCCATTCTGGATTTTGCCGCCTATCACCTCGACCTGGGCGCCCACCGGCTGCACATCTATCTGGATGAGCCGAACCCGGAGGCCTATACGCACCTGAAACAGCATCCCAAGGTCAGGGTCACCACCTGTGACGCCAGCCATTGGAAGCGGCTCAAAAAGCACCGTCCGGTCAAGCACCAGGTCCGCCAGACACTGAATGCAACCCACGCTTATGAGCGAATCCAGACGGAATGGATCGCACATATTGACGTGGATGAATTCCTGTGGCCGTCCTTCGATCTGGGGCAGATGCTGGCTGCACTGCCGCAGGGCGTCCTATGCGCCCGGGTGCGTCCGCTGGAGGCCTTGGCGGGACGCGAGGGCGAATTCAAGGCGATGATCCCCAAGGGACCGGAGCGGGAGGCGGAAGTCCGGGCGGTTTACCCGGCCTTTGGCGGTTTTCTCAAAGGCGGTTTCCTGAGCCATACCGCGGGCAAGGTCATAGCAAGAACAGGCCTGCCCAACGCTGAACTGCGGATTCATAACCTGTTTCAGGAGGGTGGGACCGTTTCTGAAAGCCACGAACTGGTTCAGGCCGACCTGTGCCATTGCCATGCGGCCAGCTGGGAGCATTGGCAATCCGTCTACCGGTACCGCCTGGAACGCGGCTCCTACCGGCCAGAGCTTGGTCCGGGCTATGCCCGGATCATGGGCGGGCTCAACACGCATGAGCTGCTGTCGCTGATCGAAGAGGAATACGGTGAAAACGGCCTGCGCAGTTTCTTTGACGAAATCAGCGCCAAGGACCCGGCGGTCTACCGCAAGCTGCAGGAGCGCGGCCTTTTGAGGAATCGCCCCCTTGGCCTGGCGGAGAAACGGCAAAAACACTTCCCCGGTTTCGGCTGATTTGTTTCCATTTTGCCGATCCTGGCAACGAAAACCTTGCAAAATCCGGCATTAATTGACCTCAGCATGGGATTTTGCTATGCCCCGCCACGAGCCGGCAGCTGCCACACCGCATGACCTTTTGCGGAGCCGGCTGCAACACACACGCGCGGGCCAGGTCAGTGTCCGCAATGACGGATGCATATGACAAAATTCACCGATCTGAACCTTAATCCCAAGGTCCTCAAAGCTATTGAGGAAGCCGGGTACGAAACCCCCACCCCGATTCAGGCAGGAGCCATCCCGCCGGCGCTGGAGGGGCGCGATGTTCTGGGAATCGCCCAGACCGGCACCGGCAAGACCGCGTCGTTCACGCTGCCGATGATCACGCTTCTGGCCCGCGGCCGCGCCCGCGCCCGGATGCCGCGCAGCCTGGTGCTGTGCCCCACCCGCGAGCTGGCTGCCCAGGTGGCGGAAAACTTCGACACCTATGCCAAGCATGTGAAGCTCACCAAGGCGCTGCTGATCGGCGGGGTCTCCTTCAAGGAGCAGGACGCGCTGATCGACAAGGGTGTCGACGTGCTGATCGCCACCCCGGGCCGTCTGCTGGACCATTTCGAGCGCGGCAAGCTGCTGCTCACCGGTGTGCAGATCATGGTGGTGGACGAGGCCGACCGGATGCTCGACATGGGCTTCATCCCGGATATCGAGCGCATCTTCTCGCTGACGCCGTTTACCCGCCAGACCCTGTTCTTCTCCGCCACCATGGCACCGGAGATCGAACGGATCACCAACACCTTCCTGTCCGGCCCGGCCCGTATCGAAGTGGCCCGCCAGGCCACCGCGTCGGAGACCATCGAACAGGCCGTTGTGCAGTTCAAGGCGTCGCGGCGTGACCGCGAGGGCAGCGAGAAACGCAAGGTGCTGCGCGCCCTGATCGACGCTGAGGGCGACAAGCTGACCAACGGCATCATCTTCTGCAACCGCAAGACGGATGTGGATATCTGCGCGAAATCGCTCAAGAAATACGGCTATGACGCGGCTGCCATCCACGGTGACCTGGATCAAAGCCAGCGCACCAAGACCTTGGACGCATTCCGCGAAGGCAACCTGCGCATTCTGGTAGCCTCTGATGTGGCTGCACGCGGTCTGGACGTGCCGAGCGTCAGCCATGTGTTCAACTTTGACGTTCCGGGCCACGCAGAGGACTACGTCCACCGCATAGGCCGCACCGGCCGTGCCGGCCGCGAGGGCAAGGCAATCACCATCTGCATTCCGCGCGACGACAAGGCGCTGGCCGCAGTGGAAGGCCTGATCCAGAAGGAAATTCCGCGGCTGGAGAACCCGGTCAAGCCGGAGCCCAAGAAAGAAAAGCCTGCCCGCCCTGCCAAAGCAGAAAAGGCAGACAAGGCAGACGCGGATACCCGCGAAAGCCGCAAGGACGAGAGCCGCGAGCGCCGCAGGGATGAAAAACCCGCGCAGAAGCAGGAGCGTTCCTCTGGCCGCGGCGGCAAACACGGCAAGCGTGACGACAAGGCTGTGGTTGGCATGGGCGACCACCTGCCGAGCTTTATCGCGCTCAGCTTTGCCGAGCGCCGCGCCAGCTGATACCTCAGCAGCAGGCAGAAAGATCAGGCCGCCCCCGGGGCGGCCTTTTTTTTGTGGCATCCAGGCCTGCCCGCGATGCACATGCAGCATGGCTACCTTTGCGCTTGCAGCATAACGGGTCTTCGATCTTGTGTGGCGTCAATCCGCTCAAACCGGCGTATTGCATCCATCAACACGAAACGCGCCATTGATGATGGGCTACGCCATGAAAACCAACGACACCAAAACTCTGACCATTTCCCAGTTCCAGGCCATTGAGGCCCGCGCGCATGAGCTGCGCGCGCAAGCCTTTGCCGCCATGGTGCGCCGCCTGTTCGGCGCCCTGTTCAGCGCTCCGCGCAAAGTGGTCTCCTGCCCCAGCTGCGCCCGCCCGCTGCACGGTTGAGGCTTCCGCAGCTCCCGCGGGAGCAGCGACCAGAATTGAAAACGCCGCGTGCCCAGACGGGCCGCGGCGTTTCTGTTTCCCAAGTCCGCGTCACTGATCTCGGGGCAGGAAACCGGAGGGATTGAAGACATCTGCGTAGGTCCCTTCATCCGCATACCAGCCCTCGAAGAAATCCTCAGGTCTTGCCATCTGGAGCGCTTTGTTTGTCATGGCAATAATGGCCTCCGTGCCATCCAGGCTCCAGGTCATCAATATTCCGGGATCCGGGAGATGCAGCCCCCAAACAGCCGCGCTCGTGATGCTTTGCGTCAGTAGGTAGCAAGGCTCAGCTTTTCTGAAGACCGATGGCGTCACCGTGTCGCTGTGGTGCCTGAACTCATCCCAGGCCGTCACTTGCGCACATCCGAAACAGGAGAGAAATTCCTGCACAACGGGTTCCAGTATGGCGGTCAGCCCGTCGTCCTCCGGCAAGTAGAGCCGGTTTTCCTTGCAGTAGGCGGTCAGCCGCTTCTGCAGGTCTATGCCGGCACGGTCCTGATAGCCGATGCAAGCCAGCAGCCAGATCGCCAGGTAAACCTTCCCCCTCGGCAGGTCCGGTGCGACCGCCTGGTGAACCGCCGCCCAGGAGACCGCTTCTCCGCGTGACTTTATCATGTCACTAAAGTTTTCCGGCCGGTCGTCGTAAGGAAGGACGTCTTCATAAAATTCTTTGCCAGCGAGAGAGGCCAAAGTCTTCGCTTTCCGGATCCGGTAAAATGGATGCAGCGCGACAAACACCTGATCATAGATCCCTTCCCACCAGGTCAGCATGGGCACCTTGCAGCTGGGATGCTGGATTGCTCTATTACCCGCCATGAAATCTGCACCTCGAAAACACTTCCCGCGGCAGTTTAATTGGCCCGCAGCCAGACGCAACAGCGCCGCGGGCCCGTAGAGGACCGCGGCGCCAGGCCCAACCGGACCTGCTGCATCTTCGATGCGGCATGGCCCGGGCGGGAGAACCGACCTGCCCTTCCCGCTGGGTCAGCGCATGCGGCTGACCACCACCGTCACCTCGGGCTTCTTGCCGATCTCCGCTTGCGCGGTCTGGCGGGTGATGCGGCGCAGCTCCTGCTCCAGCCTGTCGTCATCGCGCAGGGTCTTGGCGCCGGCGCGCATCAGGAACTGGTTCAGGTCCTCCTCCAGCACCTCGACCAGCGCGGCATTGGAGGTGCCGGTCTCGGGCAGCCCCTTAAGATCGCACCAGGGCTCGCCCAGCGGTTCGTCTTCTTCATCGAGGATCACCGTCACCAGCACATGGCCATTCAGCGCCATGCGGATGCGGTCGCGCACGATGCCATCCAGCGCGCCGTATTTGACAGAACCGTCCAGATAAGTGCGGCCGGTTTCGATCCATTCGGTCACCTTGGGCGCGTCGCCTGACAGGTCCATCATCATGCCGTTCACCACCACGGCGCTGGCGATGCCCTTTTCCTCGCCCAGGCGGGCGTGCTGGCGCAGGTGGCGGTGCTCACCGTGCATCGGGATCAGCATCTTGGGCTTCAGCAGGTTGTGAACCGCCTCCAGGTCCGGACCGTTGGCGTGGCCGGAGACGTGGTAGAGGCCGGAGCTGTCATCGACCACATCGACACCCATTTCGGAGAACTGGTTGATGATGCGGATGACACCCTTCTCATTGCCCGGGATGGTCTTGGAGGAGAACAGGAACAGGTCGCCCTCTTTCAGCTCCAGCCCGCGGTATTTCCCGCGCGCCAGCTGCGCGGTGGCGGCACGGCGCTCGCCCTGGCTGCCGGTGGTGATCAGCATCAGGTTGTCGCGCGGCACGTTGGCGGCGTCCTCCGGGCTGATCACCTTGGGGAAGTCGACCAGCACGCCGGTTTCCACAGCCGCCTCGATCATCCGGCGCATGGCACGGCCCAGCAGCACCACGGAGCGGCCCGCCTTCACCCCGGCCTCAGCCAGGGTTTTCACCCGTGCCACGTTGGACGCAAATGTGGTGGCGGCGACCAGCCCCTTGGCCTCGGAGAACAGCTTGGTGATCTCTTCCGGAAGTTCAGATTCCGAACGGCCCGGATGCTGCGAGAACACATTGGTGGAATCGCAGACCAGTGCCTGGATGCCATCCTTGGCGATCTCCGCCCACATCTCCGGATCAAAGGGCTCACCCACCAGCGGGTTTGCATCCAGCTTGAAGTCGCCGGTATGCACCACGCGGCCTGCCGGGCTGTCGATCACCAGCGCGCCGCTTTCGGGGATTGAGTGGCTCATCGGCGCCACGCCGATGGTGAACCGGCCAAGCTTGGTTACCTCCGGCCAGGCCTGAACGGTGTGCACATTTGCCGGGTCGCGGCCTGCTTCTTCCATCTTGCGGCGCGCCAGGTTGGCGGTGAAGGCGCGGGCGTAAACCGGCACATTCAGATGCGCATAGAGGTGGGCAATAGCGCCGATGTGGTCCTCATGCCCGTGGGTGATGAAGATGCCTTCCAGCCGGTCGGCGCGCTCCTTCAGCCAGGTAATGTCGGGCATGATCAGGTCGACGCCCGGTGTGGTGTCCATGTCCGGGAATGTCACGCCCAGGTCGACCAGGATCAGCCGTTCCTTGCCCTGCGGGCCGTAGCCATAAACATAGGCGTTCATGCCAATTTCACCCGCCCCGCCGAGGGGCAGGTAGATCAATCTATCACTGCTCATGCGTCAGTACCGTTTTCCTTGTTGTATTTATGGATGATCTGCAGCCCATGCATGGTGAGATCATCCTCATATGCGTCAAACAGATCGGCAGATTGCTGGAACAATGGCGCCAGCCCGCCGGTTGAGATTACTTTCATCGGCACCGCGCGTTCCGCCTTGATGCGCTCGCAGATCTCGCGCACGAGGCCGACATAGCCCCAGAACACACCGGACTGCATGCAGGCGACGGTGTTGGTTCCGATCACGTTCTGCGGCTTGGAAATATCCACATGGGGCAGCGCAGCTGCGGCCTGGTGCAGCGCCTCAAGGCTCAGGTTCACGCCGGGCGCGATCACCCCGCCGACATAGGCGCCGTCTTCGGCCACCACGTCAAAGGTGGTGGCAGTGCCAAAGTCCACCACGATCAGGTTTCCGCCATAGGTGTCAAACCCTGAAACCGTGTTGACCAGCCGGTCGGGGCCGACCGCGGTGCCCTCGTCCACCCGCACCGCAACGGGCAGCAAGCATTCGGGTTTGCCCACCACCAGGGGACGTGTGTTGAAATAGCGGTCCGCCAGCACACGCAGGTTGAACACCACCCGCGGCACGGTGGAAGAGATGATCATGTCGGTGATATCCGCCTCGATCCCCTGCAGCCGCATCAGCGTGCTGAGCCAGACGTAGTACTGGTCCGCCGTGCGCTGCCATTCGGTGGCGGTGCGCCACATGCCGATGAACTTCTCGCCGTCATAGATCGAGAAGACGGTGTTGGTATTGCCGCAATCAACTGCCAGAAGCATTGCTGCTCCTTCCTAGAAATAGATGTCTGCCGCGGGAATGCTGACGCGGCCCTTGGCGGTGTTTAGGACAAGGTTGCCGCTGGCGTCCACCGTTTCAAAGGTGCCTTCGGTCTCTGACGACGCAGTCTTGGCCGTGATCACCTCGCCCAGCTTGGCTGCGCGCGCGAGCCATTCGGTGCGGATCGGCTCGAACCCGTAGGTTGCGAACTGCTGCTCATAGCGGGCGAAGGCCTCGGCCACGGCCTCCAGGAATTCCTCCGGCGTGACCTGCACGCCGGTCTCCGACAACAGCGACACAGGCCAGACCGCGCCGGGTTCCAGCCATTCCTTCATCGGCGTTTCCACCAGGTTGACGCCGATGCCGACAAACAGGTGGTTCACGCCTTTGCCGTTGCCGGCGCTTTCCAGAAGGATCCCCGCCAGTTTGCCGCCCTTCAGCAGCACATCGTTCGGCCATTTCAGGGACAGGCCCTCGCTGCGGCCAGTGACCGCGACACAGGCGTCATAGACCGCCAAGGCAGCGACAAAGCTGCGCAGCGCCGCCTGATCCGGGGCGCCTTCGGGGCGCATCACCAAGGTGGCGGCGAAGTTGCCCTTGGGATCCTTCCAGTCGCGGCCGCGGCGGCCCCGCCCTTGCGTCTGGCGCAGGGCCAGGATCCATTCAGGACCTGCCAGTTCCCCGGCGATGCGGGCGGCCTCGTTCAGGGTGCTGTCCACCTCATCAAGCACCCGTTTTCCATATCCTGCTGGCCAGCTCATGTGCGCTCCTTAGATGCGGAAAGGCCCGGTCGCAAGACCGGGCCTCTTTAGCCTGCCTGAAAAGCAGATCAATTTACAAGGGTTGCTGCGGCAGCAGCGGCAGCGCCGTCGATGCCGAACTGGTAGACCACGCCCACCAGCATCAGCGCCGCAGAAGCCATCAGCGCCACGCCCAGAACCGGAGAGCCCTTCGCTTCCACATCATCCTCGCCAGTGCCGAAGTACATGTAGAAGACGATGCGCAGGTAGTAGAAAGCACCGATGACGGAAGCGACGGCAGAGGCGATCACCAGCGTCATCAGGCCCGCATCAACACCCGCCTGCCAAACGCCGAACTTGGCAAAGAAGCCCAGCATCGGCGGCACGCCTGCCAGGGAGAACATCAGGATCAGCACCGCCAGCGCCTTGCCCGGCTCGCGTGCAGCGAACTGGTTCAGGGCCAGGATGTCCGTGACCGGCTTGCCGTCCTTCTCCAGCATCAGGATGAAGGAGAAGGTGCCGATGTTCATGGTGACGTAGATCGCCAGGTACACCAGCATCGCGGTGATGCCGGCTTCAGTGCCGGCCGCCAGGCCGATCATTGCATAGCCCATGTGGGCGATGGAGGAGAAGGCCATCAGCCGTTTGATGTCGCGCTGGCCGATTGCCGCAATGGCGCCCAGGAACATCGACAGCACCGACAGCACCACGATGATCTGCTGCCAGTCAGCGATTGCGCCGCCGAAGGCGTCAAACAGCACCCGGGCAAAGAGGCCCATGGCCGCAACTTTCGGCGCAGTGGCAAAGAAGGCAGTCACCGGCGTCGGCGAGCCCTCATAGACATCCGGGGTCCACATGTGGAATGGAACCGCCGAAACCTTGAACGCAAGCCCCGAGATCATGAAGACCAGGCCGAACAGCATGCCGATGGACATATGGCCCTGCTCTGCCACCTGGATGATGCCCGCGAACTGGGTGGTGCCGGCAAAGCCGTAGACCAGCGAGGCGCCATAAAGCAGCAGGCCGGAGGACAATGCGCCCAGCACGAAGTACTTGAGGCCCGCCTCGGTCGACCTGACGCTGTCGCGGCGCATCGCGGCCACGACGTAGAGCGACAGCGACTGCAGCTCAAGCCCCATGTAGAGGGACATCAGGTCACCGGCGGAGACCATCATCATCATACCGACAGCGGCGAGCGCCACCAGGACCGGGTATTCGAACCGCAGGATGCCGCGGCGCGCCATGTACTCCTGGCCGATCAGCAGCACGGCGGAGGCGCCCAAGAGCAGCGCCACTTTGGCAAAGCGCGAGAAGCCGTCGTCGATGAACATGCCGTTGAACGCGGTCTGGGTGCCTTCCGGGCTGGAAGCAATCCAGAAGGCGACCAGCGCCAGCAAAGCCGCCGTGGCCCAGACCATCGGCACCGCCAGCTTGTCCTTGCCGGTGTAGACGGCGCCGATCAGCGCCGCCATGGCGTAAAGCGCCAGAACGATCTCTGGCAGGATTACAGTAAGATCAGCTTGGATCATCTGCCTGATGCTCCCTTAGTGCGAAGCAATCTGGGTCGCGGCGGGCGCAGTGTCCGCAGCAGCCAGAGACTGGTTGAAGTTTGCAATCAGCGCCTCGGTCGAGGGGCTGATGATGTCGGTGACCAGCGACGGATAGACACCCAGCAGCAGGGTCATGACGACCAGCGGCGCAAAGACGAAACGCTCGCGTGCGGACATGTCCTTGATGCCCATCAGGCTACCCTTGATCAGGTCGCCGAACACCACGCGGCGGTAGAGCCACAATGCGTAGCCGGCCGAGAAGATCACGCCGGTTGCCGCCACGGCGGTCACCCAGGTGTTCTTCTGGAAGGTGCCCATCAGGGTCAGGAACTCGCCGACAAAGCCCGAGGTGCCCGGCAGGCCAACGTTGCCCATGGTGAAGAACATGAAAACCAGCGCGTATGCCGGCATCCGGATCACCAGGCCGCCATAGGCGTCGATGTCGCGGGTGTGCATCCGGTCGTAGATCACGCCGACGCAAAGGAAGAGCGCGGCGGAGATGAACCCGTGCGACAGCATCTGGAAGATGGCGCCGTCGACGCCCTGCTGGTTGGCGGCAAAGATGCCCATGGTGACAAAGCCCATGTGCGCAACCGAAGAATAGGCGATCAGCTTCTTCATGTCCTCTTGCACCATCGCCACCAGCGAGGTGTAGACCACCGCAATCGCGGACATCCACAGGACCACATCGGTCATCACGTCCGCGCCCACCGGGAACATCGGCAGGGAGAAGCGCAGGAAGCCATAGCCGCCCATCTTCAGCAGGATCGCCGCCAGCACCACGGAGCCCGCGGTCGGCGCCTGCACGTGGGCGTCCGGCAGCCAGGTGTGCACCGGCCACATCGGCATCTTCACCGCGAAGGAGGCAAAGAACGCCAGGAACATCAGTGTCTGCGCGCCGCCCACGATGTGCAGCCCCAGCACGTCAAACGACGCCGCCGAGAAGCTGTGGGTCAGCAGGGTTTCGATATCAGTGGTGCCGGCATCAACATACATGAAGACCATCGCCACCAGCATCAGAACCGAGCCGAAGAAGGTGTAGAGGAAGAACTTGAAGGAGGCGTAGATCCGCTCCTTGCCGCCCCAGATGCCGATGATCAGGAACATCGGAATGAGGCCCGCCTCGAAGAACAGGTAGAACAGCACCAGGTCCAGCGCCATGAAGACGCCCAGCATCAGGGTCTCCAAGAGCAGGAAGGCGATCATGTATTCCTTCACCCGGTCGGTGACCGACCAGCTGGCCAGGATGGTCAGCGGCATGATGAAGGTGGTCAGCATCACGAAAAGAACCGAGATGCCGTCAACACCCATCTTGTACTTGAGCCCGAAGATCCAGGCCCGGTCCTCGACGAACTGGAATCCGGTGTTGGCCGGGTCGAACTGGGAATAGATCCCAAGGCTCACCAGGAAGGTGATCGTGGTGGCAAAGAGCGCAACAAACTTGGCGTTGCGCTGCGCCGCCTTATCCTCGCCGCGCAGGAACAGGGCCAGGATGGCCGCCGCGAGCGCCGGGATGAAGGTGACAATAGAAAGGAGATTGTCCATCAGTGCGCTCCTCCGCCGATCGACATCCAGGTGACCAGGGCTGCAATGCCCAGCACCATCCAGAAGGCATAAGTGAAGATGTAACCAGACTGTGCGCGTCCAGCGAGACGGGTGAAGAAGGGAACAACGCCCATGGCCAGACCGTTCAGGAAACCGTCGATGGTGTTGCCATCGCCGCGTTTCCAGAAGAAGCGGCCGAGCGCCACGGCCGGCTTGACGAAGATCACGTTGTAGATCTCGTCAAAGTACCATTTGTTCAGCAGGAACAGGTACAGCGGGCGCTGCTGCTTGGCCAGGCGTGCGGGCAACGACGGGTTCCAGATGTAGAACCACAGCGCCAGCACCAGGCCGCCCAGCATCGCGGCGAAGGGGGACAGTTTCACCCATTTCGGTGCCGCGTGGGCATCCTCCAGGATGTGGTTGTCCTTGCCGATATACAACGCGCCCTCGCCCGGCTTGCCGGCAAACACATAGTGGTGCTCACCGCCGTGTGCGGCGTCTTCGCCATGGGCAGCCTCTTCACCGTGCGCAGCGTCGTCGCCATGCGCGGCCTCTTCGCCGTGACCGGCTTCTTCGCCATGCGCGGCAGCAGACGCTTCCGCCACCGGGATGCCATAGAACTTGCCGACTTGATCAGCGTGGCCGAAGAAGCTGCTGTACCACAGCATGCCCGAGAAGATCGCGCCGAGGGCCAGCACGCCCAGCGGCACCAGCATGGTCCAAGGGCTTTCATGGGCATGGTCGTGGGTGTGCTTGTCGCCGCGTGCCTCGCCATAGAAGGTCATGAAGATCAGGCGCCAGGAGTAGAAGGAGGTCATGAAGGCCGCGATCACCAGCGCCCAGAAGCCGAACATCGAGCCGCCTGCATAGGCGCTTTCGATGATCGCATCCTTGGAGACAAAGCCGGCAAAGCCAACCCAGCCGCTCAGCGGAATGCCAACGCCGGTGATGGCCAGCGTGCCGATCATCATCGCCCAGAAGGTATAGGGGATCTTCTTGCGCAGCGCGCCATAGTTCCGCATGTCCTGCTCGTGATGCATGGCATGGATCACCGAACCGGCGCCAAGGAACAGCATCGCCTTGAAGAAAGCGTGGGTGAACAGGTGGAACATCGCCGCCGAGTACATGCCAACGCCGGCAGCCACGAACATGTAGCCCAGCTGAGAGCAGGTCGAATAGGCGATCACGCGTTTGATGTCGTTCTGAACCAGACCGACCGTGGCCGCAAAGAAGGCAGTTGCCGCACCAAGAGCGGTGATGAAGGCCGCGGCCTCAGGCGCGAACTCGATCAGCGGCGACATGCGGCAGACCAGGAACACGCCCGCGGTCACCATGGTTGCGGCGTGGATCAGCGCCGACACCGGGGTCGGGCCTTCCATCGCGTCGGGCAGCCAGGTGTGCAGGATCAGCTGCGCCGATTTGCCCATCGCGCCGACAAACAGCAGGAAGGCCAGCAGGTTTGCCGCGTTCCACTCAGACCACAGGAAGGAGACCTGGGTTTCCGCCAGCGTGGGCGCAGATGCAAAGATGTCAGACAGGTTGATGCTGTCGGTCAGGAAGAACAGGCCGAAGATACCCAGCGCAAAGCCGAAGTCGCCGACCCGGTTGACGATGAAGGCCTTCATCGCCGCCGCATTGGCCGACGGTTTGCGGTAGTAGAAGCCGATCAGCAGGTAGGAAGCCACGCCGACGCCTTCCCAGCCGAAGAACATCTGCACCAGGTTGTCGGAGGTCACCAGCATCAGCATCGCAAAGGTGAAGAACGACAGGTAGGCAAAGAAGCGCGGCTTGTAGCTTTCGCCCTCTTTCCACTGCGGGTCATGGTCCATGTAGCCGAAGGAATAGAGGTGCACGAGCGAGGAGACCGTGGTGATCACGATCAGCATGATCGCGGTCAGCCGGTCCAGGCGGATCGCCCAGGAGGTCGACAGCGAGCCGCTTTCGATCCAGCGGAAAATCTCGATGTTCTGGGTCACCCCGTCAAACGACAGGAAGGTGATCCAGCTAAGCAGCGCCGCCAGGAACAGCAGCGCCGTGGCAGTCACGGTGGCGGCTTTCTCGCCGATCATCTTGTGGCCGAAGCCGCAGATGATGGCGCCAACCAGCGGGGCAAAGAGAAGGATGGTTTCCATGTGTCTTTAGCCCTTCATCACGTTGACGTCTTCGACGGCGATGGTGCCGCGGTTGCGGAAGAAGCAGACCAGGATCGCAAGGCCGATGGCGGCCTCAGCCGCGGCCACGGTCAGCACGAACAGGGTGAAGACCTGCCCCACCAGATCGCCCAGGAACGAGGAGAAGGCGACCAGGTTGATGTTCACCGCCAGCAGCATCAGTTCGATGCTCATCAGCAGGATGATCACGTTCTTGCGGTTCAGGAAGAGCCCGAAGATGCCGATGACGAACAGCGTCGCTGCCACTGTAAGGTAGTGTTCAAGACCGATCATAGCTTTGCTCCTGCCGAGTCCGGATAGTAATGTTTACAGCCGCACGTGAGGTCATAGGTATGCGCGGGACGGCGCTCTGAGTTCGAAATGCCTATACGCCTGCCGATGATCGTAACAGTGTCCGCATTAATCATTTCTGCGTTCTTCGCAATGGCCTCGATCTCGGCCAAATCCATAGGGTTACCCGCTCCTGCTGACGCTTCAACCTGCAGAGACAACACTTGGAAGGGTTCTTCTTGGCGATTTTCCAATTCCTCTTTGGTCATTGCCCCAGCGTAAGAGCCTGGACCAAAGACTACGGCCTTTGCTTCCGCGCAGTTTGACACAATTTGGCTATGCGCCACGGCGCATGCAGAGCCCGAGTGGTACAGCTGCGAAACAAATCCGGCGCCAAGATCAACTGCTTCGGAAAGCCCCTCCGAGCCAAATTCCTCAGCGAAATGGGTCACGCCGCAGATCCCTTTCATTTCCGAAAAGGCCTGCTGGTTCAACCCAGGCTGGCAAGCCAGCGCGGCCGAAGCACTGATGCTCAGTGCCAAAGCTGATGCGATAAGTACCCTCAAAGCCCCTGCCCCGGTTTCACGTCCTTGAGCTCCATCGCCGCGGCCGGGTCGCGCATCATCTGGGCAACCACGTCCTGGCGCTTGACGTCGGTGCGGTGGCGCAGGGTCAGCACAATGGCGCCGATCATCGCCACCAGCAGGATCAGGCCCGCCAGCTGGAACAGAAGGAAATATTGATCATAGATGATGAGGCCGAGCGCCTCGGTGTTGTGGCGGTCCGCAGGCACCGGATTGGCCAGCAGCTCAGGCGCCTTGTGCGCGGTTTCCCAGACGCCGAAGGCCATCACGAACTGCATCAGGATCACCAGGCCAATGAGCAGCGCCAGCGGCATGTAGCGCGCCATCTCCGCCTTCAGCTCGGCAAAGTCCACGTCCAGCATCATCACCACAAACAGGAACAGCACCGCGACCGCGCCCACGTAGACGATGACCAGCAGCATGGCGACGAATTCCGCCCCCAGAAGCACAAACAGCCCGGCCGAGGAAAGGAAGGCCAGGATCAGCCACAGCACCGAATGCACCGGCTGGCGGCTGATCACGGTGAACAGCCCGCCGGTGATGGCGCTGATGGCGAAGAGGTAGAAGGCAAAAACGCTCATGTCTCATCGTCCCTTTTGTCGTCCATGACTCCTTGCGCCAGATCCAGCGCCCGGTTCATGGCCGGAATGCCGGCAAACACCGACATCTGTCCGATCGTTTCCACGATCTCTTGTTTCTTGGCGCCGGCCGCGAGGGCGTGGCGCACGGTCTGGCGCACGGCACTGTCAGCCTGCGCGCCCTGCATTGTCAGCCCGGCCAGTGTCAGCAGCAGCCGGGTTTTGGCATCCAGCCCGTCCTTGTTGACGGTGTTGCCGAACATCATTTCCATGACCTCTTTGGGCATGGTGGGCCACAGCGCCTCGAACTCCTTGAACGCCTCGGAGGGCGAGAAGTTCTCCAGCGCCGGGTTGAACGCCTTGGCCATCTGCTGGGCCTGAGCCATCATGGCCTCGAAAGGGTTCTTGGGATCGGTCACTGTTCTTTCCAGTCCAAGCTTGGCCAATTAGAGTTCGCGAAAACCCAAATAACGACGATATTCACAACTGGCACCGCCATTAGTATCCCAACCCAAGGCGAGTGGCCGCTACGCTTCGCGATTTTCATCGACGGAATTCCGTAGGCGACAAACCCAATTGCAAAGAAGATCAGAAGCGCTGGCAGGCCAGTAACTTGGTACTGCATTTGTACCGCTTCGGAAGCATTATCCATTTGATGTCTCCCTTATCGGTACGGCGCGTCGATTTCCAGGTTGCGGGCAATCTCGGCTTCCCAGCGCTCCCCGTTCGAAAGCAGCTTCTCCTTGTCGTAGAACAGCTCCTCGCGGGTTTCGGTGGCGAACTCGAAGTTCGGGCCTTCGACAATCGCATCCACCGGGCAGGCTTCCTGGCAGAAGCCGCAGTAGATGCATTTGGTCATGTCGATGTCATAGCGCGTGGTGCGGCGGCTGCCGTCCTCGCGCGGTTCCGCGTCGATGGTGATCGCCTGCGCCGGGCAAACCGCCTCGCACAGTTTGCAGGCAATGCAGCGCTCCTCGCCGTTCGGATAGCGGCGCAGCGCGTGCTCACCGCGGAAGCGGGGCGACAGCGGGCCCTTCTCGTGCGGGTAGTTCAGGGTGGCCTTGGGGGCGAAGAAATACTTCAGCCCCAGCTTGAAGCCGACCCAGAAATCCTGCAGCAGGAAGTATTTGGCGGCGCGGGTGTAGTCGATGTTCGCCATCAGTTAGCCTCCCACGGTCCAGCGGGCGAAGATGCCCCAGAACCAGTCAAATTTTGCAGCAAAGGACACGAAGACCACCCAGGCCAGCGAGAACGGCAGGAACACCTTCCAGCCCAGGCGCATCAGCTGGTCGTAGCGGTAGCGCGGGGTGATCGCCTTTACCATTGCGAAGAGGAAGAAGAAGAACGCCATCTTGCCGACCATCCACAGGACGCCATCGGGCAGGCCCGGGATCGGGGACAGCCAGCCGCCAAAGAACAACAGGGATGTCAGCGCGCACATCAGGAAGATGGCAATGTATTCACCGGCCATGAACAAGAGGAACGGTGTTGCCGAGTATTCCACCTGGTAGCCCGCGACCAGTTCGGACTCCGCTTCGGGCAGGTCGAACGGCGGCCGGTTGGTTTCTGCCAGCGCCGAGATGAAGAACAGGAACACCATCGGGAAATGCGGGATCCAGTACCAGTTCAGCAGGCCCAGATCGCCGTCCTGCGCCCGCACGATGTCGCCGAAGTTCATGCTGCCGGTGGAAATGATCACACCGATGATGATCAGGCCGATGGAGACCTCATAGGAGATCATCTGCGCGGCGGAGCGCAAGCTGCCCAGGAACGGGTATTTCGAGTTCGACGCCCAGCCGCCCATGATCACGCCGTAGACCTCCAAGCTGGAGACCGCGAAGACATAAAGGATGGCGACGTTGATGTCGCTGAGCACCCAGCCGTCGTTGAACGGGATCACCGCCCAGGCGATCATTGCCAGCACGAAGGAGGTCATCGGCGCCAGGATAAAGACGGTGCGGTCGGCGCCCGCCGGGATCACCACTTCCTTGACCACGTATTTCAGTGCGTCGGCCACTGACTGCAGCAGGCCATAGACACCCACCACGTTCGGGCCCCGGCGCATCTGGACCGCGGCCCAGATCTTGCGGTCCCCGTAGACGAGGAACAGGAGCGAGATCATCACAAAGGCAACAACTGCAAGCACTTGCGCCAGGATCAGAACAGCGATGCCGCCTGGAGTGTTAAAGAAATCAGCCATAGGTCCTCACACCGTGGGTATTCCGTTCGCCGCGCAATCCGCGACCACGACTTCGGCGTCGATGGTGCGCAATCCGCGCGGCAGAGAGGGCGAAATCAGGTAGACCGCGTCCGCGGTCCGGCTGCCCCCTGCCTGTTTCGTTGTTGTGCGCACATGGCGCGCGAACCCGTAGTCCCGGATCAGCGCATATTGCGCGGCGGCGCATTCCGCATAATTGTCGAGGTCGCCAAGCACGGCAGCGCCGCGCATGGAGACATGAAATTGCACCAGATCGCCCTCCAGCAGGCTGGTTTCCACCCCTTCGTACACCGGGGCGGGCCGCTCTCCTTCGCTGCCCGGGGCCATTGCGCAGGCGGCCAGCAGGAAAGGCGTTATGAGGGCGAAGCGGATCATTCGGCGGCCATTGCCTCGTTTCCGCGGGCCTTCACACCTGCCGACAGCTCTGCCATCAGCTGCGATGCGCGGGCAATCGGGTTGGTCAGGTAGAAATCCTTGATCGCGGGCAGGAAGTCGGCGTTGCCGAGTTTGTCCTGCTCCAGCGGCTCGCCGTCTTTGTCGGCCACTTCGTCGATCTGCGCCAGGTGCGGTACTTCCGCGACCAGGGCCTGACGCAGCTGCGCCAGCGAGTCATAGCCCAGCTTGGCATCTGCTTCGGCGCTGAGCGCGCGCAGGATGGCCCAGTTTTCCTTGGCCTCACCCGGCGCAAATGCAGCACGCATAGCCAATTGCGGCCGGCCTTCGGTGTTCACGAACAAGCCGTTTTCTTCGGTATAGGCGGCGCCCGGCAGGATCACATCAGCGCGGTGCGCGCCGCGGTCGCCGTGGCTGCCCTGGTAGATCACGAATGCACCGGCTTCGATTTCCACCTCATCAGCGCCGAGGTTATAGATCACCTCCGCCCCGTCGATGGCAGCTGCCATGCCGCCTTCGGTTACCGCACCGATGTCCATCGCGCCAACGCGGGACGCGGCAGTATGCAGCACCATCAGCTTGGAACCGGACAGTTCCGCCATCTTCTGGGCCGCCGCCATCACCGCCAGGCCGTCGGCCTCGCGCAGGGCGCCCTGCCCCACGATGATCACGGTTTTCTTGTTGTCGCGGGTCTCTTCCGAGACACCCTTGGCGATCATGTCGCTGAGGGCGTCGCGACCGGTGCCAGCGTGGTAGTACTCATAAGTCAGATCCGCCGCCGGGCCGATCAGCGCCACTTCGGCGCCGTTGGCCCAGGCCTTGCGGATGCGGGCATTCAGCACCGGCGCCTCGTCGCGCGGGTTGGTGCCGATCAGCAGGATCATTTCCGCGTCATCGAGGTCTTCGATGGTGGCGGTGCCGGCATAGCCCGCGCGGTTGCCGATCGGCAGGCGGGCATTATCAGTGCGGCATTCGACCTTGCCGCCCAGCCCCTCAACCAGCTGCTTCAGCGCAAAGGCTGCCTCAACCGGGGCCAGATCGCCAATCAGGCCTGCAACCTTCTTACCCTTCATGGCCGTAGCGGCGGCAGACAGAGCCTCGGCCCAGGTGGCGGGCTTCAGTTTGCCATCGACGCGCACATAAGGGCGGTCAAGGCGCTGGCGGCGCAACCCGTCCCAGACAAAGCGGGTCTTGTCGCTGATCCACTCCTCGTTCACGCCGTCGTGGTTGCGCGGCAGGATCCGCATCACTTCGCGGCCCTTGGTGTCGACGCGGATGTTCGACCCCAGCGCGTCCATCACGTCGATGGTTTCGGTCTTGGTCAGCTCCCATGGGCGGGCGGTGAAGGCATAGGGCTTGGACGTCAGCGCGCCCACCGGGCACAGGTCGATGATGTTGCCCTGCAAGTTCGATTGAAGCGTCTGGTTCAGGTAGGAGGTGATCTCCGCATCCTCGCCGCGGCCGGTCTGGCCCATCTGGGTGATGCCCGCGACCTCAGTGGTGAAGCGCACGCAGCGGGTGCAGCTGATGCAGCGGGTCATGGTGGTGGCAACCAGCGGGCCGAGGTCCAGATCGTCCACCGCGCGCTTGGCTTCCTTGAAGCGGCTTCCCGACAGGCCGTAGGCCATTGCCTGGTCCTGCAGGTCGCATTCGCCGCCCTGGTCGCAGATCGGGCAGTCCAGCGGGTGGTTGATCAGCATGAATTCCATCACGCCTTCGCGGGCCTTCTTGACCATCGGCGAATTGGTCTTCACCTGCGGTGCTTGACCCTCGGGACCGGGGCGCAGGTCGCGCACCTGCATCGCGCAGGAGGCAGCGGGCTTGGGCGGGCCGCCGACAACCTCAACCAGGCACATGCGGCAGTTGCCGGCAATCGACAGCCGCTCATGGTAGCAGAAGCGCGGGATCTCGACGCCGGCCTCCTCACAGGCCTGGATCAGGGTCATTGCCCCATCCACCTCGATCTCGGTTCCGTCAATGTTGATCTTGCGGAGGTCAGACATGGTCTATTTCGCCCTCAGTAACACGCCGATCGCGCTGTTTTTCTCAATCTCTGCGCGGCCATAGGCGCAGAATGTTTCAGGTTTGCCGTAGATGACCCCGTTCTGCGCCAGGAGCTTCTCTCCCTTGGCGCGCATCCGGGCCTTTTCGGCATCAGATTCGATGTAATCGCGGATTTCCGCGTCCGTGTACCCCAGCGCATTTGCCCGCGCTTTGAGCCGGCGCAACTCGCCCAGCCCTTTCAGGTAACGCGGGGAAATATCGCCGCAGATGTCCGAGACTTCCTTGGCGACGGCAACGGCAAACAGCGGGTCCTCGATTTCCTGCACGTCGCGCAGCGACGGTTTCGCCAGCGCGGCGGCAGGCAGGGCAACAAAAGCGGACAGAACAGCGGCAATCAGGGCACGCATGGCAGGGGACTCCTTCAGTTTCGAAGCCCCCATGCGCAGGCGCGCGCTGCTGCTATGCAATAGCAGCCGGGCCGCAAGGCCCTGATATGCCGGAAATCCGCTCACGGGGTGCAAGTCCCCTGGAACACAGCGCGGCCATCGGTGATGGTCAACGGAACGTCCTCATTGCGCGGATCATTGGCCCATTCGATGTCAGACGAGCCATAGGTGGCCACGCAGTATTTGGTGCCACTGTGGGCCGCCGCTTCGCGCGCGCCTTTGACGGACCGGTCAACACCCTTGATGTCGATCTGGAACACTGCGGGGTTGGTTTTCTTGTCGATCGGCTTGGCCTTCGCCTTGAAGGGCACGCCGTCATACAATTCGCGGTTCTTGTTGGTGACGGAGGTTCCGCAGGCCGAAACCAGCGCCAGAGCCGCCAGGCAAGCCGCAGGCACGGCCATCCGGTATGTCTTCATCATGCTCAAAATACTGCCGCCAATGCCAGGATCGCCAGACCCGCCATGCAGGCCCAGCCGAGAACGTAGAAAACAGAGCGCGGGCCGCTGTGCGGTTTGCCGATGCCCTGCAGGTGAATGAAAATCATGATGACCCGGGACACCACCGCCAGCGAGGCCAGCAGGTTCACCCAGAACGGCGCCGCGCCCGTCAGGACTGCCACCAGTGTCACAGTCAGAAAGGCCGGCAGCGTCTCGCAGCCGTTCAGATAGGCCCGGTTCAGCCGGTAGGCCTTTTCCGCATAGTCCTCCCGCGGCGTGGCCCCCGGTGCGAGGCCCGCCTTCTGCTTGGCCAGCGCCGAAAACGGCGACAGCGCCAGGGTGATCAGGGTAAAGATCACCAGCGCGGCCAGAGCGTGGGAATATGCGGCAAAGGCGTCCATCAGTTATTCCGCCGCCATCGCGCCCATGCGCCCGGTCTTCTGGGCCCGGATGCGGTCCTCGATTTCCTCGCGGAAGTTCTTGATCAGGCCCTGGATCGGCCAGGCCGCCGCGTCGCCAAGGGCGCAGATGGTGTGGCCCTCGACCTGTTTGGTCACGTCCCACAGCATGTCGATTTCTTCCAGCTCGGCCTCGCCCTTCACCAGGCGGTCCATGACGCGCATCATCCAGCCGGTGCCTTCCCGGCAGGGGGTGCACTGGCCGCAGCTTTCGTGCTTGTAGAACTTGGACAGGCGCCAGATCGCCTTGATGATGTCGGTTTGCTTGTCCATCACGATGACCGCCGCGGTGCCAAGGCCCGAGCCCAGCTCGCCGCGCAGGTAGTCGAAGTCCATGATCGCGTCGCGCATGTTCTCGCCGCGCACGCAGGGGACGGAGGAGCCGCCGGGGATCACCGCCAGCAGGTTGTCCCAGCCGCCGCGGATGCCGCCGCAATGCTTCTCGATCAGTTCCTCGAACCCGATCGACATCGCCTCTTCAACCACGCAGGGGTTGTTGACGTGGCCGGAGATCGCAAACAGCTTGGTGCCGGCGTTGTTCTGGCGCCCGAAGGAGGCAAACCAGTCGGCGCCGCGGCGCAGGATGGTTGGCACAACCGCGATGGATTCCACGTTGTTCACGGTGGTCGGGCATCCGTAAAGACCAGCACCTGCCGGGAACGGCGGCTTCATCCGGGGCATGCCCTTCTTGCCCTCCAGGCTTTCGATCAGGGCGGTTTCCTCGCCGCAGATATAGGCCCCTGCCCCGTGGTGCAGGAAGACGTCGAAATCCCAGCCGGAACCGGCTGCGTTTTTACCCAGAAGGCCCTTGTCGTAGCATTCGTCGATTGCCGCCTGCAGCGCCTCGCGCTCGCGGATGTATTCGCCGCGCAGGTAGATGTAGCAGGTATGCGCGTTCATCGCGAAGGATGCGATCAGCGCGCCCTCGATCAGCGTGTGCGGATCGTGGCGCATAATCTCGCGGTCCTTGCAGGTGCCGGGCTCGGATTCATCGGCGTTGATCACCAGATAGGCCGGGCGGCCGTCGCTTTCCTTGGGCATGAAGGACCATTTGAGGCCGGTCGGGAAACCCGCGCCGCCGCGGCCGCGCAGACCGCTGTCCTTCATCGTCTGAATGATCCAGTCGCGGCCCTTTTCGATGATGCCGGCCGTGCCGTCCCAATGGCCGCGCGCCTTGGCGCCCGCCAGTGTGCGCTCGTGCATCCCGTAAAGGTTGGTAAAGATCCGGTCCTGATCCTTCAGCATGTGTGCCTACCTTTGGCTGTCCCGGCGCATGCGCCAGAGTTGAAATATGTTGACCAGGGCATAGATCATGCCCGCCAGCGCGGCGAAGTCGAACAAAAGCGCGTAGCGCCCCGGCAGCCCCAGCATGGGGCCAATGAACAGCGAGACCACGATCCACAGCGAAATCGTCCCGGCGATCACCAATGCGATGTGCCGGCCCTTTGCTGCAATGGCCTGGTCCTGTTCCTTGCTCATCTGTTCCCTATCGCCAGGAAGCGGCCCGGCCGGGCCGCCGCCCGTTACTCGTCGTCTTTGTAGATGCCTTCCGCCTTGGCGCGTTTGGCAAATTCGGTTTCGTCGCCCACCTGCAGGCGCTTGGCCTGTTCGATCCAGCCGTCGCGGGTGATGCGGCCCTTGAACTTCAGCCGCGCATCGACCCAGGCGACTTCGGCCTCGGTCCACTCGGCGATCTGCTCAAAGTGGAAGAACCCAAGGCTGTTGAGCTTCTCTTCCAGCTTGGGGCCAACACCCTTCAGCAGCTTCAGGTCATCCGGAAGGCCGCCCAGGGCTTCTTTCAAGACCAGCGGCTTGGTTTCCTCTCCCGCAGCGTCTTCAGGCTTAGCCGCAGCACCTTCCGGCGAAGCGGGCTCAGCCGCGGCAGACTTCTTCGGCGCGGCCTTGGCGGCTTCCTCCGCCTGCTTCACAGCAGGTTTGGGCGCCTCGGGGGCTTTCGGCGGCTGGCCTTCGGCAGCGCGGCCGGCAACTACGCCGTCCTTGCCGACCCAGGGGGTCAGCAGCGGCACTTCATCGCCCTGGATACGCTTGACGCCATCCTTGATATCCATCGCCAGCTGCGCGCTTGCGTTGTACTGCGTCTTGCCGCTGTCGAACTCGGTCAGCGAGGTGAGACCCGATTTCGGCTCAGCCGCGTACCGGCCGTTCTGCGGGCCCGGCGCAACCACCTTGCCTGCGGCCAGATCGTCCAGAAGCCTGGTGAAGCTCTCGACGGTCAGGTCTTCGTAGTAGTCCTTGCCGATCTGCGCCATCGGGGCGTTGGTGCAGGCGCCAAGGCACTCGACCTCTTCCCAGGTGAACTTGCCGTCCGCCGACAGAGTGTGCGGCTTCTCGGCAATCTTTTCCTTGCAGACCGCAACTAGGTCCTCGGCGCCGCAGATCATGCAGGACGTGGTGCCACAGATCTGGATATTGGCAACGGAACCGGTCGGTTGCAGCTGGAACATGAAGTAGAAGGAGGCAACCTCCAGCACCCGGATATAAGCCATGCCGAGCATGTCGGCGACGGCCTCGATCGCGGGTTTGGTGACCCAGCCTTCCTGCTCCTGCGCACGCCACAAAAGCGGAATGACCGCAGAGGCCTGGCGGCCCTCAGGATATTTGGTGATCTGCGCCTCAGCCCAGGCCTGGTTGGCCGGGGTGAAGGCAAAGCTGTCGGGTTGTTCGGAATGCAGACGGCGAAGCATTAGATTTCTTCCAAGTTCTCTAGTGACTTGAGGCTTGGAGCGCCCCCTTTTGTCAGATTACGCATTCGTGCACCGCGAGCGATTTTTTGGAAACGATCCCATTCGTCGATGGAATCAAAAGCGATCTCCAGACGAAAGCCATCCTCACCAAACCGATGCAACTCGAACTCTTCACCGGTTTCTCGGTCTCGAAATCTCTTTGTCACCTGTCGATCTCCCCGAACACAACGTCCATAGTGCCGATGATGGCGGCGACGTCGGCCAGCTGGTGGCCCTTGGCAACGTGGTCCATCGCCTGCAGGTGCAGGAAGCCCGGCGCGCGGATCTTGGAGCGGTAGGGTTTGTTGGACCCGTCCGCCACCAGATAGACGCCGAACTCGCCCTTGGGCGCCTCGACGGCGGCGTAAACCTCGCCTGCTGGGACGTGGAAACCTTCAGTGTACAGCTTGAAATGGTGGATCAGGCTTTCCATCGAGGTCTTCATGTCGCCGCGCTTGGGCGGGGTCAGCTTGCCGCGGGCCAGCACGTCGCCGGTGGCTTCGCGCAGCTTGGCAATCGCCTGGCGGATGATCGAGGTCGACTGGCGCATCTCTTCCATCCGGCAGAGATAACGGTCGTAGCAGTCGCCGTTCTTGCCGACCGGCACCTGAAACTCGAACTCGTCATAGCATTCATAGGGCTGCGCGCGGCGCAGATCCCAGGCGAGGCCGGAGCCGCGCACCATGACGCCGGAGAACCCGTATTCCTGGATGTCCTTCTCGGTCACCACACCAATGTCGCAGTTGCGCTGCTTGAAGATGCGGTTTTCGGTCAGCAGGCCGTCGATATCGTCCAGCACCTTGGGGAATTCCATCGCCCAAAGGTCGATATCGTCCAGCAGCTCGTCCGGCAGATCCTGATGCACACCGCCGGGGCGGAAATAGGCCGCGTGCAGGCGCGCGCCGCAGGCCCGCTCGTAAAAGATCATCAGCTTTTCACGCTCTTCAAAGCCCCACAGCGGCGGGGTCAGCGCGCCGACGTCCATCGCCTGCGTGGTGACGTTGAGGAGGTGGTTCAGCACCCGGCCGATTTCCGAATACAGCACCCGGATCAGCTGGCCGCGGCGCGGCACCTCGGTGCCGGTCAGCTTTTCGATGGCCAGACACCAGGCATGTTCCTGGTTCATCGGCGCCACGTAATCGAGGCGGTCGAAATACGGCAGGTTCTGCAGGTAGGTGCGGCTTTCCATCAGCTTCTCGGTGCCCCGGTGGAGCAGGCCGATGTGGGGGTCGCAGCGTTCAACGATCTCGCCGTCGAGTTCAAGCACCAGACGCAGAACCCCGTGCGCCGCAGGGTGCTGCGGGCCGAAGTTGATGTTGAAGTTGCGGATCTTCTGCTCGCCGCTCAGCGCGTCGACGCTGCCGTCGTCAAATTTGGAGCCGTCCATCATTGCGCCCCCTCCTTCTCGTCACCGGGCAGGATGTATTCGGCACCTTCCCACGGGGACATGAAATCAAACTGGCGGTATTCCTGCACCAGCTTCACCGGCTCGTAGACCACGCGCTTCTGCGCCTCGTCGTAACGGACCTCGGTGTAACCGGTGGTCGGGAAATCCTTGCGCAGCGGGTAGCCGCGGAAGCCATAGTCGGTCAGCAGGCGGCGCAGGTCCGGATGGCCGGAGAACAGGATGCCGAACATGTCGTAGACTTCCCGCTCGAACCAGTTGGCCGAGGGGTGCACATCCACGATCGAGGGCACCATCTCATCCTCGCGCACCGCGGCGCGCAGGCGGATGCGCTGGTTCCGGTACATCGACAGGAAGTGGTAGACCACGTCGAACCGCTTGGCGCGGTCGGGGTAGTCCACCGCGGTAATGTCCACCAGGGTCGAAAACTTGCAGTTGGCGTCCAGCTTCAGGAACTCCACCAGACCGGCGATGTTCGAGGGTGTAACGTCGATGTTCAGCTCATCAAAGGACACATCCCAGGCCACCACGCAGTCGGGGCGTTTGGCTTCGATCTGGGCGCCGAGTTCTTTCAGTGCTTCTGTCATTGCACTGCCCTCCTAGCCGATTGTCTCACTGCATCCCCATTGGCCGTATCGGGAAACTCCCAACAGCAATCACTTCCACTGAACTCAGGCGCAACCGTGTTCAAGACTGTTTCCAGGCCAGAAATCACATAGGCATCAGCCAGCATTTCAACGCAAGTACGAAGCTCAAAGCGGCCTTCGTCCTCATATCTGCAAAGTACAAACATGCACTCTTTCAGGCCGAGTTCCGATTTAACTGACGGCAGCAGCTTGCGCATTGCTGAACGAAAACTTTCAGCTTGAGATTTGCTTGCAAACTCGACGATGAAGCTAATTTCCTGCTTTCGGCCAAGATCCACTCCATCGCGCTTCAAACGCTCAAGGATCGCGGAGTTCTCGAAAACAAGCCCTTGGGATGGAGGCGGCAACTGAACGTCACTCATCGCACTAGCGTCCCCGTGCGGCGGATCTTGCGCTGCAGCTGCATCAGGCCATACAGCAGCGCCTCAGCCGTCGGCGGGCAGCCGGGCACATAGACGTCGACCGGCACAACCCGGTCGCAGCCGCGCACCACGGAGTAGCTGTAGTGGTAGTAGCCGCCGCCGTTGGCGCAGGAGCCCATTGAGATCACGTAACGCGGCTCGGGCATCTGGTCGTAGACCTTGCGCAGGGCTGGCGCCATCTTGTTGGTCAGGGTGCCCGCGACGATCATCACGTCCGACTGGCGCGGCGAGGCGCGCGGCGCGATGCCGAAGCGTTCAGCGTCATAGCGCGGCATCGAGGTGTGCATCATCTCCACCGCGCAGCAGGCGAGACCAAAGGTCATCCAGTGCAGCGAGCCGGTGCGCGCCCAGTTGATGATGTCCTCAGCCGAGGTGAGCAGGAACCCCTTGTCCTGAAGCTCGGCATTGATGGCCCGGGTGACAACTTCTTTGTCCACGCCCGCCGTGTTGGGTCCGGTCATCACTGCCATTCCAGGGCCCCTTTCTTCCATTCATAGGCAAAGCCGATGGTCAGCACGCCCAAGAACACCATCATCGACCAGAAGCCGAGGTCGCTGATGTCCTTGAAACCGACAGCCCAAGGGAACAGGAAAGCGATTTCCAGGTCGAAAATGATGAAGAGAATCGAAACCAGGTAGAACCGGACATCGAATTTCATGCGGGCATCGTCAAAGGCGTTGAAACCGCATTCATAGGCGCTGACCTTTTCCGGGTCCGGGTTGCGGACCGCGAGCACAACGGCTGCCAGGATCAGGACTGTCCCCAGACCTGCCGCAACACCCAGGAAGACCAGGATCGGCAGGTATTCCCTCAACATCTCTTCCAAGAGCAGCTCCTTTCCCCGGGCGGTTTTCCGCGCGGCGTCAATTGGCGTGTTGATTTGGACTGTGCATACCCCCGCGCCCGGGGAGCGTCAACTAAAGCGAGGTTAATCCACAGGGGTTTGGATAGAAAAAGCACTGTTGCAACACAGGGATAATTCCCAAGCGTTTTCATAAGAAAAGCGGCCGCAGAGGGAACTGCAGCCGCCATGAAAACGTGAGTCAGATATGCCGCTTTTCAGCTTTGCCATGCCGGGTTGCGTTTTTCAAAGAACGCCGCGATCCCCTCGCCTGCCTCCGGCCCTTCCCAGCGCTCCACAAGCGCCTTGATTGTATGGTCGATCACGCTGTCATCCAGCTGCGGCCCCAGATCGCGGGCCAGCTTCTTGGCCGCTGCCACCGCCCCGGGAGCACAGTTCAGGTAGGGCGCGACCTCTGCCTCGACCGCCTCACCCAGCTGCTCAGCGGGCACCGCCTTGGCCAGCAAACCCAGCTCCACGGCCTCTGCCGCACCGAACAGGCGCGCCGACATGAACACCCGGCGCGCCTTGGCTTCGCCCATGCGGGCGATCACATACGGGCCGATGGTGGCGGGAATCAGCCCCAGCTTGGTCTCGGTCAGCCCCATCTTCAGATGATCCGCACCAATGGCGACGTCGCAAACCGACGCCATTCCGACACCGCCACCGAAGGCGTTGCCCTGCACCGCGCCGATCAGCGGCTTCGGCAGGGTGTTGAGCGCCATCAGCATCTCCGCCAGCACCCGCGCCTCACGCGCGCGGGTTTCGGCATCGGCATCCATCTGCGCCCGCATCCAGGCAAGGTCGCCGCCTGCGCAAAAGCTTTTGCCGGCCCCGGTCAGCACCACCACCCGGACCGTGTCATCCTCGGCCAGCCGCTTTGCCGCCAGGGTAAGTTCCTGCAGCATCTGGCCGGACATGGCGTTGTGCTTCTCGGCCCGGTTCAGGGTCAGGGTGCAGACGCCGCGGGCGTCGGTGTCCAGGGTGATTGTCTCGAACATCTTGTGTCTCCGCTGAATTCTTACTGCAGGCCGCGCATGGCCCGGGCGAGTGCTGCGGCCTCTTCCAGCACATCTGCGTTCAGCCCAGTGTTATAGCCCAATTCCGTTAGGCGCTTGTGCACCGCTTCCGTTGCCACATTGCCCGCCGCGCCCGGCGCATAGGGGCAGCCGCCGAGGCCGCCGACGGCCGCATCGAACACCCGCACCCCCTGCGCCAGCGACGCCTCGATATTGTCGAGCGCCCGGCCCGCGGTGTCGTGGTAGTGGCCTGCCAGCTGTGCCGCGGGCACCCGCGCAGTGACTGCCTTGAGCATTGCAGTGATCGCCTCCGGTGTTCCCTGCCCGATGGTGTCGCCCAGCGAGATCTCGTAACAGCCAAGCGAGAACAGCCGTTCGGCCACCTCTGCCACCTTCTGGGGCGGGGTGGCCCCATCATAGGGGCAGTCGGTCACGCAGGAGACATAGCCCCGGACCGGCAGGCCGATCTCCTTGGCGGCCTCAAGAATGGGCAGGAAACGGGTGATGCTTTCCTCGATGGTGGCATTGATGTTGGCCTTGGAGAACCCTTCGGAAGCCGATGCAAAGACCGCAATCTCATCGGCCTTGGCAGCCACCGCATCCTCGTAGCCGCGCATGTTGGGAGTGAGCGCCGCATAACGCACACCGGGGGCGCGGGTGATGCCCGCCAGCACCTCTGCGCTGCCCGCCATCTGCGGCACCCATTTGGGCGAAACGAAACTGGCGACTTCGATGCGCTTGAACCCGGCCCGGCTCAGGCAATCGGTCAGCGCCACCTTTTCCGCAACCGGAATCTCGCGCTTTTCATTCTGCAGCCCGTCGCGCGGGCCAACCTCGAAGATTTCGGCAAATTCGCCCATGGAATGCCCTCCGGCTTCATCTTTCCAAAAATTCTCAAACCGCAGCGGGGGCGGCAGGTGCGCCGCCCCGGAACCGGATCAGACGTCGTCGTCTTCCAGCCGCACCAGCGCCGCGCCGGCCTCAACCTGATCGCCGGCAGCGGCCAGAACCTCGGCCACCACGCCGTCGCGGGCCGCCAGCAGCGAATGCTCCATCTTCATCGCTTCCAGGATGGCAAGCCGGTCTCCCTCTTTCACCGCCTGGCCGGCTTCGGCAAAGACCGCCTTGACCAGGCCCGGCATCGGCGCCTCGATCACGTTGCTGTCGCCGCCCGCCGCTGCATCGCGGTCCAGCGGGTCAATCGCGGTGAACTCCAGCCCATAGGCATCATGCACGGTGATCAGCGTTCCCGACTGCGAAACCGCGGGCATCCGGCGCTCATCAATGCGCCATTGGCCCTGGCTGCGTTCGGCCACGACAGTTTCGCCATCAATGGTCCAAAGCTGCCGGTCCGGCCCGTCCACCTGCACGTCCGCGGTGAACTCCTCGCCCGCATGGGAAAGGGTGACAGCCCGGTGCAGGGGCGCCCAGAGGGTGAAGCCGGTGTCCACTGCGGCCTCCACCAGATCCAGCGCCACCATGCCGGCCGCCGCCTTGTGGCGCAGCTCCACCACCGGCGCCGCGGTCAGCGCGTTCAGATCGCGGGCAATCAGGCCGGTGTCCACTTCGCCGTTGGCAAAGCCCTCATGCGCAGCCAGTGCGCCAAGGAAGGCCAGGTTGGTGACGGTTCCGCCGACTTCGGTTTCCTCCAGCGCGCGGGCCAGCCGCGACAGAGCCACCTTGCGGGTGGAGCCGTGCACGATCACCTTGGAGATCATCGGGTCGTACCAGGGGCTGATGGTGTCCCCTGCCCGCACACCGCTGTCGGCGCGGGCCTCTGCCGGGAAGGACAGATGGGTCAGCGTACCAGTTGCGGGCAGGAAGCCCTTGGGCACGTCCTCGGCATAAAGCCGCGCCTCAAATGCGTGGCCGGTGATGGTGAGGTCTTCCTGCTTGGCAGGCAGGCTCTCGCCCGAGGCCACCCGCAGTTGCCATTCCACCAGGTCAATGCCGGTGATCAGCTCGGTAACCGGATGCTCCACCTGCAGGCGGGTGTTCATTTCCATGAACCAGAACCCGTCCGTGCGCAGCCCGTCAGAGCCGTCGACGATGAACTCTACCGTGCCTGCACCCTTGTAGCCGATGGCTTCGGCCGCACGCACGCCGGCCTGGCCCATCGCCTCGCGCATCTCGGCGGTCATGCCCGGCGCGGGGGCTTCCTCGATCACCTTCTGATGGCGGCGCTGCAGGGAGCAGTCGCGTTCGAACAGATGCACCGCGTGGGTCCCGTCGCCAAAAACCTGCACCTCGATATGGCGCGGCTGCTGGATGTACTTCTCAATCAAGACATCCGGGTTGCCGAAGGCTGTGGTAGCCTCGCCTTGCGCGCTTTTCAGGGCATCGGCAAATTCGGCAGGCTTTTCAACCAGCCGCATCCCCTTGCCGCCGCCGCCGGCAACCGCCTTGATCAGCACCGGATAGCCGATCTTCTCCGCCTCGCCGGCCAGGAACTCCGGGTCCTGATTGGTGCCGTGATAGCCCGGCACCACCGGCACGCCGGCCTCCTCCATCAGCGCCTTGGCAGCGTCCTTAAGGCCCATCTTGCGGATCGCATCCGCCGAGGGACCAATAAAGGTCAGGCCCGCAGCCTCCACCGCCTCGACGAATTTCGGGTTTTCCGACAGGAAGCCGTACCCCGGATGGATCGCCTGGGCACCGGTTTCCTGTGCGACACGGATGATCTCGTCGCCCTTCAGATAGCTGTCCGCCGGGGCTGGGCCGCCGATGTGCACGGCCTCATCCGCCAGTGCCACATGTTTGGAGGCCGCATCGGCATCGGAATAAACGGCCACGGTCCGCACCCCCATGGCGCGGGCGGTTTCCATCACGCGGCAGGCAATCTCTCCGCGGTTGGCAATCAGGATTTTGTCAAACATGGGAGATCCTCACATCCGGAAGACGCCGAAGCGCGTATCTTCGATCGGGGCGTTCAGCGCGGCGCTCAGCGACAGGGCCAGCACGTCGCGGGATTTGCGCGGGTCGATGATGCCGTCATCCCAGAGACGCGCGGAGGCATAAAGCGGGTGGCTCTGCTCCTCGAACATCTCGATGGTGGGGCGCTTGAACTCAGCTTCTTCCTCGGTGCTCCAGCTGCCGCCCTGGCGTTCGATGGCGTCGCGTTTCACTGTCGCCAGCACGCCCGCGGCCTGCTCGCCGCCCATCACCGAGATCCGGGAGTTCGGCCAGGTCCACAGGAAGCGCGGGGAATAGGCGCGGCCGGACATGCCATAGTTGCCGGCCCCAAAGGAGCCGCCGACCAGCATCGTCACCTTCGGCACATTGGTGGTCGCCACCGCCGTCACCATCTTGGCGCCGTGACGCGCGATGCCCTCGTTTTCGTACTTCCGGCCGACCATGAAGCCAGTGATGTTCTGCAGGAACACCAGCGGGATCTTGCGCTGGCTGCACAGTTCCACGAAATGCGCGCCTTTCTGGGCGGCTTCGGAGAACAGCACCCCGTTGTTGGCGATGATGCCGATGGGGCAGCCCTTGAGGTGGGCAAAGCCGGTCACCAGGGTTTCGCCAAAGCGCGGCTTGAACTCGTCGAAGCGGGAACCGTCGACCAGCCGTGCGATCACCTCGCGGATGTCATAAGGCGTGCGCAGGTCGCCCGGCACCACGCCGAGGATTTCCTCAGGATCGTAGGCGGGCTCCTCGGGACTTGCCCAGTTCACAGTCAGCGGCTTGGTGATGTTCAGCGACTGCACCGCGCGCCGCGCCAGCGCCAGCGCATGAGCGTCATCCTCGGCCAGATAATCCGCCACGCCTGAGAGGCGCGTGTGCACATCGCCGCCGCCCAGGTCCTCGGCGCTGACGACCTCGCCCGTGGCAGCCTTCACCAGCGGCGGGCCGGCCAGGAAGATGGTGCCCTGCTCCTTCACGATGATGGTGACATCCGACATCGCCGGCACATAGGCGCCGCCCGCGGTGCAGGAGCCCATGACCACCGCGATCTGCGGGATGCCCTTGGCCGACATCCGGGCCTGGTTGTAAAAGATGCGCCCGAAGTGGTCGCGGTCGGGGAAGACCTCGTCCTGGTTGGGCAGGTTGGCGCCGCCGCTGTCGACCAGATAGATGCAGGGCAGATGGTTTTCCTCGGCGATCTCCTGCGCGCGCAGGTGCTTCTTGACCGTCATCGGGTAATAGGTGCCACCCTTCACGGTGGCGTCGTTGCAGACCACCATCACCTCCTGCCCGTGCACCCGGCCGATGCCCGCGATCACGCCCGCTGCGGGCGCGGCGCCGTCATACATGGCATGCGCCGCGGTGGCGCCGATCTCCAGGAACGGAGAGCCAGGATCCAGCAGGTTCGCCACCCGGCGGCGCGGCAGCATCTTGCCGCGGCTTTCGTGGCGGGCGCGGGATTTCTCGCCGCCGCCCATGCGCGCGGCCTCAGCCGCCTCGCTGATCTGCGCAAGCGCGTCCAGATGCGCCTCGCGGTTCTGCTTGAAGCCGTCCGAGGAGGGCATCGCCTTGGATGTGAGTTTCATGTCCACTCTCCCATTGTAGGGGTTAGGCTGTGTCCCGTTATACGGGAAATGTCTTTCATTCCGGTTGGGGCAGCGTACGCCGGGTATGCAACACCTGGGGTCATTGGCTTGCCTCCCCGTTAATATCCTCACTGCGCATCAGAACTCTTAGTTTGAGCCATTCCGAAAGTGTCTCCGAATAGCGGCACACTAATTCGGAAGGCAAATTGGGGTCCGAAATCTTGGTACAATCGGGAGCGTCACCCAAAGCAGGCATGGGCAGGGACAGACCTGCAGGCCCGTTGCCATCAAGAACACTTTTGTCGAAGCCGGGCATCTGGCTAACGATGCGCTCTCCATCCGCCTCCAACCACGCCGCGGCGCTGTCAACACAGTACTGTAAATCTTTGTTTTCTTGGCTCATGTTACACATGCGGACGGCCTGCGAGACGCATTGAGTGTCCATGGGAACCGCAAAGCCGACATCGGGGACAAAGCTGGTGCAAGCGCTCAGAAAACCGGCTGTATCAAAAACGGGGGTCTCCTCACCTGCCGCAGTAAGAGGAAAGGACGCGCCCAAAGCGCAAGCACAGGCTGCAACAACGGAAAGGGCCGGCTGTTTCATCAGTTCACCTCCCCCGCCGCCCGCGCCTTCAGTTCCCTGCGGATCACCTTGCCGGTCACGGTCATCGGAAGGGCATCGAGGAATTCCACTTCACGCGGATAGGAGTAATGTGCGAGGCGGTCCTTCACGTAATCCTGCAGTTCTTTCTCGGAGGCCGCGGCTCCCGTTTTCAGCACCACATAGGCCTTGACGATCTCGGTGCGCAGCTTATCCGGCTTGCCCACCACCCCCACTGTCGCCACCGCGGGGTGGGTCAGCAGGCAATCCTCGATCTCTGCCGGGCCGATACGGTAGCCGCCGGAGGTGATCACGTCATCCTCGCGGCCGACAAAGCGCAGGTACTCGCCCTCCCAGATGCCGCGGTCGCCGGTCACCAGCCACTCGCCCCGGAACTTGGCCGCCGTCTCCTCGGGCCGGTTCCAGTATTCCAGCAGCATCGAGGCGGAGCCGCGGCGGATGGCGACGTCTCCCTCACCTTTCGTGAGGTTGCCCGCTTCGTCGATCACCGCCAGCTCATGCCCCGGCACCGCCTTGCCGATGCAGCCCGGGCGCGGCTCGAAATCTGCGGCACAGGAGGAGGCCACCATGTTGCATTCGGTCTGGCCGTAAAACTCGTTAATGGTCACGCCCAGCTGCCGCCGGCCCCAGGCGAGCATCTCCGCGCCCAGGGGCTCTCCGCCGCTGGCAACGGAACGCAGGCCGTCGAGCCCCTGCCCCGCCGCCTTGAGCATCCGCAGCGCGGTGGGCGGGAAGAAGATGTTGCGGACACCGGCCTTGGCGATCAGATCCGCGCAGGCTTCGGGTGTGAACTTTTCCAGCCGCGCGGCCACCACTGGTACACCCAGTGCCAGACCCGGCATCAGCACGTCGAACAGACCGCCGATCCAGGCCCAGTCCGCAGGGGTCCAGAGCACATCGCCGGGCTGGCCTAGGTGGTCGTGGCTGATGGAGACACCCGGCAGATGGCCGGTCAGCACCCGGTGTCCGTGCAGCGCGCCTTTGGGGCTGCCGGTGGTGCCGGAGGTGTAGATCAGAACAGCAGGGGTTTCCGGGGTGGTGTCGGCGAAAGGCACCGGGCCGCCGTCAATCCCGGCTGTGTCGGCCATCACGGCCTCGGCCAGATCCCCCAGCAGCTCCGCGCCCTCGGCATCGGTGAAAACAAACCGCACGCCCGCGTCGCCGGCGCGCGAGGCCAGCGCATCGTGTTTGAACAGCTTGAACAGTGGCACCGAAATGCCGCCAGCCTTCCACACCGCCAGATGCGCAGCGGCGCACCAGGGCGATTGGCTGAGAAGCACGCCCACGCGGTCGCCCGGCTGGATGCGGGTGAGCAGATAGCGCGCCAGCCCGTCTGTCATTGCCGCCAGTTCGCCATAAGTAATGTCCCGGCGCGCGGGGCCGGTCATGTCAATCAGTGCCAGCGCATCGGCTGGCTGCGCCAGGCATTGCGCCGCCATGTTGAGATGCTCTGGCATGTCCCAGCTGCCGTCTGCGCGAAACCCCGGAATGTTACGTTCAACATGCATATTTAGACATTCCTGAAACGCATAGCGGCCATGCGGCATTTTGCTGTGTTTTCAACAGGTAGCACCGGACAGTTTTGACTCAGATCAGAGTTTTCGGCCGCCTGCGGGTGCATCACTGCCGGGTAAACACAAGAA
The DNA here is from genome assembly GCF_000813905.1 of Leisingera sp. ANG-M6. NCBI lineage: Bacteria > Pseudomonadati > Pseudomonadota > Alphaproteobacteria > Rhodobacterales > Roseobacteraceae > Leisingera > Leisingera sp. ANG-M6. The sequence goes on from NZ_JWLG01000007.1 coordinate 228,450, forward strand.
AAGGGACGCACCCCATGAAACGCATGGTTTCCGCGCTTGCGCTGACCTCCGCCCTGGCCGCAATGGCCGCCCCCGCCCTGGCCCAAGAGCGTGGCGATTGGACCGTTGGCGTTGGTATCGCCAACGTGAATCCGAAGTCCGGCAACGGCACCCTGGCGGGCGCGCTTGCTGACATCGATGACGGCACCGCGCTGTCGCTGACCGTTGAGTACTTCTTCCGCGACAACTGGGGCGTCGAGCTGCTGGCAGCCTCGCCGTTTGAGCATGACATCAACCTGAACGGCGCCTACGCGGCCTCGGCCAAGCAGCTGCCGCCGACACTGTCGGTCAACTACCACTTCCCCACCCAAGGTGTGATCAAGCCGTTTCTCGGCCTTGGCCTGAACTACACCACTTTCTTCGAGGAAGAGACCGCGCTTGGCACGCTCAAGCTGGACGACAGTTTTGGCGTCGCGGTGAACGCCGGTGCCGACTACCAGATCTCCGACAATGGCGCGCTGCGGTTCAACGTCCGCTGGATGGACATCGACACCGACGCAACCCTGAACGGCGCCGGCATCGGCACCGCAGAGATTGACCCGGTTGTCGTGAACTTCGCTTACGTGCACCGCTTCTGATCCTTAGAGGGTCCGGTTACGGCCTGGCGGCTGGCCTCGTGCCGCCGGGCCTGTTTCAACCCCGCGCGCCCCTTGGGATGCGCGGGTTTTTTGTTTTTACATGGTGCCCATCAGCTCGCGGCCGATCAGCATCCGGCGGATTTCGCTGGTGCCCGCACCGATCTCCATCAGCTTGGCATCGCGGAAGATGCGGCCCACCGGGTTGTCGGACAGGTAGCCCGCGCCGCCAAAGGCCTGCACCGCCTGATGGGCCTGAGTCATCGCGACCTCAGACGCGTACAGGCAGCAGGCTGCGGCGTCCTGACGGGTCACGGTGCCCTTGTCGCAGGATTTGGCAACCTCATAGACATAAGCCCGGGCGGTGTTCATCGCCGTGTACATGTCAGCGATCTTGGCCTGCATCAGCTGGAAGTTCCCGATCGGCTGACCGAACTGCTTGCGCTCTTTCATGTAGGGCATCATCTCGTCCATGCAGGCGGCCATGATGCCGGTACCGATGCCAGCCAGCACAACGCGTTCGTAATCCAAGCCGGACATCAGCACGCGCACACCTTTGCCCTCTTCACCCAGGATGTTCTCGAACGGAACCTCCACGTCCTCGAACACCAGCTCAGCCGTGTTGGAGCCGCGCATACCCAGCTTGTCGAAGTGCTTGGAGGTGGAGAAGCCCTTGAATTCCTTTTCGATCAGGAAGGCTGTGATGCCCTTGGAGCCCGCTTCCGGATCGGTCTTGGCGTAGACCACCAGGGTATCGGCGTCGGGGCCGTTGGTGATCCAGTACTTGTTGCCGTTCAGGCGGAAGTGATCGTTGCGCTTTTCCGCGCGCAGGCTCATCGACACCACGTCGGAGCCCGCGCCCGCCTCGGACATTGCCAGCGCGCCGACGTGTTCGCCGGACAGCAGCCGCGGCAGGTATTTCGCTTTCTGCTCGGCGTTGCCGTTCAGCTTAATCTGGTTGACGCAGAGGTTGGAATGCGCGCCGTAGGACAGCGACACGGACGCGCTGGCACGGGCGATCTCCTCAATCGCGACGGTATGGGCCAGGTAGGACATGCCGGCGCCGCCGAACTCTTCCGGAACAGTGATGCCCAGGAGACCCAGCTCACCCATCTCTTTCCACAGCTCCGCCGGGAATTCGTTCTTATGGTCGATCTCCTGCGCCATCGGCTTGACGCGCTCCTGCGCCCAGCGGTGAACCACATCGCGCAGCGCGTTCACGTCCTCACCAAGATCGAAAGTCATGCTTGCGTTGAACATCCCGCAGATCCTCCAGGCCAGAGCCGATTATATGAACAGTTGTTCAATTCAATAAAGGAGCCTTCGATTCGGGTCAATGGCGGTCCCGCTGCCCCGGACGCAGCGTCGAAAGCGGAAGACCGGCCGGACCGAGGAGGCACCGTTTTCCGGCACGGAAAACAGAACGGAAAACACGTGTCTTCCGGGCCGGAATTCTCGTAGAATTCCGGTTGGCATTTCAGTGAGTGGGGATCTTTTTCCGCGTGCGGGCGTTAACAGACAGACGCGGAAATCCTGCCCCGCCAGAAATCCAGAGGAGTTTCAAATGACACGAGCAACCCCCGTCCTGGCCGCAGCATTCTGCCTAACAGGCCTGCCAGCTGCCGCCGAGGAGGTCGGGCAGATCGGTGTCGACTGGGTCGGAAACGACATCATTATTGAAGCCATCGCCGACCCCAAGGTCAAAGGCGTGACCTGTCATATCGCCTATTTCGAGCGCGGGCTGATCGACCGGCTGTCCAAGGGCAACTGGTTCGAGGATCCCTCAAATGCTTCCATCGCCTGCCGCCAGACCGGTCCCATTACTGTGGGCGAAATCGACCGCGGCCGCGATGGCGAGGACGTGTTCCGCGCGTCGCGCTCCATCATCCTGAAGTCACTGCGGGTCAAGCGGATCTTCGACGAGGCCAACCAGACCCTGATCTATGCCGCCCACGCGGCAGAGCTGACCGACGGGTCCGCCAAGGTTTCGATCTCGACGGTGCCGCTCTTTCAGGCGGATTGATAAACGGCGGAGACCTCAGCCCGGATGATGCGGGCGATCTGCGCGCAATCCTCCAGGCTGAAGGTCAGCGGCACCCGCATGTCGATGATGCCTGCCAGGATGCGGTCGCTTTGCGGCAGCCGCGGCGTGTCCGCGTAGCGCCAGCTGTCGTAACGGGAAGTGAAGGCGACGGGCTCCGGCGTGCCGAACCACTTCAGCTCCACCCCGCGGGCGGCGCAGCGGCGGACAGCCTCCTGCACCGCCTCCTCGGACCAGTCCAGAAGCAGAAACTGGATTGAGGAGCCGACGTAAACCTCCTGCGCGGGACGCTCCACCACCGTCAGGCCGGGCGTGCCGCGCAGGCCCTCCTCCACCGCACGGTATCGGTCGTTCCAGCGCTGCACCTGCGTATCCAGATCACGCAGCTGCGGCCGCAGGATGGCAGCACGCAGATTGTCCATCCGGCCCGAGATGTTGGGGGTCTCGTACTTCACCCGCTCGAACACCTCAGGTCCCGGCGCAGCCAAGTGGCGGCCATAGAGCATGTAGGAGCCAGACATCATGATGGCGCGGGCGGCGATTTCTTCGTCATCGGTGATGAGCAGCCCGCCCTCGCCCGAGTTCACATGCTTGTAGGTCTGGCAGGAGTAGCAGCCGACCGCACCATGGCGGCCCGACAGCACCCCGTTCCAGGAAGCACCCATGGTATGGGCGCAGTCCTCGATCACGGTGATACCGGCGGCATCGCAGATCTCCATCAGCCGGTCCATGTCGCACAGATGCCCGCGCATATGCGACAGCATCAGCACCTTGGCTTGATCCGCCTTGGCCGCCAGATCATCCAGATCAATGGTCAGGTCTTCGGTGACTTCGACAAACACCGGCTCCGCCCCGACAGAGGCAATGGATCCCGGCACCGGCGCCAGGGTGAAGGCGTTGGTCAGCACCTTGTCGCCAGGCTTCACCCCGACAGCGCGCAGCGAGGTTGCCAGCGCATAGCCGCCAGAGGCTACAGCCAGACAGTATTTCGCACCCATCTGCGCCGCGAATTCCTGCTCCAGCAGCGCGGTTTCGCCCGCCTCGCCCTCTGCGACGTTATAGCGGTGCAGCCGCCCGCTGCGGAGCACCGCCAGCGCGGCCTCGATGGCGACTTCGGGGATGGGTTCCTGCTGGGTGAATGACCCGGTAAACTTTTCGCTCATGCGGCGTTTGTGAGCCGCGGGCGGCCAGCGGTCAAGGGGGAAGCCGGACAGATGAATATCCCGAAACTAAGTTGCGGGATCACGCAATCAGCCGGTCTGCGACCTCCAGAAGGTCCTCGAACCGGTCGAGCAGCGCCTCCGGCTTCAGCGCGGCCATATCATCGCCCGAGGGACCGAAGGTGACCAGCACCGACGGCACACCGGCATTTGCCGAGGTGGTGCGGTCGGTATCGCTGTCTCCCACCAGCAGGGTACGGGCCGGGTCGCCGCCAGCGCGCCGGGCAGCCTCAAACAGCGGCGCGGGATCGGGTTTGCGCACCGGCAGCGTATCGGCGCCAACCAGCGAGGCAAAGGCATCCCTGACACCCAGGCTGCGCATCAGCTGGTCCGCCAGCCCTTCCGGCTTGTTGGTGCAGATGCCGACGCCGTAGCCTGCAGTTTTCAGCACCTCCACGGCCTCCATTGCCCCTGGATAGAGCACGGTGTGGTGGTCGATGGCGTCGCGGTAGGCCTCCAGCAGCACCGGATAGAACTCATCAACTGTGGCCTGATCGAACTTGCCTGTCCGCTTCAGGCCGGTTGCCAGCATGTTGCGGCCGCCGCGCAGGGCAACAGCAGCATCCTCCGGCCGGTCCAGAACATCGCCCAGCCCCATCTGCCGGAAACAGGCGTTGGCTGCGGCCAGCAGATCGCCGGAAGTATCCGCCAGCGTGCCGTCCAGATCGAAGATAACCGTTCGCATGTCCTGCCCTTTCGGCATTTTTCCGCCGCCGCATGTTGCAGCCCGCAATCTTGTTTGATGGCGCTATCCCTTGCGCCCCGCCTGTTAGCGGATAAAACGGGAGCGCTAAAAAGACAAAGAGAAAAGCGATTATGAGCATTGCCCTTGTCATCCTGGCGGCCGGTAAAGGCACGCGGATGAACTCCGACCTTCCCAAAGTGCTGCACCCGATTGCCCAGGCGCCGATGCTGGAGCACGCGATGGCCGCGGGCCGCACACTGGCACCGGAGCGCACCATCATCGTGGCGGGCCACGGGGCGGATGAGGTGCGTGCGGCAGTTGCCGAAATCGACGAAGAGGCCGAAGTTGTCCTGCAGGAAGAACAGCTTGGCACCGCCCATGCGGTCGATCAGGCCCGCACTGCGCTGAACGGGTTCGCGGGCGATGTGGTTGTGCTTTATGGCGACACGCCCTTTGTCAGCGCCGAAACACTGGAGCGCATGGTGGAGGCCCGCCAGCGTGCCGACCTGGTGGTGCTGGGGTTCGAGGCCGCCGACCCGGGCCGCTATGGCCGCCTGGTGATGGACGGCGACTGCCTGGAGAAGATTGTCGAGTTCAAGGACGCCACTGAGGCAGAGCGCGCGATTTCCTTCTGCAACTCCGGCCTGATGGCGGGCAAGGCCAGCGCGATGTTCGATCTGATTGCCAAGGTCGGCAATGAAAACGCATCGGGCGAATACTACCTGACCGATCTGGTGGAACTGGCCCGGCGCGAGGGTCTGAACGTCACCGCCGTGTCCTGCGATGAGGCGGAAACGCTCGGCGTCAACTCGCGCGCCGAGCTGGCGCAGGCGGATGCGCTGTTTCAGGCGCAGGCGCGGGAAGACCTGATGGAGCTGGGTGTCACCCTGATGGCGCCGGAAACCGTCTATCTGGCCTTTGACACTTTCATCGGCCGCGACACCGTGATCGAACCTAACGTGGTGTTCGGCCCCGGCGTCACCGTGGAAAGCGGCGCGCTTATCCGGGCGTTTTCGCATCTGGAGGGCTGCCACGTCAGCCGCGGCGCCAAGGTCGGGCCGTATGCACGCCTGCGCCCCGGTGCGGAGCTGGCGGAAAACACCCACATCGGAAACTTCGTCGAGATCAAGAACGCCGAGATTGCCGAGGGCGCCAAGGTCAATCACCTCAGCTACATCGGCGATGCCTCTGTCGGCGAGGCCACGAATATTGGCGCAGGCACGATTACCTGCAACTATGACGGGGTGATGAAGCACCGCACCGAGATCGGCGCCCGCGCCTTCATCGGGTCGAACACCATGCTGGTGGCTCCGGTCCGGGTCGGCAACGAGGCGATGACCGCAACCGGCGCAGTGGTGACCAAGAATGTGGAAGACGGCGACCTGGCCATTGCCCGCGCCGAACAGAGCAACAAACCGGGCCGTGCGCGCAAGCTGATGGATATGCTGCGCGCCAAGAAGGCCCGCCTGCAGAAGGGAGCCAAGTGATGTGCGGAATTGTCGGCGTACTGGGCAATCACGAGGCCGCCCCGATCCTGGTCGAGGCGCTGAAACGGCTGGAGTACCGCGGTTATGACAGCGCTGGGATCGCCACGGTGAACAACGGCGCCCTGCGCCGCCGCCGTGCAGTGGGCAAACTGGTGAACCTTTCCGACCTTCTGGTGCACGAACCGCTGGCCGGCAAGGCTGGCATTGGCCACACCCGCTGGGCCACCCATGGCGCGCCGTCTGTCAGCAACGCCCACCCCCACCGCGCCGGTTCCGTCGCAGTGGTGCACAACGGCATTATCGAGAACTACAAGGAACTCCGCGCAGAGCTTCTGAACTGCGGCATGGAGTTCCGCACCGAGACCGATACCGAAACCGTCGCCCTGATGACGGAGCGCTACTTGAAAGAGGGGTACACCCCCGTCGATGCCGCCTTCAAAACGCTGGACCAGTTGGAGGGCGCCTTTGCCCTGGCCTTCCTGTTTGATGGCGAAGAGGACCTGATCGTCGCGGCCCGCAAGGGCTCGCCGCTGGCAATCGGCCATGGCGACGGCGAGATGTTCGTGGGCTCCGACGCCATCGCATTGGCGCCGCTGACCGACCGGATCACCTATCTGGAAGAAGGCGACCGGGCTGTTGTCACCCGTTCGGGTGCGGAATTGCGCAATGCCCACGGCGAACTGGTGAACCGCGAAACCAAGACCATCCAGATCGACTCCTCGCAGGTCGACAAGGGCGGCCACAAGCATTTCATGGCCAAGGAAATCGCCGAGCAGCCGCATGTGATTGCTGAGGCGATCCGTCATTACCTGCCGGTCGAGGAAAACGCCGTGCGCCTGCCCGGCGAAGGCGTGGATTTCTCGCAAGTCGAGCGGCTGACCATGGTTGCCTGCGGCACCGCATTCTATGCCTGCCTCACCGCCAAATACTGGTTCGAGCAAATCGCCCGCCTGCCGGTCGAGGTCGATATCGCCTCCGAGTTCCGCTACCGCGAACCGCCGATCCCCGGCAAAACGCTGGCGCTGTTCGTGTCGCAATCGGGTGAGACTGCCGACACTCTGGCCGCGCTGCGCTACTGCCAGGAGAAGGCGGACAAGATCCTGTCGGTGGTGAACGTCCCCGAAAGCTCCATCGCGCGTGAAAGCGATCTGGCGCTGCCGATCTTTGCCGGGCCGGAAATCGGCGTCGCCTCCACCAAGGCGTTCACCTGCCAGCTGACGGTGCTGCTGGCGCTGGCGCTCAAGGCCGCTTGCGACCGCGGGCATCTGACTGCCGATGAAATGGCGGAGTACGCCACCGCAATCCGCGGGTTGCCCAATGTGCTGTCCTCAGCGCTGGAGCAGAACGAGGCGATCCGCCTAGCGGCGCAGAAGGTCAGCGAAGCCCGTGACGTCTTGTTCCTGGGCCGCGGCCTGATGTTCCCGCTGGCGCTGGAAGGCGCCTTGAAGCTGAAGGAAATCAGCTACATCCACGCCGAAGCTTATGCCTCCGGCGAGCTGAAGCACGGCCCCATCGCGCTTATCGACAAGAACATGCCGGTGGTGGTGCTGACGCCCAAGGACTCGCTGTTCGACAAGTCCGTGTCCAACATGCAGGAAGTCCTGGCCCGCAAGGGCAAGGTGCTGATGATCTCCGATCAGGGCGGCATTGACGAAGCCGGCGACGACGTCTGGTGCGCGATCCGGATGCCAAAGGTCAAAGAGGCGCTGTCACCGATCCTCTATGCCATTCCGGCGCAGCTCTTGGCCTATCACACCGCAGTTGCCAAAGGCACCGACGTGGACCAGCCGCGCAACCTCGCGAAATCAGTAACGGTGGAGTGAGCCATGGCCAAGCAGTTCCCGCATATCGAAGACGCCCACCGCAAGTTCATTGAAGAGCAGCACATGTTCTTCACCGGCTCCGCCGGGGTGGAGGGGCGCGTGAACATCTCCCCCAAAGGGATGGACTCGCTGCGGGTACTGGGGCCGGACCGGATTGTCTGGATGAACCTGACCGGCAGCGGCAATGAAACCGCGGGCCACCTCCTGGAGGTGAACCGGATGACCCTGATGTGGTGCTCCTTCACCACCCGCCCGCTGATCCTGCGCGCCTATGGCACTGCCAAGGTTCTGCATGCCGGGGACAACGGCTGGGAAGACCTTGCCGCCCTGTTTCCTGCCCACCGCAGCGCCCGGCAGATCTTTGATGTTTCGGTCGATATGGTTCAGACCTCCTGCGGCTATGCGGTGCCTTTCATGGAATACCAGTCCGAACGCGACACCATGCAGAAGTGGGTCGACGGAAAATCGGACGCGGATATCCGTGCCTATTGGGAAGAGAAAAACCAGACCACCATCGACGGCAAGCCGACCGGTGTGCCGGTCGCGGTCAAGGAAACACATGATTGATCCCTATCTTGATGCGCTCAAAGCCCAGGCCGAACCCGGCCGGGCAGAGCAGATGGCGGCCTATCACAAGCAGGCGCGCGAAGTTCTGGGGGTGCCGAACCCGGCCACCAACGACCTGACCAAATCCTGGCGTCAGTCCCTAAGCGTGGCGGAGCGCGTCGATCTGGCCCGCGCCCTGTGGCACACCGACATCTTCGAGGCCCGCATCGCCGCGGGCAAGCTGCTCACACAAGCGCGGATCAAGGAGGATCAGGCGGTCTGGGAGCTGCTGCAGTCCTGGGTGCCGCAGTTTGACAGCTGGGCGATTGCCGACCATGCCTGCTCTGCCATTTCTAAACGGCTGCTGGCGGATCCGGCGCGTCTGGACGCGGTAGAAAGCTGGTGCCAATCGGACCACATGTGGACCCGCCGCGCGGCGCTGGTCGCAACCCTGCCCTGGGCCAAGATGAACAATCTGAAGCCCGCTGATCAACAAGCCCGCGAACGCATCCTGGGCTGGGCCGCAACTTATGTGCCCGACCGCGACTGGTTCATGCAGAAAGCAGTGGCTTGGTGGCTGCGCGACCTCAGTAAGCACGACGCAGACCGCACCCGCGCCTTCCTGGCGGAACATGGGCAAGACATGAAGGGGTTTGCCCGCAAGGAAGCGGCGAAATACCTGAAAGATATCTAGGCCAGCAAAAGGTCCCGCCCGGCACCCGCCCCGCCGAAGCAAGCGGGCGCTTTCCCTATTGATTAGAGGCTCAACCTGCGGGGGGCAGCACCTGCACCTCAGCCAGTTCTGTCAGCGGCAGGCCCAGCGCCCGCATTGCGCCAATCGACAGGCGGCTGCCGCCGGAAGCCTCGCCCGGGATCGGTTTCAGCGTCAACACCACTTGGGTATTTCGGTTGGAACGGATCAGCGCCTGCTGCTCTGCTGCCACCAGCGGCGTTTCCATCCACAACCCCGGCAGCGACGGATCGCCCAGCGAGGCCACTGTGGTGGCGGAACCGAGGAACGAAGGCGCGGAAGGCGACGTTGGCGCCAGCGGCTCCGCCGGAGCAACATCAACGCCAGGTGAGGGCTGCAGCACCGGGTCCTGCGGCTCAGCCGCCGCTGGTCCGCCGGAACCGTTCAGAATGGAAGAGTTCAGCTGGATCCCGTTACAGGCCGCCAGCAGGGAAATCGAAGCAAGGGAAATGACTGTCATACGCATGAGGCGACCCTAGCCAGCTGCGAAACTCTTTGCCAGTCACAAATGCCGTCTCCCCCTTGCCGCGGGCGGTGCCCCGCTTTACCTAGGAGGCATGACGGCTCCGCTTATTGATCCCTTCGCCCGCGCAATCACTTACCTGCGTGTCTCGGTCACCGACCGCTGCGATTTCCGCTGCGTTTACTGCATGTCGGAAAACATGACCTTTCTGCCCAAGAAGGATCTGCTGACGCTGGAAGAATTGGACCGCCTCTGCTCCACCTTCATCCGGCTGGGCGTCGAGAAGCTGCGGATCACCGGCGGCGAGCCATTGGTGCGGCGCGGCATCATGACCTTCTTCCAGTCGATGAGCCGCCATCTGGACACCGGCGCCCTCAAGGAGCTGACGCTGACCACCAACGGCTCGCAGCTGGTGAAGTACGCAGATGATCTCTATGCCGCAGGGGTGCGCCGGGTGAATATCTCGCTCGACACGCTGGACGAACAGAAGTTTGCCGATGTCACCCGCTGGGGCCGCCTGCCGCAAGTGATGAAGGGCATCGATGCGGCGCAGAAAGCAGGCCTCAAGGTCAAGATCAATGCGGTGGCGCTGAAGGGCTTCAACGAGGAAGAACTGCCCCGGATCACCGAATGGTGCGCCGGACGCGGCCTCGACCTCACCTGGATCGAGGTGATGCCGATGGGCGAGGATATCGGCGCCATGGAGCGCATCGGCCAGTACTGGTCGCTGAAGGACGTGCGCAAGGAATACGAAAGCCACTACACTGTCACCGATCTGGCCGAACGCACCGGCGGCCCGGCCCGTTATGTGCGGCTGGAGGAAACCGGCCAGAAGATCGGTTTCATCACGCCGCTGTCCCATAATTTCTGCGAAAGCTGCAACCGGGTTCGGGTCACCTGCACCGGCGAGATCTACACCTGCCTCGGCCAGGAGGGCAAATCCGACCTGCGGGCGCCCCTGCGCGCCAATGAGGAAGGCGCCGGCGTGCTGGAGGCTGCGATCCGCGCCGCCATCGGCGACAAGCCCCGCGGCCATGATTTTGATTATTCGCGGCAAGAGGCCGGCGGCCAGATGTCCCGCCACATGAGCCACACCGGCGGCTGACATGCCCGGGACCGCTCCAGCGCAACGGACGCTGCTCTACTCCCTGTACTGCGGCGTCAGCGCGCTGATTGCCCCCCTCGCCTGGCGCAAGGTCGCGGGCAAGCTGCGCGACTACGGCCTGCCAGAGGAACGGGTGCGTGAACGCCTCGGCCACGCCTCCCTGCCCCGCCCGGCCGGGCAGCTGATCTGGTTTCATGCGGCTTCGGTCGGCGAAAGCCTGTCGGTGCTGACCCTGATTGCCCGTTTGGGCGAACAGATGCCGGATGCGGAGTTCCTGATCACCTCCGGCACCCCCACCTCGGCTGAGCTGATCGCCAAGCGGATGCCGCCGCGCTGCCGCCACCAATTCCCGCCGCTGGACACCGCCGCCGCCGTGGACCGCTTCCTCGCCCATTGGAAACCTGATCTGGGGGTATTTGTCGAAAGCGAGCTGTGGCCGCAGATGCTGGTGCGCGCCCGCAAGACCGGCTGCCCGCTGGTGCTGCTGAACGCGCGCCTCTCGGACAAATCGGTGCAGGGCTGGACAAAGCGCCCGGATACCGCGCGGTATATCCTCGACCAGTTCACTCTGCTGGTGACCCAGAACCAGAAAACCGCCGCCAACCTGCAGGCGATGGGCGCCGCACCGGAGCGCATCCGCCCCGGCAGCAATCTCAAGGCCGTTTCCGCGCCGCTGCCGGTGGATCAGGACACCCTCGCCAAGGTGCGCAGCAGCATTGGCGAGCGGCCTGTCTGGGTCGCCTCCTCGACTCATGAAGGCGAAGAGGAAACCGTGCTGGACGCCTATGAGGCGCTGCTGAAACAGCACCCGGACCTCTGCCTGCTGCTCGCCCCCCGCCACCCGGAACGCGGCGATGCGGTTGAAACGCTGATCAAGGACACGGGCCTCAGCTGCGCACGGCGCAGCAAGGGCGTGCTGCCCGGCACCCAAACCCAGGTCTATCTGGCAGACACGCTGGGCGAGGTCGGCACATGGTACGCGCTCTGCCCGCTGGTGTTCCTGGGCGGCTCCTTGCGCGAAATCGGCGGCCACAACCCGTTTGAACCGATGCAGGCAGGTGCGGCGGTGATCACCGGCACGGGACACTACAATTTCGCCGAGACCTATGCCGAACTGTCCGCCCTAGGTGCCGCGGCAGAAGTGCGCTCAGCGGCGGAACTATCAGATCAGGTTGCCAAATGGCTGGAGCAGCCGGAGGTCTTTCAGGCCGCCCGTGAAGCCGCCGGGCAATTCATATCCCGCCAATCGGATCAACTGGACAAGACGGTGGACGCCCTGCTGGCACTGCTGTCCGATAGGAGGCCGTGATGGCACAAGTTGACGCCAAAAAAATCGAAGTCATTGCGCCGAACTTCAAGCGCCGCCTGTCCGGCGTCACCTCCACTATCGTGCGACTGGTGCCGCTGCAGCGCCAGCAGATCGCCATCGCCACCGCGGGCAGTGGCCTGCCGGGGGACATGCCGCATCTGTCGGTGTCCCAGCTCATCCTGATGAACCGCAACGGCCCCGCAGGCGCCCGCGTCTGGCACGCCCGCCGCAATCTGGAAATGCTAGGCGGCCTGGCGCTGAAATACCTGCTGGGCAAGCGGCTGAAACTCTTGTTCACTTCCGCCTCGCAGCGCCATCACTCCGGCTACACCAAGTGGCTGATCTCGCAGATGGACCGGGTAATTGCCACCTCCGCCAAAGGCGCGGCTTACCTGGAGAAACCTGCGCAGGTGGTGCACCACGGGATCAACACCGAAGAGTTCGCTCCACCTGCTGACAAGGCGGCGCTGCGCCGCGAACTGGGCCTGCCGGAGGATGCGATCCTGATCGGCTGTTACGGCCGCATCCGGGCGCAGAAGGGCACTGATGTTTTCGTCGACGCCATGCTGAAAGTGCTGAAGGCACACCCCAAGGCGGTTGGCATCGTGATGGGCCGCGCCACCGAAAAACACGTTGCTTTCGAGAAGGAACTGCGCGCCAAGGTGGAAGCCTCTGGCCTATCGGACCGCCTGCGGTTCCCGCCGGAAGTGCCGGTTTGGGAGGTGTCCCGCTGGTATCAGGCGCTGGACCTCTATGTGGCGCCGCAGCGATGGGAGGGGTTCGGCCTCACCCCGCTCGAAGCGATGTCCTGCGGCGTGCCTGCGGTAGCCACCCGCGTCGGTGCTTTTGAGGAACTGATTGCGCCAGGGGAAACCGGCCTGCTGATCGATCCGGGCGAAACCACCCAGATGGTGGACGCGATCAACGAGGTGCTGTCTACCGAAGGCCGGCTGGCGCGATGGTCAGAGGCCGCGCGCAAACACGCCATGACCAACTTCGCGCTGGAGAAAGAAGCGGAAACGCTCGTCACTATCTACCGCGAATTGCTGGAGCACTGACGCCCGCCGCCGCTTCTTTCTGGTCAAAAATATTCTCGGGGGTGAATTGAGCCGCAGGTTCAAGAGGGGGCAGACAGCCCCCTCTCCAATATCATTCAGGCAGCCGGCATCCGCTGTTCAACGATCTCCGCCCACCAGCTGCAGCCCGCTGGAATGGCATCGTCGTTGAAGTTGTACTCCGGGTGATGCACCATCGCGGTGTCGCCGTTGCCCATCAGGATATAGGCGCCGGGGCGCTCTTCCAGCATGAAGGCAAAGTCTTCGCCGCCCATCACCAGCGGCGCATCCCCGCAGGAGCCGGACACGCTGGCGGCCACTTTGGCGGCAAACTCGGTCTGCTCCTCGTGGTTCACCATCACCGGATAGCCGCGGTGATAGGTGATGTCCGCGGTACCGCCAAAGGTCGCGGCAATGCCGGTGCAAACCTCGTTGATGCGCTTTTCTGCCAGATCGCGCATCTCCCGCGACATGGTGCGCACGGTGCCCTTGATCTGCACCTTCTGCGGGATCACGTTGAACGCCTTGGAGGAGGTCTCGAAGGAGGTCACGGATACCACGATCTGATGCACCGGGTCTGCGTTGCGCGAGGCGATGGTCTGCAGCGCGAGCACGGCCTGGGCGGCCAGAACGGTGGTGTCGATGGTCTCATGCGGCTTGGCAGCGTGGCCGCCGCGGCCCTCAAAGGTGATGTCGAACTGGTCGGTCGCGGCAAAGAAGGATCCCGGACGGATGGCAAAGGATCCCAGCGGCTGGCCCGGCCAGTTGTGCAGGCCATAGACTTCCTGCACGCCCCAGCGGTCCATCAGCCCGTCGTCGCACATCACCTTGGCGCCGCCGCCGCCTTCCTCAGCGGGCTGGAAGATCACCACCACGGTGCCGTCGAAATTGCGGGTTTCCGACAGGTACTTGGCGGCGCCCAGCAGCATCGCGGTGTGGCCGTCATGGCCGCAGGCATGCATCGCGCCGGGGGTCTTGGAGGCATAGTCCAGACCGGTCTGCTCATGGATCGGCAGCGCGTCCATGTCGGCGCGCAGGCCAATGACCTTGCCGGAGGTGTCCGCCTTGCCCTTGATGACGCCCACCACGCCGGTGCGGCCGATGCCGGTCACCACCTCGTCGCAGCCGAACTCCTGCAGCTTCTCCGCCACCAGCGCGCTGGTGCGGTGGGTTTCGAACAGGATTTCCGGGTTTTCGTGGATGTCACGGCGCCAAGCGGTGATTTCATCCTGCAGTTCGGCAAAGCGGTTCTTGACCGGCATTTCTCACTCCTTTGGTTATCTGTTCCCCGCAGCCTCAGGCCGCGGGCATTCTTCGTTCCACCAGCTCGGCAAACCAGCTGCATCCCAGCGGGATCGCTTCGTCGTCAAAGACATAAGCCGGGTGGTGGCACATCTGGGTGTCGCCGTTGCCGAGGAAGATATATGCGCCGGGGCGCTGCTCCAGCATGTAGGAGAAATCCTCGGACGGCATGATCGGCGGGGTCTCGGCATCGACCTTTGCAGAGACCGCCTGCGCCGCCTCCACTGCATGTGCAGTGCCGTTTTCATCATTGATTGTAACGGGATAGCCAGGAACCCATTCGACACCAGCCGTGGCACCAAACGCGGCAGCAGTGCTTTCGGCAACCCGGCGCACCCATTCCTCGGCCTGGGTGCGGTACTCGGGATCCAGCGTACGCACAGTGCCCTGCAGCTTGGCGGTGTGAGCAATCACGTTCGACGCTGTGCTGTCGGTTTCAAAGGTGCCGACGGTCAGCACCACGCGTTTGATCGGGTCCACGTTGCGCGACACGATCGAGTGCAGCGAGACCACGATCTGCGAAGCCACCAGCGTGGTATCAATCGCCTCGTGCGGGGCGGCGGCGTGGCCGCCCTTGCCGGTGACGGTGATGATGAATTCGTCCGAGGACGCCATCAACGGGCCGGGGCGGATGGCAAATTCGCCCACCGGAAGGCCGGGCATGTTGTGCAGGCCATAGACCTCCTGAATACCCCAGCGGTCCATCAGGCCGTCGTCACACATCGCCTTGCCGCCGGCGCCGCCTTCTTCGGCCGGCTGGAAGATCAGCACAGCCTTACCGTCGAAATTCCGTGTCTCTGCAAGGTACTTAGCCGCGCCCAGCAGGATCGAGGTGTGGCCGTCGTGGCCGCAGGCGTGCATCACGCCGGGCGTCTTGGAGGCATAGTCCACACCCGAGGCCTCGGGGATTGGCAGCGCGTCCATGTCGGCGCGCAGGCCGATGGCGCGGCCTGAGGTGTTGGTCTTGCCTTCGATCACCGCGACCACGCCGGTCTGGCCGACGCCGGTGGTGATATCGGTGATGCCGAACTCCTTGAGCCGCTCCACCACAAAGGCAGCGGTTTCATGCACCTCGTACATCAGTTCGGGGTTCTCGTGCAGGTGATGGCGCCAGGCTGTGATCTCCTGGTGCATCTCGGCAAAGCGGTTCTTGGCCGGCATTTTCCCCTCCCCTTTACTGTTTCAGGTTCCGTTGCGGCAAACTGTCCGCGAAAAAACTTAGCTTCGCAAGTATCCGGCCCCGCCGGGACGTGGCGGAACGCGCCAGAGCGGGGGTGCCATGCGTGCACCCCCTGTGCACCGTCTGTGCACCACCTGATACACCTTCAGCACCAATCTGAGCACGAAACGCGCGGTTTCAAGGCAGCGGGAAGTAGCCGCGCAGTTTCTCCACCAGCTTGCGCATGAAGTCATGGCCCGCCTCGAACTGGGCCACCGTGATATACTCGTTGGGCTGATGCGCCTGGGCGATGTCGCCGGGACCGCAGATCACCGCCGAGTAACCGGCCTGCTGGAACTGGCCCGCCTCGGTGCCGTAGCTGACCACATGAGAGCCGTTGTCGCCGGTCACTCGGCGCACCAGCGCCTCAGCCTCGCCGTTCTGTTCCGGCACCAGTCCGGGCACGTCGAAGTGCTTGGACACATCAATGCGGGCCTCCGGATGGATGGCCTGCATTTCCGCCTCGACCTCGCGCACCTTGGCCAGATAGGCCGCCTCCCAATCGCTGGCATGCTCGCCCGGCACCACCCGGAAATCCATCAGAAAGCGGCAGTCCTTGGCGGTGATGTTGTGGGCGGTGCCGCCCTCGATCATGCCGACGTGGCAGGTGGTCCAGGGCGGAGTGAACATCGCCTGCATCTCACCCGGCTCCCTGGCCATGTTCGCGGCGTTCTGCTGGTTGGCCCAGTCGATCAGTTTCGCACCCTGCATAATGGCGCTGACACCGGTGTGCATGAGTGAAGAGTGCACCTCAAAGCCCACCAGATGGGTGTCGTAGCCGGTGCCGCCCTTGTGGCCGGTGACGGCTTGCATCATCGAAGGCTCACCCACGATCACCGCCGAGCCCTTGGGCAGCACTTTCTGCATCGCTTCGATCATCGGCGGGGCGCCGGTGCAGCCGATCTCCTCGTCAAAGCTCAGCGCCAGTTGCAGCGGCCGGGTGACACCCCCGGTATGGGCCTCCACCAGCGCCCAGATGGCGAGAGCGTCAAAGCCCTTCATGTCGCAGGTGCCGCGGCCGAAGTATTTGCCGTCCTTCTCCACCACGGTGAAGGGATCAGTCTCCCAAGGCTGGCCGTCGACCGGCACCACATCAGTATGGCCCGACAGCACCACGGCACCCTCTTCCCACGGGCCAACGTGGGCAAAGACGGCGGCCTTGTGGGGCTGATCCGGGTCTGTCCAGCGGTGGCTTTCGATGCCGTGGGACGACAGATAGTCCTGCACCCAATCGACCAGCGGCAGGTTGGTGTCGCGGCTCACCGTCGGGAAGGAGACCAGCTGCGCCATGATCTCCAGCGGGGTCAGTTTTTCCGCCATGCTCAGTAGCCGCTGTCAGTGGTCAGCACGAAATGGCCGGGTTCCAGCTCCAGGTATTCCGACGGTTCCGGCTGATAGCCGACCTCGTGGATCGGCGACGGGATCGGTTTGAAGTTCAGTTCCTTCTCAGACTTGCGCTGGCGCGGATCGGCGATCGGGACCGCCTTCATCAGCGCCTGGGTATAGGCGTGCAGCGGGTTTTCAAAGACGCGCTCGCGCGGGCCGATTTCGACGATGCGGCCCAGGTACATGACGCCGACCTGATGGGAGACCCGTTCGACCACCGCCATGTCGTGGCTGATGAACAGGAACGACAGCCCCAGTTCCGCCTGCAGCTCCATCATCAGATTGAGGACCTGCGCCTGCACCGAGACGTCGAGTGCGGAGACAGCCTCGTCCGCGACGATCAGCTTGGGGTTCAGGGCGAGCGCGCGGGCGATGGCGATCCGCTGGCGCTGGCCGCCGGACATCTCATGCGGGTAGCGGCGCATGAAGCTGCGCGGCAGATGGACGCGGTCAAACAGGCTGGCAACCCGGTCGTGCAACTCGGAGCCGGAGGCGAGGCCATAGTTCCGGATCGGTTCCGCCACCTGGTCGATCAGCTGCATCTGCGGATTGAGGGAGGCAAAGGGATCCTGGAAGATCATTTGCATGTCCTGGCGCGCCTTGTGCATCTGGGACGGGCTGAACTGCAGCACATCGCGGCCTTCGAAGTTCACTTGGCCGGATTGCGGCTCCACTAGGCGCAGGATCGAGCGGCCGGCAGAGGATTTGCCACAGCCGGATTCGCCGACCAGCGACAGGGTCTGGCCCTTGAACACCTTGAAAGACACATCCTCCACCGCGTGCACGTTGGAGATGGTGCGGCGCAGCAGGCCGCCCTTGACCGGGAAGCGCGTGGTCAGGTTCTTTACATCCAGCAGCACCTCGTCGGTGCCCTTGATCGGCTCGATCTTCTGGTTCTCGACGCCCATCAGCTTCATCGGTTCGGGGTAATGCTTGCCGCGCATCTCGCCCAGCTTCGGCACCGCCGCCAGCAGTGCCTTGGTGTAGTCGTGCTTGGGGTTTTCGAAAATCTCCTCGACGGTGCCTTCCTCAACCTTGTTGCCGCGGAACATGACGACGACGCGGTCGGCCATTTGGGCCACCACCGCCATGTCATGGGTGATGAACATCACCGCGGTGCCGGTCTCACGCTTCAGCCGGTCCATCAGCGCCAGAATCTCCGCCTGGATGGTCACATCCAGCGCGGTGGTCGGTTCATCTGCAATCAATAGCCGCGGCTCGCAGGCCATCGCCATGGCGATCACCACCCGCTGGCGCATGCCGCCCGACAATTCGTGCGGATACTGCTTCAGGCGGCGTTCCGGTTCCGGGATGCGGACCTGGCGCAAGAGCTCCAGCGCCCGCTCCTCTGCCTGGGACTGCGACATCTTCTTGTGGATGCGCAGGCCCTCGGTCAGCTGGCGGCCGACGGTGAACACCGGGTTGAGCGCGGTCATCGGCTCCTGGAAGATCATGCCGATCTCGTTGCCGCGAATCTGCTTCATCATCTCCTGTTCGGAGGTGGCAAGGTTGGTATCGCCGCCCTCGCGGCGGTTGAACAGCAGCTCGCCGCCGGCGATCTCGCCGCCGCCAAACTCCACCAGCCGCATCAGCGACAGCGAGGACACCGACTTGCCGGAGCCGGATTCGCCAACGATACAAACGGTTTCGCCGGGGCTCACGTCAAAGGAGACATCCTCCACCCCGACCACGGGGCCGTCCTTGGTCTGAAACTCCACCCGCAGATTTCTGATGGATGCAATGGCGTTGTCCAGCATGACGGCTCCCTGTTTTTCTTGCCTGGCCCGCCTGAAAAGACGGCCTCAGGTTCCGGAGTTAACTCTACTTTGCACAAAAATGCTCATGCAAATAATGCATTGCCCCTTCGAAATTGGAATTTGCAATTTCCCGGCAAAAGCGTTTCGATACCCCTGTGGTTGCCTGCAGGCTGTCACGTGCCGGTGCGTCCGGCAAGGTGTTAAGAGGTTACAGTCTCAAGGTTTTCCCTTTGCTTGCAGGCCCAGAGCTACACTTCCGCAGCAATGCGGCAACCCTCCGGGCCTGATCGGGCCCGGGCAACGAAAAGACACGAAACGTGTCCGACAAGGAGAGTGTGATGAAATTGAAATCCCTATTGATGGGTGCCGTTGCCGCGGCCTCGCTTGCGCCTGCAGCCTTTGCTGAGCGCGGGTCCGACGGCCAGGTCAACATCATTTACTGGCAGGCGCCGTCGATCCTGAACCCGTTCCTGTCGAGCGGCACCAAGGATGTGCAATCGGCCTCGCTGGTGATCGAGCCGCTGGCGCGCTATGACCCGCAGGGCAACATGATCCCCTATCTGGCGTCGGAAATCCCGACCGTGGAAAACGGCGGCGTCAGCGAAGACCTGACCTCGATCACCTGGAAAGTTGCACCGGGCATCAAATGGTCCGACGGCACCGACTTCACCGCCCATGACGTGAAGTTCACCGCCGACTACTGCATGCATCCCGAAGGCGGCTGTGCCCAGCTGACCAAGTTCCAGGGTGTCACCAATGTCGAAGTGGTGGACGATCTGACCGTCAAGGTCACCTTCGACAAACCGACCCCCTTCCCCTACGGCCCGTTTGTCGGCGGCGAGAGCCCGATCCTGCAGAAGGCCCAGTTCGAGAACTGCATGGGCGCCAAGGCGCCGGAATGCACCGAGGCCAACTTTGGCCCGATCGGCACCGGCCCGTTTGTGGTGGATGAGTTCAAGCCGAACGACGTGATCACCATGTCCGCCAACCAGAACTACCGAGACCCGGCCAAGCCGGCGTTTGCCAAGGTGCTGTTCAAGGGCGGCGGGGATGCAACCGCGGCTGGCCGCGCAGTGATGGAGACCGGCGAGTTCGACTATGCCTGGAACCTGCAGCTGGCGCCGGAAGTGATTGCGCAGATGGAAGCAGGCGGTAAAGGCAAGCCGGTTGCGGGCTTCGGTTCGCTGGTTGAACGCATCATGCTGAATCAGACCGACCCGTCGCCGGAGCTGCCGGAAGGCGAGCGCGCCACCGCCAAGCATCCGCACCCGTTCCTGAAGGATCCGGCGGTCTACAAGGCGATGTCGATGGCCATCGACCGTCCGCTGCTGGTGGAAATCGGTTACGGCAAGGCCGGCAAGGTCAGCTGCAACTGGGTGCCTGCGCCTGCGGCATTTGCCTCTGACACCTTCCAGTGCGACACGCAGGACATCGAAGGTGCCAAGGCAATGCTGGAAGAGGCTGGCTATAAGGACACCAATGGCGACGGCGTGCGGGAGACCCCGGACGGCAAGCCGATGAAGATCCTTTACCAGACCTCGACCAACGCTGTCCGCCAGGATTTCCAGGCGCTGATCAAAGAGTGGTGGAGCCAGATCGGCATCGAGACCGAGCTGCGCAACGTGAACGCCTCCGTCTTCTTTGGCGGCGACCCGGGCTCGCCCGACACCTTCCAGCGTTTCTATGCTGACGTTGAAATGTACGCCAACAACTTCGACGGCACCGACCCGCAGTCCTACCTGGGCAACGGTCTGTGCGACAAGGCGCCGAAGCCGGAATCCCAGTGGCAGGGTGAGAACATCTCGCGCTTCTGCAACGAGGAGTTCGACCAGTTGCACGCCGAGCTGAGCAAGACCGCCGGTCTGGAAGCGCGTGCCGAGATCGGCCGCCGCCTGAACGACATCATGGTTGAAAACGGCGGCATGATCCCGCTGGTTCACCGCGGCCGCCTGTCGGCGCATTCCAACACCCTGGGCGGTGTCGACCTGAACGTCTGGGACAGCGAGCTGTGGAACGCAGCTGACTGGTACCGCATCAAGTAAGCTCGGGCTTGCTTCCCGGGGCCCCGGCAGATGCCGGGGCCTCTTGCCATCTGCCAGAGCTGCCGTGCAGCGCTGCGCGAGGCTGGACGCGGGGCCTTCTCCCCGCCTGTTCCGAATTCAATACAAGTTGCAAAGGCGCTTAGCAGATGCTGACCTTTACAATCCGGCGGCTGATCCTGGCAGTTCCGACACTGCTGTTCATCAGCCTCGTGATCTTCCTGCTGCTGGAGCTCGCCCCCGGCGACCCGATGGCGCAGGTTCCCCTGACCGTCCCCGCAGAAGTCAAAGAAAAGATGCGCCTGGCCCTGGGCCTGGGCGAGCCGATGCATATCCGGTTCTGGAAATGGCTGGTGCAGTTCTTCTGGATCGAGCCGCAGGTGCTGATCGACAATATCTTCGGCACCAGCCTCGCCGAAGGGCAGCTGCGGGTGATCTCCTGGCAGACCCGCTCGCCGGTGATGGACATCGTGGTCCAGCGTATCCCGCAGACCCTGTGGGTGGTTGGCACTGCCTATGTGGTTGCGATCCTGATCGCGCTGCCGATCGGCATCTACTCCGCCTACCGCCAGTACAGCTGGTTCGACCAGATGGGCACCTTCGTGTCGATGGTCGGCTTCTCGGTGCCGCCGTTCTTCTCGGGGGTGCTGGTCATCGTGATTTTCTCGGTGCAGCTGGGCTGGTTCCCGTCGATCTATGACACCACCCATGTGGTCGACAGCTGGGACAGCTTTGTCTACCAGCTGAAGCAGATGATCATGCCTGTGATGGTGCTGGCGCTGCAGATCACCGCGCAGCTAAGCCGCTTCATGCGCGCCTCGATGCTGGACAACCTCAATCAGGATTATGTCCGCACCGCCCGCGCCAAGGGCCTCAGCGAATATGTGGTGGTGATGGTTCACGTCCTGCGCAATTCGATGATCCCGGTGGTCACGGTGATTGCGCTGGGGATCCCGTCGATCTTTGGCGGCGCCATCATCACCGAGCAGGTGTTCAAGGTGAACGGCATCGGCCAGCTGCTGATCGGCGCCATCCAGGCCAACGATCTGCCGATGGTGCAGACGCTCACTTTCATCTTTGCGGTGCTGATCGTGCTGTTCAACCTGATCGCCGACGTGCTGTACGGCATTCTTGACCCGAGGATCCGCTATGACTGACAAGGAACGCTTTGTGCCGGATGAAGGCATGGCTCCGGCCTCGACCGCGGTTCCGGCCGCCGGGCAGATGGAAGAGCTGCACCAGCCGCCGCGCAGCCAGTGGCTGGACGTCTGGGACCAGTTCAAGTCCCACCGCGGCGCGCTGATGGGCGGGGCGCTGTTCCTGCTGATCATCCTGGCGGTCTATGCCGGTCCGCTGGTGTGGGACCTTGAGGCCACCCAAATCGACATCCGCGCCCGCAATCAGGGCCCGAGCTGGGCGCATCCCTTCGGCACCGACCAGCTGGGCCGCGACATGCTGGCCCGGATGATGGCAGGCGGCGCAACCTCGGTCTCAGTCGGGCTGACGGCGATGCTGCTGGCGCTGTTCCTAGGCTCCTTCATCGGGGTGATGGCCGGTTTCTTCAAGAAACTGGACGGACCGCTGATGCGCCTGACCGACCTGTTCCTGGCGTTGCCGCTGCTGCCGCTGCTCTTGGTTATGATGCTGCTGTTCCGTGAGCCGCTGAACGCCGCCTTCGGGCCGGAACAGGGGATTTTCATCCTGATCGTGATCTCCATCGGGGTGACCAGCTGGATGCCCACCGCACGGATTGTGCGCGGCGATGTGCTGGCGCTGAAAGAGCGCGAGTTCGTGATGGCGGCACGCTCCATCGGCACCACCAACAGCGGGCTGATCACACGGCACATCCTGCCCAACGTGCTGTCGCCGATCATGGTCTCGGCCACCCTGGGCATTGCCACCGCGATCATCACCGAGTCGTCCTTGTCTTTCCTCGGCCTCGGCTTCCCGCCGGACTTCCCGACCTGGGGACGGCTGCTGTTTGATGCCACCGACTACCTGCAGCAGTATCCTGAGCGGGTGTTCTGGCCCGGCATGGCGATCTCGCTGACGGTGCTGAGCGTGAACTACCTGGGCGATGGTCTGCGCGACGCGCTGGACCCGCGGATCCGGGGCCGCTGATCAGAGCGCGCCGCAGAAACGAAAGAGGGCCGCCCCACTGGGCGGCCCTTCGCTTTGGCACTCTTGCGGCAGTGCTCAGTGCAGCTTCTTCCGGATCCGCTGGATGCCCAGCCACACCAGGCCAATGACCGGCAGAGTGACAGCGGCGATCAGCACCTTCTTGGTCATCCCGTAGCGTTCGGCCAGCGGGAACAGGAAGTCGGAAACCAGCGATATCGCGTAGTAGCTGACCGCCACCACCGACAGGCCTTCGACAGTGTGCTGCAGGCGGAGCGCGATATCGGCGCGGCGGTCCATGCTGGCAAGCAGCGCCTGGTTCTGGGCGGAGCGTTCCACATCCACCCGGGTCCTGAGCAGCTCCCCTGCCCGGCGTGCCCGGCTGGCCAGTGTGTCCAGCCGTTTCTCGGTGGAATTCACCGTCCGCATCGCAGGATCAAACCGTCGCAGCATGAATTCGGCGAAGGTCTGGAACCCCTCGTGGCGTTCTTCCCGCAGCAGGCTGATGCGCTGGCTGACCAGCGCGTCATAAGCGCCGGTCGCCCCGAAGCGGAAGGCGGATTGCACCGCCATCGCCTCCAGCTCAGCCGAAACTGCCAGCAGCTGGGTCAGGATTTCCTCAGCAGGCTTGGTGCCGCTTGTCATCTCCGCCATCATCTCGCTGAGACGGCTGTCCAGCTTTCCGATCACCGGCGACAGGCCGCGGGCGCGGGAAAAGCCCAGCATCGACATCGCCCGGTAGGTCTCGATCTCGCAGAGCCGCTGAACGATCCGGCCCACCCGCTGGGCGCCGGTATCGGTGTTTGGGAAGATGGCAAAGCGCACATGGCCCGCCGGGTCGATGCGGAAATCACCGGCCACCACCGCGCTGTCGTCCAGCACCTGCGAAGCGGTCAGGCTTTCCGGCACGAACCAGTCGTGCATGGTGGTTTTCAGCACCGCCGGCGCGGCGCGCGGCACCACCCGGATCAGCGCCGAGGTGATCCGCTGGCCCGGCGCCTCTGCCAGCCAGTCGACCGGGAACACATCAAAATCCGCCGGGTCGAAGGCACGCGCACTGACCCCATCGCTGTAAACGGTGTAGCTGACAAACTCAGTGTGCTGCTCCCACTTCAGCATGTGCCGCCCGATCTGGGCGGTATGGTGGGTCGCCCCCGGTTTGGGATGCGGCGCGCCGTGGCGGTCCAGCAGCTGGATCAGGTGCTGCATGTCCTGCATCCGGTCGCGGTGCACGGCCTCTTGCGGCTGTTTCACAGCCAGGTAGACCACCGTGCAAGGGCTGGTCATGGTCGGGAACGGGCGGGCGTGCAGCTCATTGGTCAGCTGGTAGCGCAGCGGGTGATCCTGGATCGGCGGCATTCTTGGTCTCCGGGGCAATGCCGCGGACCATACTGCAACCGGGAAAACATGTACAGAAATGTTTTATTTCAATGCGTTAGCAGAATGCAACGGTATACATAAGCACCATCTGGGGGCGCTGCCCCCGGCCTGCGGCCTCCCCCGGGGTACTTGGGACCAGGAAGAAGCGGCAAAGGAAAAGGCGCCCCGGATGGAGCGCCTTTTCTGTTGGTTTGATGTCCTGTTTACTGAACCAGGCCCAGCAGCGTATCCAAGCTCTGCTTTGC
>NZ_JWLG01000008.1:0-136277 GCF_000813905.1 Leisingera sp. ANG-M6
TGCAGCCCGCGCCGGGGCGGCTCTGGACACCTCCGGCGGGGAGGCAGTGCTGGCGCAGGCGGACAGCACCGCGGCAGCAATAAACAAGATCAAAGGGGTCGGGCGCTTCATGCGGCCTCCGAAAGCGGTTTCTCACGATGGGCAGATTACCCGCCCCGGCGCGGGCTGCAATCCTGCCCGTGCCAGCAGGGGCGTCCGGTGGCGGGGAACCGCCATTGCCGCGGGGGGAAACCGCCTGAAATCCGGCGTGCGTTCCGGTGTCCGGGAAGTCGGTCAAACTTTAATCATTAGACATTTGTTAAATATGGCCGCCCACTACATATTGGGGTTGCGCATTGAGGCAGAAACAACCCTCAGGGCAGTTTGCCCCTCACGCCTGTGGGGCAGCTGACCACTTCGGGCAGAAAGGGACCGCGGCTGTTTCCCAAAATTTCGCGGTCCCTACAATCCCTGCCAACGCTTCTGTGCAGCCCCTGACCGCCCTGCGCAGACCGGTTTGCATACCTCAGCCAAAGGCCGCTTGGGACGCCTTTAGACAGGTTTCTGCATCGCGTCTGACGGCGCCTTGAACAGGCTGTCCCCAGGGCCGATAAGCCCTTTGGGCACCAGTTCTGAAATCGCTTCTGTCTTAAAGTCCGGCCGGTCGAACCGCTGGCCGCGCAGCAGCCGGAACAACAGCCGCCGCCGCAGCGCCAGCTCCTCACTTTCCAATGCGTCCTGCATGGCGCATCCCCCTTTTTCACTCCACGTGCCGACTATTCTGGATGAATCCGGCAAACAGATGGTTATTCGGGGGCAGGGGATTTCCGTGCAATTTGGCGTGTCTTTGCAAACTCCGCTGAGCCAAAGAAAAAGGCCGCCCCAAGGGCGGCCTTTCCCGTGTCTCACTGTCCCGGATGGGATCAGTTGGTTTCTTCGCCAGCGGCTTCGGCCGGTGCTTCGTCGTCGTCGGACGCAGCAGAGCCGATGTCGTCGAACAGCTCGGAAATCTCGAACTCTGCAGCGGCTTCCTCTTCGGCGGCCAGCTCCTGGATCGATTTGCCCGATGCCTGCAGTTCGGCTTCTTCTGCCGAACGTGCGACGTTCAGTTCGATGGTTGCTTCGACTTCCGGGTGCAGTTTCACGGAGACCGAGTGCAGGCCGAGGTCCTTGATCGGAGCGATCAGGGCGACCTGTTTCTTGTCGACCGAGAAACCGGCTTCGGTTGCAGCATCAGCCGCGTCGCGCGGGGTGACGGAGCCGTACAGCGCGCCCGCGTCCGAAGCGGAGCGAATCACGATGAACTGCTGGCCGTCCAGCTTCTCTGCCAGAGCCTCGGCTTCTTTCTTGGTCTCCAGGTTGCGCGCTTCCAGCTGCGCTTTCTGGGCTTCAAAAGAGGCGATGTTGGCTTCGGAAGCGGTCTTTGCCTTGCCCTGCGGCAGCAGGAAGTTGCGGGCGAACCCGGGCTTCACGTCAACGACGTCGCCCATCTGGCCCAGCTTTGCAACGCGCTCAAGAAGGATAACTTGCATCTGCTTATCTCCTTACTTCACGGCGTAGGGCAGCAGGGCGAGGAAGCGGGCGCGCTTGATAGCACGGGCCAGCTCACGCTGCTTCTTTGCCGAAACGGCGGTGATGCGCGAAGGCACGATCTTGCCGCGCTCAGAGATGTAGCGCTGCAGCAGACGGGTGTCTTTGTAGTCGATCTTCGGCGCATTTTCACCCGAGAACGGGCAAACCTTGCGGCGGCGGAAAAACGGTTTGGCTGCCATGATTTAGCGTCCTTTTCTCAAGCGTTGATCAGCGGCGCTCACGGCGATCGCCGCGTTCGTCGCGCTTCTGCATCTGGACCGAAGGGCCCTCGGCGTGCTCGTCGACCTTGATGGTCAGGACGCGCATCACGTCATCATGCAGACGCATCAGGCGCTCCATTTCCTGAACGGCGGCCGACGGTGCGTCGGTCTTCAGGAAGGCATAGTGGCCCTTGCGGTTCTTGTTGATCTTGTAGGCCATGGTCTTGACGCCCCAGTACTCCTGCTCGACCAGCTTGCCGCCGTTGTCGGACAGAACAGCACCGAAATGTTCGATGAGGCCTTCAGCTTGCGAGTTGGACAGGTCCTGACGCGCAATCATGACATGCTCATAGAGTGGCATGCGAACTCCTGTTTGTGTCTAGGCGCATTTCATAGACGGGGCATGTCACACTTCCGCTGCCCGGTCACGAGAGTCTGCGCGGATCGAAGATGTCGCGGAAGCAGGGCCTCCTATACAGGCTGGCGCCAAAAGAGCAAGTCCAAAGGGCGTTTTGCGCTGGCTGCAACACCCCGCCGCGGCAAAACCGCAAGCCCGCCCCATTGCTGCCCCAATGCCGGTCTTCACTCCTTAACGAAGCCTTAACGCGGAGAGAAGCCGCGGCGCCGGAATCCCAGACGCGGGACCCGCAGCAGGGCAGCAGAAACAGGACCGCAGCAGAAAGGGCAGTCAAATGGCAGTGACAGACCACACCCCGCCGCAGATTTCCGCAATGTCCAGCGCCCGGGCGCTTGGCGCAATTGCCAGCGCATCGCCGCTGCGCCTGCGGTTCGAAGCAAACTGGAAAGTGCGGGTGGTTGCGCTGAAACTTCTGGGCGCCGCGATGATCCTCAGCTCAACCGGCCTGTGGCTGGTGCAGGGGGCTGGTGCGGATGCGGAAATGAACCTGATCCGCTTCGGCCTCTCCGTTGCTTTCCTGCTGGCCGGGCTGGTCCTGATGACCGCGCATGAGCCTGAAGGCCGGCCGGAGGCCTGCTTTGATCCGGTGCGCCGCGAACTGCGGGTGCTCAAGCGCGACGCCCAGGGCCGTCCGCGCACCGTCCTGCGGCGCAGCTATGACACCTTGGGCGGCGCACGGCTCACTGCCAGCTCCGTCCAGCTGTTCGAGGGCGACGGCAGCCTGATGATCGAACTGCCTCTGGCCTCCGCCGCGGTGCGCAGCCAGCTGCGCGACCAGCTCAGCGGTGCGGTGCGGATCCTGACCTGATCCGCTTTCACATTTGCGCGAGATGCCGCCCGGCTGCCTGCAGCCGGGTTTTGTGTTCGCGCGCTCACAGATAATGTTGGATTTTGCAGTCTTCCTTTCGGGGGGGAAACAACCACATGTGTTGCCATAGAAATTCTTCAATTCGGAGCCTTTGAGATGAAAAAGACCCTGTTTGCCGCCGCCCTGGCCGCTGCCGCTGCAACCGGCGCTGCCGCCGCACCGGAGAAATACGTGCTGGACGCCGGCCACAGCCAGATTCTGTTCGATTACAACCACCTCGGCTACTCGACCACCTACGGCCTGTTCTCCGGCTTCGAAGGCGAGATCATGTTCGACCAGGAAGACCCGGCCGCTTCCAGCGTGTCGGTTTCGATGCCGCTCAGCAGCATGTTCACCGGCTGGCAGGCGCGCTTTGACCATTTCATGACCAAGGACTTCTTTGACGCCACCGAGGATGAAACCATCAGCTTCACCTCCACCGGCATCGAAGTGACCGGCGAAAATACCGCCAAGATCACGGGCGACCTGAACCTCAACGGCGTGACCAAATCCGTGGTGCTGGACGCCAAGCTGAACCAGGCCGGCGAACACCCGATGGCCAAGAAGCCCTGGGCCGGCTTTGACGCCACCACCCAGATCCTGCGCTCCGACTACAACCTGGGCCAGTTCGCCCCCTTCGTCAGCGATGAGGTCAACATCAAGATCTCCGTCGAGGCGATGAAGGCCGACGGCTGATCCAGCCGCCGCATCTTTGAAATTACAGCCGCCGGTTCCCTTGGGTCCGGCGGTTTTCCTTTGCGCCGCACTGCGAAGACCTCCCCAAACCGTGACCCAAGTTCACTGGCCTTTGCACCGCATCAGGCGCAGACTGTGGGCGGCCTCTCCGGCCACTTCGGAAAGGAGGCACCATGTTCCGCTTCGGCTTTCTCACTTCAGCCTGCGCGGCTTTGGCCCTTGCTGCCAACCTGGCCTTTACAGCACCCGCCGCAGCCCATGATTCCGGCAATGACGCCGCCCGTGCCATCGCCGGGCTGATTGCGCTTGGCATCATCGTCAAGAGCCTGGACAACGACCGCGACCGCCACCGCGGCCGCGCCTATTACCACCAGCCCCGGGAATATTACGGTCACCACGGCGCCCGCCGCCACCAACACGCGGGCCGCAACCGGCACCACGTCCGCCGCCACGGCGGCCACCGGCACCGCTCACGCCACGGCGGCTATTACTACCACCGGCATTGAAATCAGCGGGCAGATCAGGTCCCGGAAGCCTGTGAATAAGCAAAGCGCCGCGCGTCAGCGCGGCGCCAGGCCCAAGGCTGCCGGGGGGTGCCGGCCTTGCCGGCGCACCCGCCAGGCGCGGGAGAGCGGCCCTGTGCTGCCGGTTATTCGGCGCGCTTGGCGTCCAGTTCCACCGCGACATCCACGGCAAACGCCAGCGAGCTTTCATCGGGCAGGCTCTTGCCAACCCCGAAATCCAGCCGGTTCAGCGTCAGCCCGCCACTCATCTTGGCCGTATCCCCCTCAAGCACCAGATCAAAGGGCAGGGTGGCCGGCACGGTTTCCCCCTTGATGGTCAGGGTGCCTACTGCCTGATAGCCCTCTGCCAGCTTCTCGATCTCCGCAGTGAACTGCGCGGTGGGGAAATTGGCGCTGTCGAAGTAATCCGCGCCCATCGCCTGGCTTGCGACGGAGCCCAGCTCCAGCGAGGGGATTGCAATGGTCACCTCCACATCGCCCGCCGGGCCGGGGGCGGCAGGCTCCTCGAAATTGATCACCGCGGTCCACTCACCAAAACTGCCATTGATGACGCTGCCCATCTGAGTGACGGCGATGCCCAGCGTGCCGGATTGCACCGCCCAGCCGCCCGCGCCCTCGGGCGCTGCGGCAACCACCGGGGCAACGGTGCCTTCTGTGCCATGATCGTGGTCATGGCCGCCCAGAATGCCCAGCGCCGCACCGCCGCCCAGGACGCCGCCCCAGACCACCACTGCAGCCAGCATCGGTGCCAGGCTGTGCGCCTGCGCAGGCGGCTTGGGCAGGGTGCCGCTGCCCGGCAGCATCCGCCGCAGGGTGGCGTCGCGGTCGATCACATGGTGCTTCAGCGCACCGGCAATATGCAGCCCCAGCGCCGCCGCCAGCGTCCAGACCAGCAGCCAGTGCAAGCCGCCAAAGACTCCCGCAACCGCGTCGGACTTCGGCACAAACGGCAGCTCCTGCCCGAACGGCCACCAGATCGGCGCAAAGCCGGTGGTCGCCGCATGATGGATCCAGCCCGTGAGCGGCACCGCCACCAGCGAGCCGTACAGAAGCCAATGCACCACCTCCGCCGCCAGCGCCTCTGCCTTGCGCTCCGGGTGCAGCAGGCCGGGTTTCGGCTGGCTCAGCGCCCACAGGATCCGCAGCAGTGCAGTAAAGAACACCGCCACCCCAACGGTCTTGTGCAGGGAGAACAGCAGCGTTGCCCGCTCGATCACCGCCTGGCTGCCGTCAAACCCGGGGCTCTGGATCTCATGCGCCAGTTCATTGGCGACATAGCCCAGCGGAAAGGCAGAGAAGATCAGGAGGGCCGTAAGCCAGTGAAAGCCCTTGGCGACAGAGCCGTAAGACGAAAATGTATTGGAGCGGGACATAAAGCGCATTTCCTGGTCTGGGTCCGGTTGACCTTAACCTAACCGCGCGCACCCGGGATGCAACGCATGGGGCTGTCCGTCCATGCACAGGTTTCGTGCGCAATCTGCACCTTTGCTTGTACGTGAGGGAAAGGGCGGGTACATCAGGCAAAACGCTAAAACAGACGAGGTCATCAATGACGATCGCATTTGTGTTCCCCGGGCAGGGCGCCCAGACCATCGGCATGGGCAAGG
Organism: Leisingera sp. ANG-M6; assembly: GCF_000813905.1. NCBI lineage: Bacteria > Pseudomonadati > Pseudomonadota > Alphaproteobacteria > Rhodobacterales > Roseobacteraceae > Leisingera > Leisingera sp. ANG-M6. Next base: position 5,865 of record NZ_JWLG01000008.1, read on the forward strand.
CGCTGGCTGAGGCCTATCCCGCCGCCAAGGCCATCTTTGACGAGGTGGACAGCGCACTCGGCGAAAGCCTGAGCCAGCTGATCTGGGAGGGCGACATCGAAACCCTGACCCTGACCCAGAACGCCCAGCCCGCCCTGATGGCCACCTCGATGGCGGCCATGCGCGCGCTGGAGGCCGAAGGCGTCACCATCGAAAGGGCCGCCTTTGTGGCCGGCCACTCCTTGGGCGAATACTCCGCACTTGCTGCCGCCGGTGCCATTTCGGTAGCCGATACCGCCCGCCTGCTGCGCACCCGCGGCCTTGCGATGCAAAGCGCGGTGCCGGTGGGCGAGGGCGCCATGGCCGCGATCCTGGGCCTCGATCTGGATGCCGTGCGCGCGGTGGCTGAGGAAGCCGCGCAGGGCGAGGTCTGCCAGGCCGCCAATGACAATGACCCGACCCAGGTGGTGGTCTCCGGCGCCAAGGCCGCGGTGGAACGTGCGGCTGAGATTGCCAAGGAAAAGGGTGCCAAACGCGCGGTGATGCTGCCGGTGTCCGCCCCCTTCCATTGCGCCCTGATGCAACCTGCCGCTGACGCCATGGCGGAGGCGCTGGCGGGTGTTGATATCAAATCCCCCGCAGTTCCGCTGATCGCCAACGTCCGCGCCGATGCTGTCACCAGCCCGGACGAAATCCGCCAATTGCTGGTGGAGCAGGTCACCGGCTCCGTGCGCTGGCGTGAAAGCGTGCAGGCCATGGCCGCCAAGGGCGTCACTGAGTTCTGGGAAATCGGCGCAGGCAAGGCTCTGTCGGGCATGATCCGCAAGATCGACCGCAATCTCGCCTGCCGCCAGGTCGGCACGCCCGAGGACGCCGCGGCCGCCGCCGGGGCCTGATCCATGCAGCGCCGCCTCGCGTTTCTGGCATCCAGCCTTGCCCTTGCCGCAGCCGTGGCAGTGGCGGGCGGGCTGATGCTCAGCCACGCGCAGGCGGCCAGTTTCAAGCTGCAGGGGCAGGACATTCTGGTCAACGGCACCGTCAACGGCAAGTCGCTGCGCAAGTTCCGCGCCTTCATGGCCAAGAACCCGGATGCGCAGCGGCTGGTGCTGCTGGACATGCCCGGCTCTGACGATGACGAGACCAATCTGAAAATCGGCCACATGGTCCGCGATCTGGGCCTCGGCACCCATGTCACCGCCAGCAGCCGGATCTATTCCGGCGCTGTGGAGCTGTTCCTGGCCGGCACCGAGCGCACGATGGAGGCAGGCGCCGTCCTGGGCGTCCACGCCTGGGAAGGTGACAGGACAGCCGACGAATACCCGCGCTGGCATCCGGAACACGCCCCCTATGTGGCCTATACAACCCGGATGCTGGGCAGCGCCGATTTCTACTGGTTCACCGTCCACGCGGCCCCCGCCAGCTCAATGCACGAAATGACCGAGGCCGAGATAGAGCGCTTCGGTCTCCTGACACAACCGGTCCTGCGGGACTAAGAAGCCAAGAGGGCAAGAAACATGTTTGATCTTACAGGAAAAAATGCGCTGGTCACCGGCGCCTCCGGCGGTATCGGCGGCGACATCGCCCGCGCCCTGCACGCCGCTGGCGCCACCGTGGCGCTGTCCGGCACCCGCGAGGAGCCGCTCAAGGCGCTGGCGGCTGAGCTGGGCGAGCGCGCCCATGTGCTGACCTGCAACCTGTCGGACGCAGACTCGGTTGAGGCACTGCCGAAACAGGCGGCGGAGGCAATGGGCTCGGTCGACATCCTGGTGAACAACGCAGGCATCACCCGCGACAACCTGTTCATGCGCATGAAGGACGAGGAGTGGCAGAGCGTGCTGGACGTGAACCTCACCTCCACCATGCGGCTCTGCCGCGGCGTGCTGCGCGGCATGATGAAGGCGCGCTGGGGCCGCATCATCAACATCTCCTCCGTGGTGGGTGCCACCGGCAACCCGGGCCAGGGCAACTATGCCGCCTCCAAGGCCGGCATGGTCGGCATGTCCAAGTCGCTGGCCTATGAGGTCGCCAACCGCGGCATCACCGTCAATGCCGTGGCACCGGGCTTCATCGCCACCGCGATGACCGACAAGCTGAATGACAACCAGAAAGACGCGATCCTGACCCAGATCCCGGCCGGCCGGATGGGAGATTCGAAGGAAATCGCCTCTGCCGTGCTGTATCTGGCCAGCCAGGAAGCAGGCTATGTCACCGGCACCACCCTGCATGTGAACGGCGGCATGGCGATGATCTGAGCGCCCCGCCGCGCCGCATCATTATTGAACCCCGTAGCCTGTCTGCGGGGTTTTTCCGTCTCTGCAGCCCGGAACAAGAGCCGCAACCGGGGTTGGCCGGAGGCGCCAAATGATTGAAATCCGGTGAAAAAGCAAAAAAGATGCAGTGCAGGTCTTGCAACCACTTGATTACAAGGCCATCTGCACGCTTCATAGCGGCCACAGGCAAACCGCGCTGCCGCTTGATGACCGCGCGAAACCGTTTGCCTTGGCTGCGGTCTATGCTATAGGCGGCCCATATCCGCTGGTATTTCCTAACGGAAACGCCGCACTGTCCCCGTCCCGCGGGGATCACACCGCCCGCTCCGGGCAAAACCACGCCGCCCGGCTAGGGCAGGGCAGAACCGGGCAGAGTGCCCTGTAAAACGAGGAAGAGACATGAGCGACGTCGCAGATCGCGTTAAAAAGATCGTTGTTGAGCACCTGGGTGTTGAAGAAGACAAGGTCACCGAAAACGCCTCCTTCATCGACGATCTGGGCGCAGACAGCCTGGACACCGTGGAACTGGTGATGGCGTTTGAAGAAGAGTTCGGCATCGAGATCCCGGACGACGCAGCCGAAACCATCCAGACCTTCGGCGACGCGGTCAAGTTCATCTCCGAAGCGTCCTAAGCCACGCTTCCGGATGACCGGATTTCACGGCGCTCTCCTGCACGGAGGGCGCCGTTTTCTTTTGCCCGCCTGCCTGCGCCGAATCTGCTGCTGCGGCATTCTGGCCCCTTGTGCCTGTGGCGTTTGTTTGCGCTACCAGCGCGCCCGGAATTCCACGCCGCAATTGTTCTATAAATGGTCAGGATACGGCGTATCGCCGGCCTCAATCCGTGTTACTCTGAACCCATGAGGCATGACATGAGGAGACTGGCACTATGATCATCTACCCCACGATGCAAATTCAGAATGGCCGTTGCGTGACGCTCGAAAAAGGCCGCCTGGACGAGCCGCAGATCTGGCACGTGGACCCGGTGGAAACCGCCAAGGGCTTCGCTGCAGCCGGGGCGGAATGGATGCACCTCACCGATTTCAACGCGCTGGAAGGCGACAACAGCAACGAGGAACTGGTCACCGACATCATCCGCGCTGCCGGTATCCCGGTGCAGCTGGGCGGCGGCATGCGCTCGCGCGAGCAGGTCGAGTACTGGATCGACAAGGGCGCAGGGCGTGTCGTGATCGGCACCCTGGCCGCGCGCGATCCGCATCTGGTGCGCGAACTGGCCGAACACCACCCCGACCAGATCGTTCTGGCGGTGGACATCTGGCAGGGCCAGGTGATGACCGATGGCTGGCGCAAGTCTGGCGCTTTCACCCCGGAGGCCTATCTTGAGGCTTTTGCGGGCGCGCCCTTTGCAGGCATCCTCATCACCGATATCGACGCTGATGTTGCCGATACCGAGGCGCAGATGGGGCTGATCTCGCATCTGGCCTCGCTGGTGAAACTGCCGGTGATCGCCAGCGGCGTAGTGCGCAACGCTGATGACATCTCACGGCTGAAGTACATCCACAACATCGCCGGTGCCCAGATCGGCCGGGCCCTGTTCAGCAAGACCATCGCGCTGGAGGATGCGCTGGCCGTGGCCCGCCCGGAACCGGAACCGGTCGCCGAATTCCAGTAAGGCCGGCATCCGGCACGCAAGACCAGGGGCGCCTGCCAGCGGGCGCCCCTTCGTTATGGGCGTAACCGGCTTGGCTGCGGCCAGAGGTGCTGCACGGATGCCAGCCGCGGGTCCCGGGCTGGTCTCAGGCCGGTTTGACCGCGGCTTTCGATGCCAGTTCCGTCGCGGTCTCGGCCTGTTTCGACCAGTTGAGGAGGCTGCGCAGTTCTTCTGCCGTCATTGGCTTCAGGAATTTCACCCCAACATAATCAGCGCTCTGCCAGGTCACCTGGGCCCGGATTTCACCTACACCGGGAAAGACGGCAATGACGTCTTTCTTTGGCGGTGGCAGCGGGGTGCCGGGCAGCTGCCAGATCCGGATCTTGGCGCCCATGCGGCTGATGTCGACCAGTTTGGCGCGCAGCATCTGCGCCGGGGTTTTCAAGGAACAGGGCAGCGAGCAGGGGTAGCGGCGGCGCCTGCGCCGGTGGCGCCGGGCGACCCGCTCCGCCAGAAACATGCCGCCGCCGCCCAGCACCAGTGCGGACAGCGATCCGGCAATGGCCGTCTCCTGTGAAATGCCCCTGATCCGCCCCATCCCGGCCGCTGTGTCCGCGGAACTTTCCTTCTCCGGCGCATAGTCGCAGGGCAGCGGGATGATCCGGGCGGCAAACTCCTCCAGCAGCGCCGATGTGCCAAGCCGCTGCGCGCTGACTTCCGCCTTTGCTTGCCCATGCCGGTTATACACCTGAAGCAGCCCTTTCTGCTGGGTGATCAGCCGCATCGCCAGCGGCTCATACGCGTCCATGCCGGCCCGCCGCATTTGCATCCGCAGTGTGACATCCGGATGATCCTCCAGCCAATGCTCCAGCTGCCGGGCCGCGCGCGGCCCGTTCCCGGTGCGCAGATACTCCAGGAACTGGCGCGCTTCATGCTGGAAAATCACAAGATCGGATTGCAGAACGCAGGTGGGCCTGGACGCCTCAGCCCGCCCTGCGCTGCACCAGAGCGCTGCAGGCGCAGCAAGCGCAACCAGGATCAGTGGCCAATGTTTCATGCGGGGCTCGCCTTGCAGATCAAAAAGGTGGTTTCGCGCGGTTTCCGTTCAATCACTCTACCAAGGAGGGTGCTGGCAGTTATTAACGCAACCATTTACGGGAGTTAATTCGCCGTAAAAGCGCCCGTGGGTGACAGGGTAAGGAGGGCAGGAGGAAACAGGATATGCCGCAAATCAGCAGCAGGAGACGCAAACGGAGCACAGGCCGCGCCGCATGCAAAGCATCAGCCGGGCTCTGGGCCCGGCTGCAGGCCGCTGGCCTGAAAAGTGATTCTGGCTGGTTTGGCAGCCGCGCTGCCAAGGACGCTGCCGGGGGCGTTTACAGCCCCAGCCGCACTTCCTCGCGCATGCCGCCTTCTTCCATCGGGAATTCCTCCAGCAGCCGGTGCAGCTGCATGAAGTTGAATTCCTTGATGAATTGCACACCGACATAATCCGCGGTCTTCCAGCGCACCTGGGCGTCCACCGTATAGCCGCCAAAGTTCAGTTTCACCCGGCCTGAGGCATCGACCTGCGTGTCCGGGTGCACCTTGGCGCCGGCCCGGCTGAGGTCGACCAGGTGGCCCCGCACCGTGCGCCCGCCGGCCTGCAGCACGCAAGGCACGGCACAGGGGTAGCGTTTGGTGCGGCGGATCTTGCGGATGCCGATCCGGTCGAGAAAGTACAAAACGCTGCCGCCCAGCACCAGGAAGGACACCCAGGCAATCGCGGCATTGATGATCTGCTGGCGCTGGCGGGCGTCATTGGCGTTGATCGCCACCAGCTTGCTGCCGAAACCGTCTTCCTTGATCTGATCGCACGGCAGTGCCTCAACCCGGATGCCATAGTCCGACTGCAACGCGAAAACCCCCATGTGGCGGGCGGTTTCCAGCGCCGCCTGGCGGCCCTGGCTGGAGAGGATCTGCAGCAGCACAGTGGATTGCTGCATCAGCTTCAGCGTGCCGGCTTCGACCTGCTGAATGCCGACGGCCCGCATCCGCTGCTTCAGCGGGGCAGGCGGATTCGTACCGATCCAGCTGTTCAATTGCTGCACGTAATAGGCGCCTTCGCCGGTCTCGAGGTAGGACAGGAAGCCCGCCGAAGCCCGGTTCAGTCCGGAGAGATCCTGATGCACAGGACAGGCCGCCTCCGCCCGCAGGGGAAGCAGGGACAGGGTCAGCAGAACCGCAGCAGTCGGAAGCCATTGGCGCATGGCGGGGTAGTCCTCACGTATCTCCGCAGGAGATTTTGGCGCAAAGTTGCAAATTTGAGGTTAACAAGGCCGGATTGCAGCCCGGAAAGTTCCTGTTTCCCTCCCGCCAGATGCTGCAACGGGGATGCCGTCTCAATCCGGAGTCTTGCTGCCGGCAAAGGAAAAAACGAAAAAAAGACGGGCTGGAGACAAAATGGCCCAGAGCTCCAGCCCGTTTTGGCATTCGATGAGGACGGATGCCGAGTTTCGCGTTTTGATAAATTCAACCTAAGTGTGAGTCGTTAATCAAACGTTCCCGCAGCGCAAAAACACCGTCACCGCCCATTTTCCGTAACGTCACGGCGGGTGCCAGCCCGCTCTTGCACCCGGTTGCCATTCCAAGCTATTTGAACGGACGGATTGCCGAGGCATAGGAGAGCAAGGAATGCGCCGAGTAGTAGTCACCGGACTGGGCCTGGTCACCCCGCTGGCCAGCGGAGTCGAAGAAACCTGGTCCCGGTTGCTGGATGGACAGTCGGGCGCCGGCCCCATCACCCTGTTTGATGCTGAAGCAAGCGGCGTCACCACCACCTACGCCTGCGAAGTTCCGCGCGGCGACGGCGCGGATGGCACGTTCAATCCGGATGACTGGGTCATCAAGAAAGAACAGAAGAAGATTGACGACTTCATCCTCTATGGCATCGCTGCCGCCGATATGGCCGTGCGCGACGCCGGCTGGACGCCCGAGGACGAGGAAAGCCGCCTGCGCACCGGCGTGATGATCGGCTCCGGCATCGGCGGGTTGTCGTCGATCGCCGACACCGCGGTGATGATCAAGGAGAAGGGCCCCCGCCGGGTGTCGCCGTTCTTCATCCCCGGCGCGCTGATCAACCTGATTTCCGGTCAGGTCTCGATCCGTTTCGGCTTCAAGGGCCCGAACCACTCCGTCGTGACCGCCTGTTCGACCGGCGCCCATGCCATCGGCGACGCGGCCCGGCTGATCAAATCCGGCGACGCCGACGTGATGATTGCAGGCGGCGCCGAAGCCGCGATCTGCGAGATCGGCATTGCCGGCTTCAACGCCTGCAAGGCGCTGTCGACCAAACGCGCCGATGACCCCAAGGCCGCCTCGCGCCCCTATGACGCCGACCGCGACGGGTTCGTGATGGGCGAGGGCGCTGGCATCGTGGTGCTGGAAGACTACGAGCACGCCAAGGCCCGCGGCGCCAAGATCTATGCCGAGGTGCTGGGCTATGGCCTTTCCGGCGACGCCTACCACATCACCGCGCCCTCCGAGGACGGCGAGGGCGGCGAACGCTCGATGAAGGCTGCTCTGGCCAACGCAGGCCTGGACGCTTCCGCCATCGACTACATCAACGCCCACGGCACCTCGACCATGGCGGACACCATCGAACTGGGCGCGGTTGAACGCCTGCTGGGCGATCACGCCGCCAATGTCACCATGTCCTCGACCAAATCCGCCACCGGCCACCTCTTGGGTGCCGCCGGCGCGATTGAGGCGATCTTCTCGATCCTGGCGATCCGCGACCAGGTGGCGCCGCCGACCATCAACCTCGACAACCCCGCGGTCGAAACCCCGGTCGACCTGGCCCCCAACGCCAAGCGCGAGCGCAAGATCAACGTGGCCCTGTCGAACTCCTTCGGCTTCGGCGGCACCAACGCATCGGTCCTGTTCGGGAAACCTGACTGATGTGGCGCAGCCTCGCCTCTAACATGCTGACTGTCCTGATCGCCGCCCTGTTCCTGCTGGGCGGCCTCATCCTGTGGGGCAAGTCGCAATATACTGCCGGGGGCCCGCTCGATACCGCCATCTGCCTGCGGGTGGAGCGCGGCTCCAACATGGCCCGCGTCAGCCGCGACCTGGAAACCCAGGGCGCCGTCTCCTCCGGCACCATCTTCCGCCTCGGCGCCAAATACAGCGAGAAGACCGGCCAGCTGAAGGCCGGCAGCTTCCTGGTGGAGCCGGGCAGCTCGATGGAGCGCATCGTTGACGAGATCACCCATTCCGGCGCCTCCACCTGCGGCACCGAAATCGTCTACCGCGTCGGCGTGACCCGGACCCAGGCGCTCGTGCGCGAACTGGACCCGGCGACCAGCAAGTTTGAGGTGATCGCCGACTTCGTCCTCGGCGAGGATGAGGTCCCGGCCCAGTACACCGAGACCCGCCAGGACACCGACACCCGCTACCGCATCGCGCTGGCCGAAGGCGTGACCAGCTGGCAGGTGGTCGCGGCGCTGAAATCCATGGATGTGCTGGACGGCGACCCGGGCGAGCGCCCCGCCGAGGGCCTCTTGGCACCCGACAGCTATGAGGTCACCCCCGGCACAGACCGCGCTGCGGTGCTGGCCGAGATGCAGAAACGCCAAGAGCTGCGCATCAACGCCGCCTGGGAAAGCCGCTCCGCGGATGCGGTGGTGAAAACCCCGGAGGAAATGCTGATCCTCGCCTCGATCATCGAGAAGGAGACCGGCGTCGCCGAGGAACGCGGCCTGGTCGCCTCTGTGTTCACCAACCGCCTCAACCGCGGCATGCGCCTGCAGACCGACCCGACGGTGATCTACGGCGTCACCAAGGGCGAGGGGACCTTGGGCCGCGGCCTGCGCCAAAGCGAGCTGCGCAAACCCACCCCCTGGAACACCTATGTGATCGAGGGCCTGCCGCCCACGCCCATCGCCAACCCCGGCCTTGCCAGCCTGGAGGCCGCAGTGAATCCGGAGACCACCAACTACGTGTTCTTCGTCGCTGACGGCACCGGCGGCCACGCCTTTGCCGAGACGCTGGACGAGCACAACGCCAACGTCGCCAAATGGCGCGAGATCGAGGCCCAGCAGCAAAACAACTGACCGGACGCCGGAATTCTGCGAGAATTCCGGCCCGGAAAACACGTGTTTTCCGAGCCGTTTCCCGCGCCGGGAAACGGTCTGCGGGGCAGGGGCAAAAACAGGGAAGGGCGCCGGTTGGCGCCCTTTTTTTGTTACTGCAGGAAGCAGAGATTGCGCGCTGCAAGTGCGGCCGTTTGCGGGTGCTCTCGTTCTTTTCCATGGCCTTATTGCCTTTCGGCCGGTATGCAAAAGAGGGAGGGTAGGTTGTGGAACGCAAGCTGGCGGCAGTCTTAATCGCCGATATGGTCGGGTACACCAGCCGGATGGAACAAGACGAAGCCGGCACGCTCGCTTCGCTGTCTGCATTTTTTGATACGCTCTCCGCCCCGCTTATTGCTTCCCATCGCGGCCGCATCGTCAAGCAATTGGGCGATGGTCTTCTGGCCTGCTTCGACAGTGCTGCCGACGCTGTTTCTTGTGCCATCGAATGGCAGCAAGCGCAGGGTGAGGCTGCCGATCCGATCCGCTTTCGAATTGGTATTAATCTCGGCGACATAATCATTCGTGACGGCGATGTCTTCGGATCGGGTGTCAACCTGGCTTCAAGGTTGGAGCAGCTTGCCCCGCCCGGCGGAGTGCTAATCTCGGAAGCTGTTTACCGTGTTGTTGGAACCAGTCTCCCGGTTACTTGGGAAGATACCGGGCTCCACACTCTCAAAAACGTCGCCTCGCCGGTGCGCGCCTGGCGTTATGGCGGGGTGAAAGAGGCGGACACAGGACAAGTTCGGCCGGCTGATCCCGGAACGGCTAAGGTTGCCGTTCTTCCCTTCGATAGCATGAGCGGCGATACCGATCAGTCATTTTTCAGCGAAGGTATTGCAGAAGATGTTATCACAGGCTTGTCACGTTTCCGCACCCTCCAGGTCACTTCAAAGAACGCATCCTTCCGCTTCAAACCGAAGGATACAGACCCGGCCGAAATAGCCGAGGCGCTCGGTGTCGATTACCTCGTTCAGGGCAGCGTCCGGAAGGCCGGGGGACGGGTACGTATCTCGGTTCAGCTTGCGGATGCCCATAAAGGGATCCAGCTTTGGTCGGAGCGCTATGACCGCGAATTGGAAGATGTATTCGCCGTGCAGGACGAAGTAGCGCGCAGTGTCGCGGCGGTCTTGCCCGGACGGGTGCAACACGACGTGGTTGACCGCGCCGCTCATAAGCCGGCGGATGAAATGAAGGCCTACGAATTGATGCTGAAGGGCAAGGCGCTGCGAGACGGGCTGAATGCGCAGGACACAGCAACTGCACGCGTGCTCCTCGAACGGGCAGTCGTGCTCGATCCGTCTGTTGCGCGAACTTACATGTACCTGTCAGACACCTATGTGATTGACCTCTGGCTCGGTCTTGCGGACCCGGACGCGCCCGACCATGCACTTAAGACCGCCCGCAAAGGCGCTGCACTTGATAACCGCGACGTCTATATCCAGGATCAACTCGGGTTTGCATACCTTTGTGCGGGTCTTTGGGATGAAGCAGAAGCCCAGTTCGAAAGAACACTGTCGCAAATCGTCAATGAAGCAGAATCCATGGCGTGGTGCGGCTACGCGTTTCTCTTGCTAGGACGTCAGGAAAAAGCGCGCGATGTCGTGTCGGAAGCGATGCGTCTGGACCCGCTGCATCCGCCCGCCATTAAATGGATCATGGGACAGGCAGAGTTCTTTAGGGGCAACTATGAAGCGGCGCTTGGTATGTTGAATGGCGAGGCGCGTTTAAACTCGCTCGCCTCAGCATTTGTCGCTGCATCCTACGCACATCTCGGCCGTCGAAAGGAAGCCGCAGCCGCATTGAAGGAGTTCGTCGCTGAACGCCATGACGAATTCGCCAGCCGCGGCATTGAAGTCGATGAGGATACCGTTACGAGTCTTGCGCGCGGGTTTGAAACGATGTGGCGGCGGCCGGGGGATTTTGCTCTCGTTGCGGATGGTTTGCGCGCCTCAGGACTCAGCAGCTGAACCTAGCGATCCTAAGTATTTCCTTCCGGTCCTTCTTATTCTCCGCCTCCCCCGTTGCGTACCCACCGTACGCACCTCTCCCCATAACCCTTGACTTTTACGCCAAAATCGCGTATAGGTTGTGGTGCAGCTGGAAGAAACATGGACGGCCCCGGACCCCCTCCGCCGGCGGCCGTCCTGTCTTTCTCTCGTGCGGACAAGAACGCATGAGGCAGAGCATATCATGACAGATCAGACCAATGGCCCGGCACCGGGCCGCACAGGGCCGGGCTACCCGGCACCGGCCCCCTCAGAACCGGACCGCGCAGCACCGGCCCCCTCTGAACAGGGCCCCTCTGAACAGGGCCAGGCACCGGACCAGGACGGCGCCGCCCTCCTGAAACGGCGGGTGCATTACACCGCCGATCTCCTGCTGTCCCTGCAGGACAGCATCCACCGCCTGCGCAAAGAAGCAGAGGAGCTCCGGGAGCAGCTCGAAACCACCGGCGCCGATGAAATGACCGGCGCCAAATCCCAGGTCCGCAAGCTCGAGGACCTGATCCGGGACTGCCAGAAAGTGGAGAAGACCCTTGCAGAACAAAGCACCGACGTCGCCCGCCTGCTCAAATCCGAACATGAACTCGATCTCGTCGCGGCGCGCGCAGCTGTCGAGCTCGGACTTTCTCGCCTGCGTGCCGCCCTCGCTCCTGAGCTGCTTCTTGGATGAGCTGGACCGCAAGACCCTTGGCGCGCTGCCGCATCTCTTCCACATCTGGGCGCTGGATCACCAGCGCCCGCCGCCGGGCGATTGGCGTGCCTGGGTGATCCTGGGCGGGCGCGGCGCGGGCAAGACGCGGGCAGGGGCCGAATGGGTCCGCTCGCTGGCTGAGGGCGCGTGGCCTCACGACCCCGGCACCGCCCGGCGCATCGCACTAGTGGCGGAAACCTATGACCAGGTGCGCGACGTGATGATCCACGGCGACAGCGGAATCCTGGCCTGCTCGCCGCCGGACCGCCGCCCCAAGTGGAAGGCGTCAGAGCGCAAGCTGATCTGGCCAAACGGCGCAGAGGCGCAGGCGTTCTCCGCCCACGACCCCGAGGCGCTGCGCGGCCCCCAGTTCGACGCCGCCTGGGCGGATGAACTGGCCAAGTGGAAGAAGGGGCAGGAGAGCTGGGACATGCTGCAATTCGCGCTTCGGCTGGGGCAGGATCCCCGCGTCTGCGTCACCACCACCCCGCGCAACGTAGCCGTCCTGAAACGGCTGCTGGCCTCGCCCAGCACCGTCACCACCCATGCCCCGACCGAAGCCAACCGCGCCAACCTCGCAGCCTCCTTCCTGACGGAGGTCCGCGCGCGCTACGCGGGCACCCGGCTGGGCCGGCAGGAGCTGGACGGGGTGATGCTGTCGGACATCCAGGGCGCGCTCTGGACCACCGCAGCGCTGGTGGAGGCCCAGGTGGCCGAGGCGCCGCCGCTGGACCGGGTGGTGGTCGCCGTCGACCCGGCGGTCAGCGCGGGCAAGGCGTCTGACGCCTGCGGCATCGTGGTGGCGGGCGCGGTCACCCACGGCCCGCCGCAGGACTGGCAGGCCTATGTGCTGGCGGATTGCACCGTGCAGGGGGCCACGCCGATGACCTGGGCGCAGGCGGTGATCTCCGCCCGCGACCGCTTTGGTGCCGAACGGGTGGTGGCAGAGGTCAACCAGGGCGGCGCCCTGGTCGAAACCGTGCTGCGCCAGGCCGACCCGCTGGTGCCGTTCCGCACCCTGCACGCGCGAAAGGGCAAATCCGCCCGCGCCGAACCCGTCGCGGCACTTTATGAGCAGGGCCGGGTGCGCCACCTGCCGGGATTGGGAGAGCTCGAGGACCAGATGTGCCAGATGACCCCGCAGGGCTACCGCGGCAGCGGCTCTCCCGACCGGGTCGATGCGCTGGTCTGGGCCTTGCATGAGCTGATCATCCAGCCCGCCGCCAACCTGCGCAGGCCGCAGGTCAGGGTGCTCTAGAACCTCTCAAAAACCAACCGCCCGGCGGCACGCCGGGCAGCGCCCGTCCCGCCCTCCGTCATGCCGGAGGCGTGCTTCCAGCACGATGGGGCGGGCGCTTTGCTTTCCACCCCGCCGGGACCGGCGCTGCCCTCAGTGTGATGCAACACTGTATTGTTTCCAACATATCTCCTTTATTTCAGATGGTTGGCGTAGGGTGTTGCGTGCCCACCGTACGCACCGCTTGCCAAATCTTCAGGCCTTTCCGGCACAAATATTCCTCAGCAAAGGCGCACCAGCCCCAAGGGCCAGCAGCGTCACCTAGGAACAACCTGAGGAGCGGACCATGGTCTTTGACCTGCTGCGGCGCAAAACGCCGGACCCCCAAAAACCGGGCCCCAATAATCCGGGCCTGGAACAGAAGGCCAGCCAGACCGCCCGCGTGGTCTCCTGGCACGGCGCCGGCCGCATCGCCTGGAGCCCGCGCGACACCGTATCCCTGACCCGCAGCGGCTTTGCCGGCAATCCGGTCACCCACCGGGTGATCCGCCTGATCGCCGAGGCCGCCGCCGCCGTGCCGCTGGTGCTGCAGGACAGCCGCCAGCGCTACGACACCCACCCCTGGCTGGCGCTGCTGGCCCGTCCCAACCCGGCCCAGACCCAGGCGGAGCTGCTGGAGGCGCTCTACGGCCACCTGCTCCTGTCCGGCAACGCCTATATCGAGATGGTCACGGCAGAGGACGCAACCCCCGCAGAACTGCACGTGCTGCGCTCCGACCGGATGAACGTGGTGCCGGGGCCGGACGGCTGGCCCGCAGGCTTTGACTATGTGGTCGGCGGACGCAAGCACCGCTTCGCCAACGAGCCCGGCAACGCCCCGGTCTGCCACATCAAAAGCTTCCACCCGCAGGACGACCACTACGGCCTCTCACCCCTGCAATCGGCGGCAATGGCCATCGACGTCCACAACGCCGCCTCGCGCTGGTCCAAGGCGCTGCTTGATAACGCAGCCCGCCCCTCCGGCGCGCTGGTCTGGACCGGTTCCGACGGCCAGGGGCAGATGTCCGACGATCAATTCCGCCATCTAAGCGAAGAAATTCAAACGAATTTCCAAGGCGCCAACAATGCCGGCCGCCCGATGGTGCTGGAGGGCGGATTGGACTGGAAACCGATGGGCTTCTCGCCCTCCGACATGGAATTCCAGAAAACCAAGGACACCGCCGCCCGCGAGATTGCGCTCGCCTTCGGGGTGCCGCCGATGCTGATCGGCATCCCCGGCGATGCGACCTATGCCAACTATCAGGAGGCCAACCGCGCCTTCTACCGTCTGACCGTACTGCCCTTGGTCTCCAAGGTGACGGCGGCGCTGTCCGGCTGGCTCACCGCCTGGACCGGCGACGCGCTGACGCTGAAGCCCGACCTCGACCAGCTGCCTGCGCTCGCGGCAGAGCGCGAGGCGCAATGGCGGCGCATCACCTCCGCGGATTTCCTCTCCCATGAGGAAAAGCGGCGTCTGCTGGGGTTGCCCACAGAAACCCTGCCCCCAGACCACACTGAGGGCGCGCAGACGGAGGGCGGACAGGATGACTGAGCACCCGATGCACGCATTTGATTGTTCACCGGGATTGCGCCTGTCCGCCCATGAGCGGGTCGCCCAGATCCAGAATGACGCGGTAAACCGCCGCCTCGACCGGATCGAACAGATGATGGAGCGGCTGGAGAAACGCCTCTGGCTCACCGTCTACGGCGTCGCGGCGGTGATCCTGGCGCAGGCCTTCCAATCCTTCCTGACGGTGCAATTGCCGTAGTTCCAACGACTTGCGAGGTTCAGATGATGCAGGGATCCCCCCAGCTGGAACATAAATTCGCACGCTTCGGCGAGGATCTCTCGCTGAAGGATGCAACCGAAATCAAGGGCTACGCCAGCCTGTTCGGCCAGACCGACCAGGGCGGTGACGTGGTGATGCGCGGCGCCTATGCGGCCTCGCTCAAGGCGCTCCGCGATCAGGGCCGCACGGTCAAGATGCTGTGGCAGCACGACCCGGCACAGCCCATCGGCGTCTGGGACGAGGTGCGCGAGGACACGCGCGGACTGTATGTGAAGGGCCGCATCCTCACCGCCACCCCCAAAGGCGCCGAAGCGGCAGCCTTGATCGAGGGTGGCGCCATCGACGGCCTGTCGATCGGCTACCGCACTCAGAAAGCCAGCCGCGCCCCCGACGGCAGCCGCCATCTCACGCAGGTGGAGCTGTGGGAGGTGTCACTGGTCACCTTCCCGATGCTGCCCGCCGCCCGGGTGGCAGCCAAATCCTCCGCCGATGCGGAAGCACAAGCGCTGCGCGCCCTGGCCGACGGCCTGCGCCAGATCACCCGTGACCTCAGAACAGGACACCCATCATGAGCAATCAAGACCTCCCGGCCCAAACCGGGGACGCAGCGCCCCTGGCGTATGAAGTGAAACAGGCCATCTCCGGCTTTCTTCATGAATTCAAGGGGTTTCAGGACGACGTGCAATCAAGGCTGAAACAGGCAGAAGAGCGAGTGACCATGCTGGACCGTAAGACAATCTCTCAGAACCGCCCCCATCTGGCAGCCAGCCAGGACGCGGGTGCCCCGCACCAGAAGGCGTTCAACGCCTACCTGCGCAACGGCGACGACGATGGCCTGCGCGGGCTTGAGCTGGAGGGCAAATCCATGTCCACCGCGGTGGGCAGCGACGGCGGCTATCTGGTCGACCCGCAGACCGCGGACACCGTCAAGGCGGTACTGAACGCCTCCGCCTCGATCCGCGCCGTGGCCTCCGTGGTGCATGTGGAGGCCTCAAGCTATGACGTGCTGATCGACCACAGCGAAATGGGCGCCGGCTGGGCCAATGAAACCGGCCCGTCCACGGAAACCTCCACCGGCAGCATCGACCGCATCTCGATCCCGCTGCATGAGCTGAGCGCGCTGCCCAAGGCATCGCAGCGGCTGCTCGATGACAGCGCCTTTGATATCGAGGGCTGGCTGGCAGGCCGCATCGCAGACAAATTCGCGCGGTCTGAGGCCGACGCCTTCATCAACGGCGACGGCAACGACAAGCCCACCGGTTTCATGAACTACAACGTCGAGGAAAACGGCAACTGGACCTGGGGCAACATCGGCTACAAGGCCACCGGCGTCGAAGGCGAGATCGGCAACGGCGACGCGATCATCGACCTGGTCTATGCGCTGGGGGCGGAATACCGCGCCAACGCCACCTTCATTCTGAACTCCAAGACCGCGGGAATGCTGCGGAAATTGAAGGATGCCGATGGCCGCTTCCTGTGGTCCGACGGTCTGGCCGCAGGCGAGCCTGCGCGCCTGATGGGCTACCCGGTGCTGATCGCCGAGGACATGCCGGACCCGGCCGCCAACAGCTTCCCGATCGCCTTCGGCGACTTCCGCGCCGGCTACACCATTGCCGAACGCCCGGACCTGCGCGTCATGCGCGACCCCTTCAGCGCCAAGCCGCATGTGCTGTTCTACGCGACCAAGCGCGTCGGCGGCGACGTCAGCGACTTTGCCGCGATCAAGCTGATGAAATTCGGCCTGAGCTGACCGCTCAGCGCTGATGGCGGACCGGCAGCCCGGTCCGCCGGCTGGCACGCACCCCATATTTCCCTGCCGTCTAGCTGCTCCCCCTCCGTCCGAGCGGCAGGGAACGGTGCGTGCCGGCCGAACCTTTGAACGGACAGCAGATCAGGGCCGGCACAAGGGGGAGGCCCGCAGGAGTAAGATGATGATGCTGAGCGAAGTGACCCCCGTGCCCGAGGCCGCCCTGCCGCTGGCCCCCTTCAAGGCGCACCTCCGCCTGGGCACCGGCTTTGGCGAGGACAGCCTGCAGGACGAGGTGCTGATTGGCTTCCTGCGCGCCGCCGTGGCCGCGGTAGAAGCAAGAACCGGCAAGGCACTGATAACCCGCGATTTTGAAATGGAAACCCGCCACTGGCGCGACCGCACCCGGATGGTGTTTCCCATCGCCCCGGTGCAGATGGTGACAGAGGTGATGATCCGTGACGCCGCAGGCGCTGAGACGGTGCTGGACCCCGCCGCCTACCATCTGGAGCGCGACTGCCAGCGCCCGGCGCTGTGTCCCGCGGGCAGCCTGCTGCCCTCCATTCCCGTCGGCGGCTTCGCACGGATCACCCTGCAGGCTGGCATGGCCGCGGACTGGGGCGGGCTTCCTGCCGATCTGGGTCAGGCGGTGATGCTCTTGGCGGCGCATTACTACGAATACCGGGCCGATACCGGTCTGCATGGCGGCTGCATGCCCTTTGGCGTCACCAGCCTCATTGAACGCTACCGCACGCTGCGGCTGACATTGGGGGGCCTGGCATGAAACGCCCCCCGAACCTGACCCGCAAACTGGTGCTGGAAGACCCCCAGCGGACCCCCGACGGCGCCGGCGGCTATGCTGAGACCTGGGTGGCGCTTGGCACTCTCTGGGCTGAGGTGAAGCCCCTTTCGGGGCGTCTGAACAGCGACAGCCTGTCTTTGCAAAAATACCGCATCACCCTGCGTGCAAGCCCGGATGGCTTTGCATCCCGCCCGCGCCCCGATCAGCGGTTCCGAGACGAAAACCGCTTCTACCGCATTGATGCAGTTGCGGAAAACGGACCGGACGCCCGCTACCTCACCTGTTTCGCGGTTGCGGAGGTGAGCACATGACCTATGCCATCGCAGGCGGGCTGCAATCCGCCATTTACACCCATCTGACCGGCGATGCGGGCCTGACCGCACTGGTCGGCAGCGCGATCTATGACGCCATCCCCGCAGGCCCCTTGCCGCAGACCTATGTGGCGCTTGGCAGCGAAGAGGTGCTGGACCGCTCTGACAAGACCGCGGGCGGTGCCGAACACCGGTTCTTTGTCACCGTCACCACCGACATGGCCGGCTTTGCCACCGCCAAATCCGCCGCCGCCGCCGTCTGCGACGCGCTGGTCGGCGCCGCGGTGCCGCTGCCGCGCGGGCAGTTGACCGGCCTGTGGTTCGACCGGGCCAAGGCCGAGCGGCTGAGCACCGGCGGACGCCAGATCACCCTGCGCTTCCGCGCCCGTGTGGATGATGTCTGAACCGCAAGAACCTAACGAAACCAATTGAAATACATGGAGAAACCCCATGACAGTTCAAAACGGCAAGGACCTCTTGGTCAAAGTGGACATGAACGGCGCAGGCCTGTTCGAGACCATCGCCGGCCTGCGCGCCACGCGGATCAGCTTCAACGCCGAAAGCGTCGATGTGACCAGCCTTGAAAGCCAGGGCGGCTGGCGCGAGCTGCTGGCAGGCGCCGGCGTCCGTTCCGCCAGCATTTCCGGCTCCGGCATTTTCCGGGATGAAGCGACGGACGAACGCGCCCGGCAGCTGTTCTTTGACGGGCTGACGCCGGAGTTCCAGGTGATCATCCCCGACTTCGGCATTGTGCAGGGGCCGTTCCAGGTCACAGCGCTGGAATACGCCGGCAGCCACAATGGCGAGGCGACCTATGAGCTGTCGCTCGCCAGCGCCGGCCAGCTCAGCTTTGCGGCGGTGTGATCCGATGGTGAACCCGCATGCAGGCGAGGCGGAATTGCTCGTGAATGGAACCCCTTACGCGCTGAAGCTCACACTCGGTGCGCTTGCAGCCCTTGAGGCCGCGCTGGAGGAAGGCACGCTGGTGGATCTGGTGCAGCGGTTCGAACAGGGCCGGTTTTCCGCCCGCGACGTGCTGGCGCTTTTGGCCGCAGGATTGCAGGGCGGCGGGTATGATCTCAGCCGCGAAGACCTCGCCTCTGCCACCATCACCGGCGGCCCGATACAGGCGGCACGGGTAGCGGCGGAACTGCTGGTGCGCAGTTTTGCCGTGCCGGACAGCCCATGACTGCGCTCGACTGGCCCGCCCTGATGCGCGCCGGGATGGCGGGGCTGAAACTGATGCCGCGCGATTTCTGGCAACTGACGCCTGCGGAATTGCGGCTGATGCTGGGCGAGGCCGCAGCACCGCAGCCGCTGGGGCGCGACCGGTTGGCCGCCTTGATGGCGGCCTTCCCGGACGCCACCGCCCCGAAGAACAAGGAGACAACAGATGACTGACTCATCCTCGATGGCAGAATTGGAATTGCAGGGAGAGGCTTTGGGAGAAGCGCTGGACGGTGCCTCTGGAATGGCCGCAGCCTTTGCAGATGTGCTGGGGCGGGTGAAGGAAGGTTTTTCCGAAACCGGGCGCGATGCCCAGATCCTGGACCGCAGCCTTTCCAAGGGCTTGCGCCGTGCTTTTGACGATCTGGTGTTTGACGGCGCCAATCTGTCGGAGGCGATGGATACGCTCGCGCGCTCAATGATCCGCACAACCTATAACGCGGCGATGAAACCGGTCACCAACCACGTGGGCAGTCTTATTTCCGACGGTTTCGGCAGCCTCATCGGCAGTATCCTTCCCTTCGCCAATGGCGCCGCCTTCAGCCAGGGCAAGGTGATGCCTTTTGCCAAGGGCGGCATTGTCACCAGCCCCACCACGTTTCCGATGCGCGGCGCCACCGGGCTGATGGGCGAGGCCGGTCCGGAGGCGATCTTGCCGCTGACGCGCGGCGCCGATGGCTCGCTTGGGGTGCGCAGCCAGGGCGGCGGCGCGGTCAACGTGGTGATGAATGTCTCCACCCCGGACGTCAAAGGCTTTGAACGCAGCCGCAGCCAGATCGCCGCGCAGCTGTCCCGCGCGCTGTCACGCGGCGGGCGCAACCGTTAAGGATGGAGGGTAACCTTATGAATTTCCACGAAGTCCGCTTTCCCGCATCGCTCAGCTTCGGCTCCGTCGGCGGGCCGGAGCGGCGCACCGATGTGGTGACGCTGGCCAACGGTTTTGAGGAGCGCAACACCCCCTGGGCGCACTCCCGCCGCCGCTATGACGCGGGCCTTGGCCTGCGCGCGCTGGAGGATATCGAGGTGCTGATTGCCTTTTTCGAGGCGCGTCAGGGGCAGCTGTACGGCTTCCGCTGGAAGGATTGGAGCGACTTCAAATCCGCCCGGCCCAGTGCGGAGGCCGCCTTTGACGATCAGGTGATTGCCACCGGCGACGGCAGTACCGTGACGTTCCAGCTGGCCAAAACCTACCGCTCCGGCGCGTTTACCTATCAGCGCCCCATTGCCAAGCCCGTGGCGGGCACCGTGCGGGTTGGGATCGAGCAGGACGAACTGCGCGAAGGCGTGGATTATGAGCTGGATACAGCCACAGGGCTGATCACCCTGGCACACCCGCCGGAGCTTGGCCTCAGCATCAATGCGGGCTTTGAATTCGACGTACCGGTGCGGTTTGACACCGCCAGCATCCAGACCAGCGTGGCGTCATTCCAGGCCGGCGAGGCACCGGCGGTCCCGGTGGTGGAGGTGCGGATATGAACAGCCTTTCCAATGCGTTGCGGGAGCATCTTCAATCCGGTATCACCACGGTCTGCCGTGCCTGGGCACTGACCCGGCGCGACGGCGCGGTGCTGGGATTCACCGACCACGACTGCGTCCTGTCCTTTGATGGCATCTCCTTCCAGCCCGGCAGCGGTCTCACCGCGCGGGCGGTGCAGCAGGCCACCGGCCTGTCGGTCGACAACACCGAGGCGCTGGGGGTGCTAAGTGACGCCGCCGTGCGCGAGGAGGACATCGAGGCAGGCCGGTTCGACGGCGCTGAGGTGCGCTGCTGGCTGGTCAACTGGCAGGATGTCACAATGCGCTGGCTGCAATTCCGCGGTTCGATTGGAGAGATCCGCCGCGCCGGCGGTGCATTCGAGGCAGAGCTGCGCGGGCTGACCGAGCAGCTGAACCAGCCGCAGGGGCGGATTTTTCAGACGCCCTGTACGGCGGTGCTGGGGGATGCGGCCTGTGGGTTTGATCTGAGCACGCCGGGCTATGCCATCGAAACGGCGGTGGAAACAGTGGAGCGCAGCGAGGACTTCCGCTGGAACGCGCTGCCGGGGTTTGAGCCGGGCTGGTTTGCGGATGGCCGCCTGACGGTCCTGAGCGGCGCGGCACAGGGCCTTTGGGCGGCGGTGAAGTCCGACCAGTCCACGGCGGCGGGGCGCCGGATCACCCTGTGGGAGCCCATCCGCGCGCCCGTGTCCGCAGGTGACACGGTGCGGCTGGAGGCCGGCTGTGACAAGCGGATGGAGAGCTGCCGGCTGAAGTTCAACAACCTGATGAATTTCCAAGGGTTCCCGGATATTCCGGGCGAGGACTGGATCATGGCGGTGCCGCGCCAGTCCGGCATGAACACCGGGGGCAGCAGGCGATGAGCCGGGTGGTAGAGGCAGCGCGCGGCTGGATCGGCACGCCCTATGTGCATCAGGCCTCCTGCAAGGGGGCGGGCTGTGATTGCCTTGGCCTGATCCGGGGGGTGTGGCGCGAGCTGCTTGGCGCGGAGCCGGAGCTGCCGCCCGCCTATACGATGGACTGGTCAGAGCCGCAGGGGGCTGAGGCGCTGTGGCAGGCCGCGGCGCGGCATCTGGCGGCGAAGCCGCTGGCAGAGGCAGCTCCGGGCGATGTGATCCTGTTTAGGATGCGGGAGGGATCGGTGGCCAAGCATCTGGGGGTGCAGGCTTCGGTAACAGAACTGAGGGCAGCGCCCGGCCCGGCGGGGAGGGTGCGAAGAGCCCGCCCCGTGGGGGGCGGGATGGGCGCTGCCTGGCCTATCGGCCAGGCGGATGTGTTTAGCTGCAAACCATCCTTCATCCACGCCTATGCCGGCCACGGGGTTGTCGAAAGCCCGCTGAGCCCGCCCTGGCAGCGCCGTATCGTGGCGCGGTTTCACTTCCCCGGCATGTCCCGGCAAAGGAGCTGATCTGATGGCAACCATTCTTCTTTCTGCCGCCGGCGCGGCGGTTGGCGGCGCAATTGGCGGCACGGTGGCGGGGCTGTCCTCAGCCGTTATCGGCCGCGCGGTGGGGGCAACCCTGGGGCGCCTGATCGACGAACGGCTCTTGGGCTCCGGCGCTGATCCGGTGGAGACCGGCAAGGTCGACCGCTTCCGCCTGACCCAGGCCAGCGAAGGCGCGCCCATGGCGCAGGTCTATGGCCGGATGCGGCTGGGCGGGCAGGTGATCTGGTCCTCGCGCTTTCTGGAGACCTCGCAGACCAGCGGCGGCGGCGGTGGCAAGGGCCGGCCCAGCCAGCCGCAGGTCACCAGCTACAGCTATTCGGTCTCGCTGGCGATTGCGCTGTGCGAGGGGGAGATCGCCAGCGTCTCCCGCGTTTGGGCTGATGGTGAGGAAGTGGCGCCGAAAGATTTGAACATGACCGTCTACCGCGGCACGGCGGATCAGCTGCCGGACCCGGTGATGGAGGCGATCGAGGGCGCAGGGCAGGTGCCTGCCTACCGCGGCACGGCCTATGTGGTGATGGAGAACCTGGAGCTGGGACGGTTCGGCAACCGGGTGCCGCAGTTCTCCTTTGATGTCTTGCGCCCTGAGCAGCCCGCCAGCAGCACCTATGCGCAGGACCTGGGGCAAATCGTGCAGGGCGTGGCGCTGATGCCCGGCACCGGGGAATATTCGCTGGCCGCGGATGTGGTGCAGTATTCCGGCGGGCCGGGCGATGCCAGGGCTGCGAATGAGCATACGCCCAGTGGCCTCAGCGACCTCAAGACCTCGCTGAATGCGCTGGAGGCGGAACTGCCGTCCTGCGGCGCGGCGTCGTTGATTGTGTCGTGGTTCGGAAATGACCTGCGCTGCGGCAGCTGCACGCTGAAACCCAAGGTGGAGCATAAGGACGCTGAGGGGAACATGGCCTGGACGGTCAGCGGCGTCACCCGCGCAGGTGCTGAGGAGGTGCTGAAGGAGGACGGCGAGCCGCTCTATGGCGGCACGCCCGCCGATGCTTCGGTGATCCAGTCGATCCGGGAGATGCAAGGCCGCGGCCTTCGGGTGATGTTCTACCCGTTCATCCTGATGGATCAGGCAGAGGGCAACGCATTGGCTGATCCCTGGACCGGCGGTGCCAGCCAGCCGCATCTGCCCTGGCGCGGGCGGATCACCTTGTCGGTGGCTCCGGGCCGGCCGGGTTCACCCGATGGCACAGCGGCGGCGGATGCGGAGGTGGCGGCGTTCTTTGGCACCGTGACGGCGGCGGATTTCACCGTGGGGGACGGAACCGTCACCTACAGCGGGCCTGACGAATGGAGCCTCAGCCGGTTTATCCTGCACAATGCGGCGCTGTGTGCGGCGGCGGGCGGGGTGGAGGCGTTTTGCATCAGCTCCGAGATGCGCGCGCTGACGCAGATCCGCGGCGCCGGCGGCTTCCCGGCTGTGCTGGCATTGAAAGGGCTGGCGGCAGAGGTGCGCAGCCTGCTGGGGGTGGAGACCAAGATCGGCTATGCCGCCGACTGGTCGGAATACTGGGGCTATCAATCGCCGGAGGGCGACAGGTACTTCCACCTCGATCCGCTGTGGGCGGATGAAAACATCGACTTTGTCGGCATCGACAACTACATGCCGCTGTCCGACTGGCGCGAGGGTGATGATCATCTGGACGCGCAGGCCGGTGTGCCGTCGATCTATGACCTCGGCTACCTCAGCGGCAATGTGGAGGGCGGTGAAGGGTTTGACTGGTACTACCATTCCCCGCAAGCGCGGGAGGCGCAGATCCGGACGCCGATCACCGATGGCGCGCATGATGAGCCCTGGGTGTGGCGCTACAAGGATATCCGCAGCTGGTGGATGCAGGAGCACTTTGAGCGCATCGGCGGGGTGCGGCAGGCTGCGCCGACCGAATGGGTGCCGCAATCCAAGCCCGTGTGGTTCACCGAACTGGGCTGCGCTGCCATCGACAAGGGCACCAACCAGCCGAACAAGTTTCTGGACCCCAAAAGTTCTGAATCGAAACTGCCGCGCTATTCCAACGGCTTGCGCGACGATCTGATGCAGATCCAGTACCTGCGCGCGTTTCTGGGGTATTGGGGCGCGGCGGCCAACAATCCCGTGTCAGAGGAATACGGCGGGCCAATGCTGGATATGTCCAACGCCTATGTCTGGGCCTGGGATGCGCGCCCGTTTCCGGCCTTTCCGGCGCGGGTGGAGATCTGGAACGACGGCGAAAACTACCTGCGCGGCCATTGGCTGAACGGGCGTGCGGGGCAGCGCACGCTGGCCTCTGTGGTGGAGGAAGTGTGCCACCGTGCGGGGCTGTATGACTTTGACGTCACTGGGCTTTATGGCGTGGTGCATGGGTTTGTGAACCCGGATGTCGCGGATGCCCGCGCGGTGCTGCAGCCCTTGATGCTGCGGCACGGGTTTGACGCGGTGGAGCGCGACGGGGTGCTGAGGTTCCGGATGCGCAAGGGCATTGTGACGGAAGCACTGCAGTTGGAGCATCTGGCCGACAATGACGAGATGGACGGCAGCCTGGAGCTGGCCCGCGCCAGCGAGGCGGAACTGGCGGGCCGGGTGCGGCTGCGGTTCACCGAATGGGGCGGCGACCATGCTGCGGGCTCGGTCGAGGCGGTCTTGCCGGATGAGGCGACGCATAGCGTCAGCCAGAACGAGCTGCCGCTGGCGCTGACCCGGGCCGAGGCGCGCCAGACCGTCAGCCGCTGGCTGGCGGAAGCGCGGGTTTCCCGTGACACCGCGCGGTTCGTGCTGCCGCCCTCGCTGCTGCATCTTGGGGCGGGGGATGTGGTGTCGCTGCCAGTGGAGGGCAAGGACCAGCTCTACCGCATCGACCGGGTGGAGCAGGCGGAGGCGCAGACGGTGGAGGCGGTCAGGATCGAGCCCGGCACCTATGATCTGGCCGCGGTGGCGGAGGAGCTGCCGGGGGTCAACGCCTTTGCCGCCCCCGGCCCGGTGCTGCCGCTGTTCCTGGACCTGCCGCTGATGCGCGGGGATGAGGTGCCGCACGCGCCGCATCTGGCGCTGACGGCGGCGGCCTGGCCCGGCAGCGTCGCGGTTTACGGCTCCGAAGCGGATGAGAATTACGTTCTGGAACAGGTGGTTGCGGCACGGCAGGTGATCGGCGTCACGGAAACGCCGCTGTTTTCTGCCGGGGCCGGGCGCTGGGACTTGGGCGCGGACCTGCAGGTCAGGCTGATCTCCGGAAGCTTGGAAAGCCGCACGGTGGAGGCGGTGCTGAACGGTGCCAACGCCGCCGCCATCGGTGATGGCACGCCCGGCAACTGGGAACTGTTCCAGTTCCGCGAGGCGGAGCTGATTGCGCCGCAGACCTACCTGCTGCGGGGCCGGTTGCGCGGTCAGCAGGGCAGTGATGCGCTGATGCCGGACGTCTGGCCTGCGGGGTCTTATGTGGTGCTGCTGGATGGCACGCCGGTGCAGATGGAGCTGGCGCCCGAACAGCGCCGCCGCTTGCGCCATTACCGGATCGGCCCGGCGCGGCGCGCGCTGGAGGACCCATCCTATCTGCATCTGCAGGAGGCGTTTGAAGGAAATGGCCTGCGCCCCTATGCGCCGGTGCATCTGCGGCTGAATGGTGCGCTGGGGCAGGACCTGTCGGCGGGCTGGATACGCCGCACACGGATCGAAGGCGACAGCTGGGAGCTGGACGAGGTGCCGCTGGGCGAGGAAATCGAGAGCTACCGCATCCGGGTGATGCGCGGTGCCACTGTGCTGCGGGAGGAGACCTCTGCCACGCCCTCCTGGGCCTATCCGGCGGCGGCGCAGGCGCTGGACGGGGTGCAGGCCGGTGACGTGCTGGAAGTGGCGCAGCGCTCAGCCCGGTTTGGCGCCGGGCCGGCGGCAGAGGCCGTTCTGGGATGATCCGCCCGGTGCTGCCCGGCGATGTGTCCGCAGTGGCGCGGGCCTTGCTGGCAGTGCCGGAGAGCGCGCGCCTGGCCTTGTGCCGCCGCATCTTCGGCGGTGCGGCGGAGGCGGCGGCGCATTGCTGCCTGCTGGGCCGTCTGCATCCGCTTTGGGGTGATGGGAGCTTAAGCGCCGCGGCCCGGCGGTATGCGCTGGCGGATGAACCGTTTCTGGATGATCCGGCATATCTGGATTGCACCCGGCTGGTGCTGCGGGAGCTGGCCTCTGTGCTGGAAACCGGCAGGGAGGGTCCGGCCGGCTGATCCAAAATGGAAACCTGCCAAACCATCTGTTGGGCTGGCGCCGCTTGCCTCAGGCAGCGATGCGAGAGATTAGCTGCTAAGGGGGAGCGCCTGCCTGCGGGGTGGCGCTCCAACAGTTCTGTGTGGCAGTTTATTCCGGCAACGTCCGTACTAACTTTCCAAGGAGCTCCGCACTCTCAAAAGCGCCAGCCCGTGCGGGCGGGCAGGCGCTCGCCCGGCGCCTGCGGCTTGATTCCGGGCGGGATGGGGCATCACCCGAAAGCGAAGCGTTCTCTGCCGCCAGTTCCGCCAGCCGGATGGTGATCTGCTGCTTCAGCCCCACCTGATCGGACTCATTCATTTTGAAAATATGCCTCATCACGGGTTTGCGTTTGCTGCAAACCACCTTAGATGGGTAGTCTGAGCGGAGAAAGGACGTTGACCCATGGCAAAAACACAGCAAGCCGTTACTCCGGTGGATCCCGTATGGGACCGCATCACCCGCGAAGCTGAGGAGGCCGTTGCCACCCAGCCGCTGATGGGCGGGCTGATTCACGCCTGTATCCTGCACCACAAGACGCTGGAAAAGGCGCTGTCCTACCGGATTGCCGCCAAGCTCTGCTCGAATGAAATGTCGATGATGGTGCTGCGCGAGATCGTTGACGAAGCCTATGAGACCTGCCCGGAAATCCTGGAAGCCGCGCGCGCCGACCTGATGGCGATCAACGAGCGCGACCCGGCAAGCCACCGGCTGCTGCAGCCGATCCTCTACTTCAAGGGGTTCCAGGCGGTGCAGGCCTACCGTGTCAGCCATTACCTGTGGGACAAGGGGCAGAAGGATCTGGCCTATTTCTTCCAGATGCGCACCTCGGAGATTTTCGGGATCGACATCCACCCCGGCGCGCGTCTTGGCAAGGGGATCATGATTGACCATGCCCATTCCATCGTGATCGGCGAGACCGCAGTGGTGGGCGACAATGTCTCTATGCTGCATTCGGTGACCCTGGGCGGAACCGGCAAGGAAGAGCAGGACCGCCATCCGAAGATCGGCGACGGGGTGCTGATCGGTGCCGGCGCCAAGGTTCTTGGCAACATCAAGGTCGGCCATTGCAGCCGCATTGCAGCCGGGTCCGTGGTGCTGGCAGAAGTGCCGCCCTGCACAACGGTTGCGGGCGTGCCTGCGAAGATCGTCGGCGAAGCGGGTTGCGACCAGCCGTCGATCAACATGGACCAGGTGGTTCCGGCGGGGTCTCCTGCGGAGTGAGGCCTCTGGCTGCCGGACTGGGAAGTTGAGTATTTGAGCAAAGAAGAAGGGGCGGGTTCCGCCCCTTTTTTGATGGTCCTATCTGGCGTGAATATTGTTTTGAATAAAAGGGTTGCGGGTGGGTTTTGATCTGCTGCGTGCAGGCGGTGCGGCCTGCGGTTCTGAAAATGCCGGGTTGTGGCGGAGGCTGGTCTTAATCGCTGTCCGGTGCCGCCGGCTGGCTTGAACCCGGCGGCGGCGGGGCGCATATTCCTGACCAACAGCTTCTTTTTCTGCAGTTTCGATTTGGGGGACAGATCATGATTTATACAACCGAAGGCCGCGGGCGTCTGTTTGGCTCGATCCTTGAGACGGTGGGCAACACGCCCGTGATCCGGCTGAACAATATCGCGCCAGCGCATGTCACCATGTATGTGAAATTCGAGGCGTTCAACCCGGCGGGATCGGTGAAGGACCGGCTGGCGCTGAACATCATCGAGGCGGCGGAGCGCGAAGGGCGGCTGAAGCCGGGCCAGACCGTGGTGGAGGCGACCAGCGGCAACACCGGGATCGGGCTGGCGATGGTCTGCGCCGCCAAGGGCTATCCGCTGGTCATTACCATGCACGACGGGTTCTCAGTCGAGCGGCGGCGGCTGATGCGGATGCTGGGCGCCAAGGTGGTGCTGACCCGAAAGGAAGACAAGGCGGTTGGCATGGTTGTGAAGGCCAAGGAACTGGCGGAGGCCAACGGCTGGTTCCTGGCGCATCAGTTCGAGACCAAGGACAACGCCGACATCCATGAGAGCACCACTGCGCAGGAGATCCTGGGCGATTTTGACGGGCAGCGGCTGGATCACGTTGTTCTGGGCTATGGCACCGGCGGCACGGTGTCGGGCCTGGGGCGGGTGCTGAAGGGCGCGCGGCCGGACCTGAAGATCACCCTCAGCGAGCCCGCCAACGCGGCGCTGGTGCAGTCCGGCGCGGCGCAAGAGCGCAACGCAGAGGGCGAGCCCGCGGCGACCCACCCGGCCTTCAACCCGCACCCGATCCAGGGCTGGACCCCGGATTTCATCCCGCTGGTGCTGCAGGAGGCGCTGGACAAGGGCTATTTCGATGCGCTGGAACCGGTGAGCGGTGACGAGAGCATCAAGTGGTCCCGGCGGCTGGCAGCGGAGGAAGGCATCCTGGCGGGGATTTCCAGCGGCGGCAGCCTGGCGGCGGCGATGAAGGTCGCGGAAAGCGCGCCGGAGGGTTCGGTGCTGCTGGCGGTGCTGCCGGATACCGGCGAGCGCTATCTGTCGACGCCGCTGTTTGAGGATATTCCGGCGGAGATGGATGAAGCGGAGCAGGCGCTGTCGGCCTCGACGCCCGGGTATCAGTACTGAGCGGCGGACTGCCGCAGGCGTAGCGCCGCCGCGGGCGGGGGGCTGGCGGCGGCTGTTGCGCAGATGAGTATTTTGGGAAAGATGAAGGGGAGCGGTTGCGCTCCCTTTTTTCATGCGTTTGGAGGCAAATGGGTGCGCCCGATTTCCGGTAGCGGCTTCGAAGGCTGCCGGGGCGAAGCAGACTTTCCGCAGGGATTATGGTATTTCTTGCACATACAGTCTGGAGAAGAGGGATGTGTGAGGAGAATAAGGCGCTTGTCGAACGGTACTATCGCGAAGTCATGACGATTGGGCAGGGAGACACGGTGAAGTTTGATGAGTTTGTGGCGTCTGATGCGGTGCTGCACAATTCTTACTTCAATCCGCCTGTTGGGCCTGAGGCGTGGAAAGAACGCGTGCGGATTTTCACGACGTCGTTCTCTGACGTTGAAATCACGCTGGGAGAGGTGCTGGCCGAGGACGACAGGGTCGCAACGCAGATGATCTATCGCGGAACGCATACCGGAGAGTTTCTGGGGGTGCCGGCCAGCGGAATACGCGTCGCGGTGGATGAAATCCAGATCATGCGCATCAAAGACGGGATGATTACCGAACGCCGCAGCGTGATCGATATGATCAACTTGCTTGCTCAAATCGGGGCGACTGAAATTCCGGCATCTTATCGCGGCGCAGCCATTCCCGGGACCTGACTCAGGTGGCTATCAGTGCCGAGCGGCGCGCCGCCCGAGAGCATGGCGCCGCAGCGGGCGGGGTGCTGGCGGCGGCTGCGGTGCAGGTGAGTATTTGGTCAAAGAAGAAGGGGGCGCGCGCGCTCCCTTTTTCGGTTTGGGGCTTTGGGGGCCTGTAAAGGGCGTCTGACGGTGTGGTCGCGTTGCAGCGCCATGCGCCCCTTGCCCTGGTGCCGGGGCTGATGCACACTTCCATGTACAGGAGGGATGTCTGTTTCATTGCCTGGCCCGTTTGCACGGGGGCCAGCCCAAGGTCTTGCTTTGGAAGGAGTGTGCCATGACATCCGATACTGACCGTTCCCCGTCACCGGAAAACCTGAAGCCGCGGCCGCGCAGCGTGCTTGAGGTCAACAGGCTGACTGCAGGTGATATCAGCGCATCGCTGAAGGCCGGGTTTGCCGATTTTCTGGCGCGCCCGGTCATGAGCGGCTTTTTCGGCCTGTTCTATGCGGTTTTCGGCATTCTGTTTGTCTGGTGCCTGGTCTGGCTGGGCAAGATCTGGATGATCATTCCCGCCGCTGTGGGCTTTCCGCTGGTGGCGCCTTTCGCCGCGGCCGGGCTTTATGAAATGTCGCGGCGGATGCAGGCGGGCGAGAGTTTCGGCTGGTCAGACATCCTCAGCGTGATGGTCCGCCAGCGCAACCGTGAAATGGGCTGGATGGCTTTTGTGACGCTGTTCATTTTCTGGGTGTGGATGTATCAGGTCCGGCTTTGGCTGGCGATCACCCTGCAAAACGCGTCTTTCTCGGATTTCGAGGGGTTCCTGCACGCGATCTTCTTTACGCCGCAGGGCTGGGCCTTCCTTGCGGTTGGCACCTGTGCCGGCGCGTTTTTGTCGGCGGTTCTGTTCACGGTGACCGTTATCGCCATGCCGATGCTGCTGGACCGGGACACCAATTTCGTGACGGCCATGCTGACGTCGGTCCGCGCGGTTGCGGAGAACCCTGTGGTCATGCTGGGCTGGGCGGCGATCATCTCCGCCGCCATGCTGCTGTCGATGGTGCCGGCGTTTCTGGGCCTGATCGTCACGCTGCCGGTTCTGGGGCACACCACATGGCATCTCTACCGGCGGGCGGTGCCGCCGGCGGAGGCGGGGGCTTCTGATGCTGCTGTTTGAGGATTGT
The DNA here is from genome assembly GCF_000813905.1 of Leisingera sp. ANG-M6. Taxonomy (NCBI): domain Bacteria; kingdom Pseudomonadati; phylum Pseudomonadota; class Alphaproteobacteria; order Rhodobacterales; family Roseobacteraceae; genus Leisingera; species Leisingera sp. ANG-M6. The sequence goes on from NZ_JWLG01000008.1 coordinate 36,276, forward strand.
CTGGCGGAGATGGATGGGGCGGAGCAGGTGCTGCCGCCCTCGGCGCCCGGGTATCGGTGCTGAGCGGCGCGCCACCTCTGGCGGGGTGCTGGTGGCTGCTGTGGCGCAGGTGAGAATCTGGGGAAAGATGAAAAGGGAGCGAGGGTGCTCCCTTTTTTGAGTCCCGATGGCTGATGGCTGAACTGTAGATCTAGCTGTCTCAGTGCACATTATCGGGACTTTGCGGACATTCTCTGCACCTGCAGCGTACATCCCGAAACCAAACGTTGTTCTGTCCAGGACGCGGCCCGTTAGACTGACTTTATACTAGAGGCACCTTACGTACCTTAGCGCACGCTCGGCGGGCTTTTCCTGCTAGCAATTCCCGTCACCTTGCGCCAGAGTGACGCGAGCAGTCAGACCGGTTGAGGGGTAATGAAAATGACCGAGTACCTTGTTGAAAATAAAGAATGGATCTTCAGCGGTGCAGGTATCGCAATTGTTTCAGCAGGCGTCTATCTGTTACGCAAAATTGGCCGCCAAACACCCAGCATGAAACAAGAATCCGGCGACGGTTCGCTCAACATCCAAGTTGGCGGCAGCATCAACGATTCTGAAATAAAAAAGTGATCGACTATGTTTGGATCTGGAAAGAAAGAGCAGTCTTCTGGAGATGGTTCAGTAAATTTTCAGGCTGAAAAAATTACAGTTCAAACGGGACTTTCAATCGCTCACGTAAAGGAAATTGCCCTAGAGGTTTTTGAAAACAACTTTCACAAACTGTCAGGAGTGGCAAAAGATACCGCGGAAGAGCGAGCTCGTGAACTGACGGACAATTTTCTAAAAGAGTTCTCAAAAAGGAACCCAAATGGATTGGAGGTCGCTCAAGACCCAGGGTTTCAATATGACCTATACATCGCACAGAAAGAGTTCGTGAGATATGGCGATCAAGACCTGGGCGAGATCCTTGTCGATATCCTTGTTGATCGCACCAAGCACAAGGAAAAGGATCTTCGCCAATTGGTACTAAGTGAGGCGCTAGTGACTGCGCCCAAGCTAACTAGTGGGCAGATTGAAATCTTAGCATGTCATTTTAACATCACTCTGACAAAGAGGAACAACTTCCAATCAATAAAAGATTTCTCAAAATACATATCAGAAGTCATCCTGCCACTTTCGGAAAGTGTTGCTACCGCAGGAGTAAACTATAAACATCTAGAGTTTGTCGGATGTGCCGCGATCAGAACGGGTTCTTGGGATTTACTTGAAATCCTTCGGGGGGCTTACCCAGCAATCTTCTGCAAGGGTTTTTCGCATGAAGAGTTTGCGAAGTTGAGAGAAATGGACCCCAATGTTACAAAGGTGTTGATACGATGTCCCCACAATCCCTCGCTTTATCAAGCGGGAGGGATGGACGATAAAATCAATAAGCAGATGTGTGTTAGCAACGGCGTTTCAAAGGAAGCTGAAACCGCCCTGCTAGCCCTAAACAAGAATTCCATGATGAGCAATGTGGAAGCTGCCGAATTTATTGAGAGTGTCGCACCCGGTTTCTCCAAGTTTGTCAAGGGCGCAAAAGGATCTCAATTCGTAAATATGGAATTAACCAGTGTAGGCATAGCTATTGCGCACGCTTATAGCAGGAAAAGACTCGACTTTGATGCTGACCTGTCCATCTGGATTTAGGGCGACAGCTTCACCACCGAAACCTTTACCAGAGTCGGCTGCCCACAACCGACGCAGAGCGCGGTTCACGGCCTTCTGCGGGTGCGAGGGCCTGCTTAGCAATCAGTGTCCGCTTTGGGCTCGAAGCGGCCAATTGAGACGAGCGGCAGTATCACACACTAAAAGCCCCGGCGCGGAGGCCGGGGCTTTGTTTTTTCATTGGCGACCCCTCAGGCCAGCATCACCATCGGGTTTTCCAGGTTGTCGACGATGGCCTGCAAGAGGTCCGCGCCGAGGGCGCCGTCGATGACGCGGTGGTCGACCGACATGGTGACGCTCATCACGGTGGCGACCTTCAGTTCGCCATCCGAGCCGACAACCGGCTTCTTGACGCCGGAGCCGACCGCCAGGATGCCCGCGTGCGGCGGGTTCACGATGGCGTCGAAGTTGTCGATGCCGAACATGCCGAGGTTGGAGATTGCGAAGCTGCCGCCCTGGTATTCATGCGGTGCCAGCTTGCGCTCGCGGGCGCGGGAGGCGAGGTCTTTCATCTCTGCCGATAGCGCCGACAGGGATTTGGTGTCGCTGTCCTGCAGGACAGGGGTGAACAACCCGCCCTCGATGGCAACGGCCACCGCCACGTCGGAGGCTTTCATTTTCAGCACCCGGTCGCCTGCCCAGACCGCGTTGGCGTCCGGCACCGCCTGCAGCGCCAGGGCCACCGCCTTGATGATGAAGTCGTTGACCGAGAGCTTGACGCCGCGGCCTTCGAGCTGCTTGTTCAGTTCACCGCGGAATTTCAGCAGCGCGTCGAGCTGGATGTCGCGGCGCAGGTAGAAATGCGGGATGGTCTGCTTGGCCTCGGTCAGGCGGGCGGCGATGGTCTTGCGCATGCCGTCCAGCTTGACCTCTTCGAACGCGCGGCCCTCGTACATGCGGGCAACCATGTCGGCAGAGGGGCCGGCAGGGGCTGCAGCAGCGGCAGGTGCGGCGGCCGGAGCGGAAGCTGCCGGTGCAGCAGCGGCTGCGGCCTGCGGCTTTGCATCCATGACGTCAGCCTTGACGATGCGGCCCTTGGGGCCGGAGCCCTTGATGGCGCTCAGGTCCAGGCCCTTGTCGGCGGCGATGCGGCGGGCCAGCGGCGAGGCGAAGATGCGGCTGCCGTCAGCACCCTGCGGTGCAGCGGGGGCGGCTTTGGCCTCTTCCTTGGGCGCGGCTGCGGGGGCTTCCGCTTTGGCCGCGGGGGCCTCTTCCTTGGCCGGGGCAGCAGCGCCGCCGCCGGAGGACTGGATGTCATCGGCGCTTTCGCCGTCTTCCAGCAGCACCGCGATGGGGGTGTTGACCTTCACGCCCTCGGAGCCTTCGGCGATCAGGATCTTGCCGACCACGCCTTCGTCCACGGCTTCAAATTCCATGGTGGCCTTGTCGGTTTCGATCTCGGCGATCAGGTCGCCGGAGGAGACGGTGTCGCCCTCCTTGACCAGCCATTTGGCAAGGGTGCCTTCCTCCATGGTGGGAGAAAGCGCGGGCATCAGGATTTCGGTGGGCATGTCAGCGCTCCTCAATCAGAACAATTTGGTCATAGGGCGCCCTGGGGCGCTTGGTGCCGCGGGCCAGTTGGGTTATCGCGGCTTCGATCTTGTCTTTCTTCTCCGCCATCCAGACGTAGGCTTCCTGATGGGAGGGCCGCGAGCCGATGAGCCGTGTGTCTGCTGCCAGCCGTTCGGGAACCAGTGCGGTGACTGTGCGCCCGTCGACGGTCAGCGTGACGCGGTAGCATTCGGTTTCGGGATCGCGGCCCCTGATGTCCATCTTCGTCCTTAGCGGTAGGTCACTTGCTTCACCGCCTCGACCACCTCATCCGTGGTGATCAGCGCGTGGCGTTCCAGGTTGGCGGCATAGGGCATCGGGACGTCCTTGCCGGTGCAGGTCACAACCGGGGCGTCGAGATAGTCGAACGCCTGCTGCATCACCTCGGAGGCGATGTAGCTGCCGACGGAGCCCTGCGGCCAGCCTTCCTCGACGGTGACCAGGCGGTTGGTCTTCTTGACCGATTCAATCACCGTGGGCAGGTCCATGGGACGCAGGGTGCGCAGGTCGATGACCTCAGCCGAGATGCCGTCCTGGGCCAGCTTGTCTGCCGCTTCCAGTGCGTATTTCATGCCGATGCCGAAGGAGACGATGGTGGCGTCAGAGCCTTCGCGCCAGATACGGGCCTTGCCAAACGGCACGGTGAAATCGTCCATCTTGGGCACTTCAAAGCTTTGCCCGTAGAGGATTTCATTCTCCAGGAAGATCACCGGATTGTTGTCGCGGATCGCGGTCTTCATCAGGCCTTTGGCGTCGGCGGCGGAGTAGGGCATCACCACCTTGAGCCCCGGGATCTGCATGTACCAGGCGGCGTAGTCCTGGCTGTGCTGGGCACCGACACGGGCGGCAGCGCCGTTGGGGCCGCGGAACACCATCGGGGCGCCCATCTGGCCTCCGGACATATAGAGTGTCTTGGCCGCCGAGTTGATGATGTGGTCAATCGCCTGCATGGCGAAGTTGAAGGTCATGAACTCGACAATCGGGCGCAGGCCGCCAAAGGCCGCGCCGGTGGCGATGCCGGCAAAGCCGTGCTCGGTGATCGGGGTGTCGATCACGCGCTTGGCGCCGAATTCATCGAGCAGGCCCTGGGAGACCTTGTAGGCGCCTTGATACTCGGCGACTTCCTCGCCCATCAGGAACACGTCCTCGTCGCGGCGCATTTCCTCGGCCATGGCGTCGCGCAGCGCTTCGCGCACGGTGGTCTGAACCATTTCGGTGCCTTCCGGGTAGTCCGGTTCCAGCACGCGGCTTTCGACCGGTGCGGGCGCGGCGGCGGCAGCAGCAGGGGCTGCGGGCGCCTCAGCTGCCGGTGCCGGAGCTTCAGCAGCCGGGGCAGGGGCGGCGGAGGCGTCGTAGCTTTCGCCGTCTTCCAGCAGGACCGCGATAGGGGTGTTCACCTTGACGCCTTCGGTGCCTTCACCGATCAGGATCTTGCCGACGGTGCCTTCGTCGACGGCTTCAAACTCCATCGTTGCCTTGTCGGTTTCGATCTCGGCCAGAATGTCGCCGGAGCTTACGGTATCGCCTTCCTTGACCAGCCATTTGGCCAGGGTGCCTTCCTCCATGGTCGGCGACAGGGCGGGCATCAGAATTTCAGTTGCCATGTCTTGTTCTTCCCTCTCAGGCGTAGATGTCGGTCCAGAGTTCGTCCAGGGCGGGCTCGGGGCTTTCCTTGGCGAATTCTGCGGATTTGTTGACGATCTCCTTGATCTCTTTGTCGATCGCCTTGAGGTCTTCCTCGGTCGCGTGCTTGCCGGTCAGCAGCATCTCGCGGACCTGCTCGATCGGGTCGCGCTCCTCGCGCATTTTCTGGACCTCTTCGCGGGTGCGGTACTTGGCCGGGTCCGACATCGAGTGGCCGCGGTAGCGGTAGGTCTTCACTTCGAGGATATAGGGGCCGTCGCCGCTGCGGCAGTGGGCCACGGCGCGCTCGCCGGCTTCCTTGACGCTGAGCACGTTCATGCCGTCCACCGCTTCACCCGGGATGCCGAACGCCTTGCCGCGTTCCCAGATCTCGGCGCTGGAGGTGGAGCGCTGCTGCGAGGTGCCCATGGCGTACTGGTTGTTCTCGATCACGAAGACCACCGGCAGTTTCCACAGGGCAGCCATGTTGAAGGTCTCGTAGACCTGGCCCTGGTTGGCTGCGCCATCGCCGAAATAGGCAAAGGTCACGCGGCCGTTGCCCTTGTACTTGTCGGCAAAGGCAAGGCCCGCGCCGATCGGCACCTGGGCGCCGACGATGCCGTGGCCGCCATAGAAATGCTTCTCCTTGGAGAACATGTGCATGGAGCCGCCCTTGCCCTTGGAGTAGCCGCCCTCGCGGCCCGTGAGCTCGGCCATGACGCCGTCCGGGTCCATGCCGCAGGCCAGCATGTGGCCGTGGTCGCGGTAAGAGGTGACGCGTTTGTCGCCTTCCTCGGCTGCGGCCTCAAGCCCCACAACAACCGCTTCCTGGCCGATGTAGAGGTGGCAGAAACCACCGATCAGCCCCATGCCGTAGAGCTGGCCCGACTTTTCCTCGAATCGGCGGATCAGCAGCATCTCGCGGTAGTGTTTCGTCAGTTCTTCGGCAGAAACGTTTGGTTTCTTTGCGCTTTTTCTAGCGGCCATGGTGGTCAGCTCCCCCTGAAGGCTAGATAGTTTAGTGTTAAACAAATTCATAGCGGGTTTTGGCCCGGCTGAATAGTGCTATTCTGCCGCGGGCTGGACGCAGGGTAAAGATCCGCCGATTGGCGCGCAGAAATGCAACGGTTCCGGGCAAGAGGCGGGGGCCGTGCGGGTCTGTTCGAAGGTGCCCTGCCGGCCCGGATCTTGCGGTTCCGGTCCGGGTGCCGCGGCAAGCGCAAGAACCGGGTCGCTTCGTGTTGTCTCTCCTCCTTACCTGAATGGCATGCACAAAAGGAAAGGCATGACCATGGAACTGAAAGACAAGACAATCATCATTACCGGGGCGAGCAGCGGGATCGGCGCGGCCGCGGCGCTGCTGTTTGCCGCTGAGGGGGCAAATGTGGTGCTGGGCGCGCGCCGGGAGGAACGGCTGCGCGCCCTTGCCGGGCAGATCGAGCAGAGCAACGGGCGCGCGGCTTTTCTGGCCGGAGATGTTTGTGACGGACCTTATGCCAAGGCGCTTGTTGATTTGGCCGAGGAACAATTCGGCGGACTTGATGGCGCGTTCAACAATGCCGGCATGATGGGGGATGTGGGTCCCGTTGCGGAGATGGAGCCCGGCAATTGGCAATCCGTCCTGACGACCAATCTCACCAGCGCATTTCTGTCAGCCCGGGCGCAGATCCCCGCGCTGCAGCGGCGGGGCGGCGGGTCCATTGTCTTTACCGGAACCTTTGTGGGTGTCAGCAACGGCGGCATGCCGGGCATGGCGGCCTATGCCGCGTCGAAGGCCGGGCTGCTGGGGCTGACGCAGTCGCTGGCCTCAGACCATGCGGCGGAGGGGATCCGGGTGAATACGATCCTGCCGGGGGGCACCAGGACGGATATGGCCGGGGACGATCCGGCGGTGCATGAGTTCATCGCTGGTCTGCACCCGCTAAAGCGGATGGCGGAGCCGAAGGAGATTGCCCAGTCGGCGCTGTTTCTGCTGTCGGACAGAGCAAGCTTTGTGACCGGTGCTCCGGTCTCTGTTGATGGCGGTATTTCGGCCCGGTTGATTTGACTTTGCTGCCGCTGGCTGCTGTGCGGCTGGCGGCAGACATTTCCGACCGGATCAGCGGATCACGATCTCGTCCGCGCGGACGAGACCGAGAACCGTGCGTGCCTGTTCGTCAAGGAGGTCAAGGTCGAGGTAATCGTCGGACAGGCGGCGTGTCAGATTTTCCATCTCGCTGATGCGGGATTGGAGGCGGCCAAGATCCTGCTGAAGTTCTTCTGCTTCGGCCTGGATCTCAACCCGTCTGAACAGCCCGAAGTCGCCCTGCACCGCCGCAAAGGTGAAGTACGCGCTGAGCGCGAAGGCGATGGCAAAAAAGGTGATGGCGCCCAGGGACGGGCGGTTGCTTCGGGTCACTTTGGAGGTGCCTGTATGTTACTGCTCATGTTGTATTTTGCGCCGTTTGCCGGCGTCTGAAACCAGCATGCCACACGCGGCTGTGCTTGGGAATCCCAAATCTGTCCGCGGGCGTGTTTTTTATGGGGTTCTGGCGGGCGCCGGGATGGTCAGAGGATCATGTCCTGCAGTGCCTTGGGGTGGGTGGTGATCTGCTCGTAGCCGTCACCGGTGATGATGAAGCTGTCGCCGACCTGGGCGCGGAAGGTATCCGTGGCGACAGAACCGTCGACCGCAAACACCATGCCGGGCTGCAGAACGGTTGTGTCGCCGGTCACCAGCTGCGGGCGTTCCAGAAAGCTGAAGCCGGTGGCGCGGCCGCAGCGGAACGGGTAGCTGAAGCCTGCGTCCTGGATCACCCCGGCATAGGCGCGGTGCACCTCCTGCGCCTGAACGCCGGGGCCGAGGACGTCCAGCGCGGCCTTCTGGCTGGCCACGGCCACCTCATAGATGCGGGCCTGTTCCGGGTCCGCTTCGCCGATCCAGAAGGTGCGGTCGAAGCCCAGTTTGAAGCGGTGGAAATTGGTCATGCCGCAGAAACACAGGAACACCGGCTCACCGTGCTGCATGATGCGGGTGGAGGCGCGGTGGTGGGTCTTGGTAATGTCCCGGCCTGAGGCCATGATCTGCAGGAAATGGGTGCTGGGTGACATGTTGGCATCGCTGTAGTGGGTGCTGAGCAGCGCTGCCGCGGTGCGGGTGCCGGCCTGAGAGGTGGCGATGGCGACCTCGTATTCCGGCACGCCGGCGGCGATGGCGCCGCGGCCTGCGGCCATCATGGCACCGGCAACCTGGCCTGCGTGGCGGGCCAGTTGCAGATCTTCGGAGGATTTGATCATCCTGAGGTCCGACAGTGCCGGGGTGATGCTGGTGATCTCGGTTCCGCCCGCCAGTTCGCCAACGCAGGCGCGCACCATCGGCGGCATGTGGTCCGGTTCAACCGCGATGCGGGCGGCGCCTGCCAAGGCGGCTGGCAGTTCAGCGCGCCATTCAGCCCCGTCGCCGTCGTTCCAGGCGGCGATGCGGTCCACCTGCGCGACCTCCTCCGCCATCACCACGTCGATCACCGGGGTGATCAGCAGGGACGGGCCGTCACGCGGGACCACCAGGATGGTTGGTCGGCCGAACTCCATATGCAGGTAGTCGTAATAGCCGGACAGGTAGTAGACGCTGTCGTCGTCGGTGATCAGCGCCACGCCGATGTCGGCCTCTGCCATCTTCTGCCTGAGACGGGTCATGCGGTCCTGGAACATGGCGGGCCTCCCTGCTGCACCGGTGTTTTGCCGTGACGCTAAGGGGGCGGGCAGGGCCGGGGCAAAGCATTTATTGTCCCGTGACAAAGAAAACGCCCCGGCGGTGAGGCCGGGGCGCGGTCATGCAGATGTGTATTTGGCTTACTGATCCAGCGCCGCAACGCCGGGCAGCACTTTGCCTTCCATCCATTCCAGGAAGGCGCCGCCGGCAGTGGAGATATAGGTGAAGTCGCCGGCAGCACCGGAGGCATTCAACGCCGCCACGGTGTCGCCGCCGCCGGCAACAGAGATCAGCTGGCCGGAGCGGGTCATGGCCGCTGCTTTCAGCGCGGCAGAGTTGGTGGCGGCATCAAAGGGTTCCAGCTCAAACGCGCCCAGCGGGCCGTTCCAGATCAGGGTTTTGCTGTTGGCAAAGACCTCGATGATGCGGGCGACGCTGTCCGGGCCTGCGTCCAGGATCATGCCGTCCTCGGGGCATTGATCGGCGGGCAGAACCTCGTGCTCGGCATTGGATTCGAACTTCTTGGCGACCACGATGTCGGAGGGCAGAATGATCTCGCAGCCCGCGGCCTCGGCCTTGGCCAGGATTTCGGCTGCGGTGTCCTTCATGATGCGTTCGGCCAGCGAAATGCCGACCGGCAGGCCCTTGGCGACCAGGAAGGTATTGGCCATGCCGCCGCCGATCACCAGGTGGTCGACCTTCTCAATCAGGTTGCCCAGCAGTTCCAGCTTGGTGGAGACCTTGGCACCGCCGACCACGGCAGTCACCGGGCGCTGCGGCTGGCCGAGCGCACTTTCCAGCGCTTCGAGTTCGGCCTGCATCAGGCGGCCGGCGCAGGCGGGCAGCAGGCGGGCCAGTGCCTCGGTCGAGGAGTGGGCGCGGTGGGCGGCGGAGAAGGCGTCGTTGCAGTAGACCTCGCCCAGGCGCGCCATGCCGGCGGCCAGGTCCGGGTCGTTCTTGGTCTCGGCGGCGTGGAAGCGGGTGTTTTCAAGCAGGAGAACTTCGCCCGGCTGCAGCGCGTCTGCGGCGGCCTCGGCGCCTGCGCCGACGCAATCGGCGGCAAACAGGACCTTGGTTTCAAAGGCGCGCTCCAGCGTCGGCACCAGCTGGTTCAGCGACAGGTTCTCGCGCCGCTCGCCGCCGGGGCGGCCGAAGTGGGCGAGCAGGATCGGCTTGCCGCCCGCGGCCAGAATATCACGCACGGTGGGGGCGATGCGGCGGATGCGGGTGGAGTCGGTCACCACGCCGTCGACGATCGGCACGTTGATATCCACGCGCACCAGCACGCGCTTGCCGTTCAGATCCATGTCGTCGAGTGTTTTCCAGCCCATCTGCGAGACCCCTTATTGGTGAAATTGCCGATAAATCCGCGCGCTGTTTCGGGGGTTTTTGCGCATCAGTCAATGCTCCCTTGGCATTTCCGGGCTCTGGGCTTAGGTATCTGTGCAAATTTCGACGACAGGAGGGCCAGATGGCCGAGATTAAAGATCCCGAAAACACCATCATCATCGAGCTGAAAGACGGCAATGTGGTGATCGAGCTGCTGCCCGACGTGGCGCCGAAGCATTCCGAGCGGATGAAGGAACTGGCCCGCGGCGGCGAATATGATAACGTCTGCTTCCACCGCGTGATCGACGGTTTCATGGCGCAGACCGGCGATGTGGCCAACGGCGACATGGAAGACGGCTTCAACATCCGCATGGCGGGCACCGGCGGCTCCAGCCTGCCCGACCTGCCGGCCGAGTTCTCCAAGCTGCCGCATGACCGCGGCACCCTGGGCGCGGCACGCTCGCAGAACCCGAACTCCGCCAACTCGCAGTTCTTCATCAACTTCAAGGACAACCACTTCCTGAACGGCCAGTACACCGTTTACGGCCGTGTCATCGAAGGCATGGAGCATGTGGACGCGATCACCCGCGGCGAGCCGCCTGCGAACCCGGACCGGATGATCTCCGTAAAGGTTGCTGCGGATGCGTAAGGCGCTTTCGCTGGTGGCCCTGCTGGCGGCAGGGCCTGCCTTTGCCACCGGCCTGGAGGTCCAGGTCGAAGGCGAAGCCAACGGCACCATCAAGATCGACCTCTTTGAGGATGTGGCGCCCAAGCATGTGGAGCAGATCACCGCACTTGCGGCGGAAGGCCAATATGATGGCGTGGTGTTTCACCGCGTGATCGAGGGCTTCATGGCGCAGACCGGCGACGTGGAGTTCGGCCGGATCGGCGGCGACATGAGCTACGCCGGGCGCGGCGGCTCCAGCCGCCCGGACCTGCCGGCCGAGTTCTCCGACCTGGCGTTTGACCGCGGCGTCGTGGGCATGGCGCGTTCGCAAAGCCCGAACAGCGCCAACTCGCAGTTCTTCATCATGTTTGATGCGGGCCATTTCCTGAACGGCCAGTACACGGTTGTCGGCAAGGTGACCGAGGGCATGGATGTGGTCGATGCAATCAAGCGCGGCGCCGGCAACAACGGTTCTGTGATCGGCCAGCCGGATGCGATGACCAAGGTGACCGTGACCGAGTAATCGGGTCCGGTTGTCCGCAAGAATGAGGCCCGCGCCCGGCATTCCGGGGGCGGGCCTTTGCTATTGCCGGGCGCTAACGGCAGGTCACAAGCCCGTGCCGCCCTCTGTTCTGCGCCGCTCTGCCGCCGTTTACTGGGGCAGGAGGCGTTTGATCATGTTCAAAGGTGTTTTGTTGTGTCTGGCGCTGCTGCTGCCGTCGGGTGCTGCCGCCGATCCGCAGGTCTGGAAGCGGGAGTGGCCGCAGACCGATTTCAGCCGCACCAATGTGCCGGAGTGGCGCCAGATCCGTTCTGGCGGGGTGGGCAAGGACGCGATCCCGGCGCTGGATGAGCCGCAGTTCGTGGAGGCCGCCAAGGCGCGGCGGCTGAAGCCGCGGGAGCCGGTGATCACGCTGCAGATGGAAGGGGCCAAGCCACGGGCCTATCCGCTGCGCTACCTGACCTGGCATGAGATCGTGAACGACGTGGTGGCCGGGGTGCCGGTGGCTGTGACCTATTGCCCGCTATGCAACTCGGCAGTGACATTTGACCGGCGCACGGCGGCAGGCATGTTGAGTTTTGGCGTCAGCGGCAAGCTGCGGTTTTCCGACATGGTGATGTATGACCGCGAGAGCCAGAGCTGGTGGCAGCAGGCAACCGGCACCGGCATCGTCGGGCGGATGACCGGCACCAGGCTGAGGACGCTGCCGAGCTGGGTCGAGAGCTGGCGGGAGTTCACCGCGCGCAACCCGGACGGGCTGGTGATGGCAGAGCCGGGCTGGAACCGGGATTACGGGCGAAATCCTTACCGCGGCTATGACACCGCGAAATGGCCGTTCCTCTATGACGGCAGCCCGCCGCCGCATGGGGTGGCGCCGATGGCGCGGGTGGTGCGGGTTGGCAGCCGCGCCTGGCCGCTGGACCGGCTGGCCAAGGAAGGCGAGATCCGCGAGGCCGGGCTTGTGCTGAGCTGGCGGGCGGGGCAGGCCTCAGCCCTGGATACGGGCCGGCTGGCGCAGGGGCGCGATATCGGCAGCGTCCGGGTTCGGGACGGGACAGGCCGGGACGTGGCGCATGACGTGATGTTCGCCTTTGCCTTCCACGCCTTCTGGCCGGAGGGCAGATGGATGCTGAAATGAATAAGGCGCGCCGGGCAGGGCGCGCCATTCTATTATTTGCTGCGGAAACCGCTGTCAGAACAGGAAGTTATCCGCGTCCTGCAGCTGCGCCAGGGTAATGTCCTCAACCAGCAAGGTCACGTTCGAGAAGGACACCAGCACGTCATCCCCCTGGGTTTGGAAATTGAGATCGCCCATGCCGGAGGAACCTGTGCCGATCCTGATGCGGTCCAGGCCGGCGGTGAAATCCTGAATGGTGTCATTGCCATAGCCGCTGTGGAAGACGAAGACATCGGCGCCGGTGCCGCCGTGCAGCAGGTCATCGCCCGCCATGCCCCGCAGCGTGTCATTGCCGGCACGCCCGTGCAGGGTGTCGCTGCCCGCTTCGCCCAGAAGAATGTCGCCGCCGTAGCCGCCTGACAGGAAATCGTCACCGCTGCCCGCCTTGAGGGTGTCGTTGCCCATGCCTCCCTGCAGGGTGTCGTGGCCTGTTTGCCCAAAGAGCAGGTCATCACCCGGGCCGCCGTACAGGGTGTCGTCGTCGGTGCCGCCATAGAGGAGATCAGCGCCGCTGTTTGCCTCCAGCCGGTCGTTGCCCTGTTCGCCGTAAAGGGTGTCATCGCTGGCTTCGGCCCTGGCACCATAACCTTTCAGGGTGTCACTTCCTTCGCCGCCGTAAAGAAGGTCGTTACCTTTACCCCCTTCAAGAACGTCACCACCGGCCTGCCCGTGAAGGGTGTCCCACCCGCTCCCGCCTACTAGCCTATCGTTGCCGGTCTGGCCCCAGAGCCTGTCGGTGCCGGTTTTTCCGAGCAGGTAGTCATCCCCGGAGCCGCCGTTGAGCAGGTCATGCCCCTTTCCGCCGACTAGACCGTCCCCGCCGCTGCCGCCAAACAGCGTGTCGTTGCCCTGCTGGCCGCTGACATAGTCGCGGCCAGCACCGCCATAGAGCACATCCCGGCCTTCGCCGCCGGTCAAGTGATCGACGTTTTTGCCACCATACATGCGGTCTTCGCCGTCATCGCCCTTGAGCCGGTTGTAGCCGTTTCCGCCATAGATCGTGTCGTTGCCGCTACCGCCCGACAGGTAGTCCGTGCGAGGGCTGCCCATGAGACGGTCGTTGCCGTCCCCTGTCCAGTAGCGGACGCTACTGTTTGCGTAGGATGTGAAAGTGTCATCACCCGCCACCGCTTTGATCTGAAAGCTGTAAACGGTACTTTCGGCAAGATCCTGATACGTCAGATCGAAATCGCTGATTTCGTAGTACATTGCACCCGCATACCATTGGGAAAATGCAGTTATGCGGCTGTCAGCTGCGGGGGTGCCGGAGGCATCATAGGTAAACGCGCCCTCGAAAAGGAGGACGGTGTCCTTGTAAACCAGTTCCAATCTGGTGGCGCTGGCGGAGCGGATCTGAAGTTCGGCAGCAAATGCGTTATACTGATTGAGATAGTTGGTTCCGCTGTCGTAGGCGGCCGTAACAACAATTTTTGCCATACTCAGAAATGTCCTGCCATTTATACGGGAAAGGTATCGGTCCCAAGTATCACTGTGAGTGTAAATCGCTCAATCACAAGCCGCAAGGCCTGCGGGCTCCTGCACCTAGGCGGAACGAATAGCTTCGCAGCTTACAGCGCGTAAAAGGCGCGCCGGGCAGGGCGCGCCTTGGTTCGTTTGTTAGTGGCGGGAGCTGTCAGAACAGGAAGTTATCCGCGTCCTGCAGCTGCGCCAGGGTGATGTCCTCGACCAGGATGGTGACGTTGGAGAAGGACACCAGCACGTCATCGCCGCGGGTCTGGAACTCCAGGTCGCCCATGCCGTTGGCGCCGACGCCGATCTTGATGTGATCCTGCCCGGCGGTGAAGTCCTGGATGGTGTCATTGCCGTAGCCGCGGTGGAAGATGAAGACATCCGCGCCGGTGCCGCCGTGCAGCTGGTCATCGCCTGCCTGGCCGCGCAGCGTGTCGCTGCCGGAGCGGCCGTACAGGGTGTCATTGCCGACGCCGCCCTCGATCAGGTCGTTGCCGGAGCCGCCCGACAGGTAGTCGTCACCGCCGTTGGCGCGCAGGGTGTCGTTGCCGGTGCCGCCTTGCAGGGTGTCATGGCCGGTTTCGCCATAGAGCACGTCATTGCCGGCGCCGCCGAAAATAGTGTCGTGGTTCTTGCCTCCGAACAGGCTGTCGTTGCCGGCCTGGCCTTCCAGCCGGTCGTTGCCGCGCTCGCCGTAAAGCTTGTCGTCGCCGGTCTCGCTGGCGGAATCGCCGCCCTTGAGGGTGTCATTGCCCTCGCCGCCGTGGAGACGGTCGCCGCCGGCGCCGCCGTACAGTTTGTCGTGGCCGCTCTGGCCGTAGAGAACGTCGGTCCCGGATTCGCCGATCAGGCTGTCATTGCCGGTGCGGCCGGAGATCGTGTCGTTGCCGTTGCCGCCCAGAAGAATGTCGTCCGGGGTGCGGGAGAAACGGTCGCCGTTGATCTTGTTGGAAGACGAGCTGCCGACCTTCACGCTGACCGTGCGGTCGCTGAATTGCACCAGCTCGACGGAGCTCAGGTAGTCGCGGCCGTCGGAGCCGTCCAGGATCATCCGGCCGTAGCTGGAGGAGAAGCTGGCTGCGGACAATTTGCCATCGACAATCAGCCGGTCGATACCGTCGCCACCGTAGATGTATTCATTGCCGTTGCCGGAGTTGATGGTGTCATTACCGTCCCCCAGCTGCCATGTGCTGGTGCGGGTGGAGGTGATGTTGAACAGGTCGTTGCCTTCGGTGGCGTCATCAACGAAGGAGCTCGTGGTTCCGTTGGAGTAGGTGTAGAACGATGCATTCATGCCGGATGCGGACATCGCAGTCGATCCGTTGATTTTGACCGAGACGCCGGTGAGAGTTCCGAAAACCGTGCCGCCCGCAGCGCTGAAGCTGCCAGTGTAGGTTACGGTTACGGACTGGCCGGAATAGGTGCTGCCATTCACCACGACAACACTGCTGGTGACGGTTCCAGCAGAGTAGTTATAGATCCGGTAGTCTTTGAGCGCGCCCACACTCCAATTGTAGCTGGAGTCATTTACGGTAAAAGTCGCCATGGAAACAGCCTCTCGGTCTTAGCAATGCTTGGGTTGAAACCCGGAGGGTTAATGCAATCTAAATGCCTGTTGCCCGATTGGCCTGAAAGGTTCAAGGCGGGGAATTGCTTTCCGTAGGGTAAACGTGATGTTTTTGCAGCTTTAACGGGCGAAACAGGCGCGCCGGCTCGTGCGCGCCTTTGGGTATTGCAACGCTCCACCGCCGTTAGAACAGGAAGTTGTCCGCGTCCTGCAGCTGCGCCAGGGTGATGTCCTCGACCAGGATGGTCACGTTGGAGAAGGACACCAGCACGTCATCGCCGCGGGTCTGGAACTCCAGATCATCCATGCCGTTGGCGCCGACGCCGATCTTGATGTGATCTTGCCCGGCAGTGAAGTCCTGGATGGTGTCATTGCCGTAGCCGCGGTGGAAGATGAAGACATCCGCGCCGGTGCCGCCGTGCAGCTGGTCATCGCCGGCCTGGCCGCGCAGCGTGTCGCTGCCGGAGCGTCCGTACAGGGTGTCATGGCCGACGCCGCCCTCGATCAGGTCGTTGCCGGAGCCGCCCGACAGGTAGTCGTCACCGCCGTTGGCGCGCAGGGTGTCGTTGCCGGTGCCGCCCTGCAGGGTGTCATGGCCGGTTTCGCCGTAGAGCACATCATCGCCGGAACCGCCGTAAATGGTATCGTGGTTCTTGCCGCCATACAGGCTGTCGTTGCCGCCATGGCCCTCCAGCCGGTCATTGCCGCGGCCGCCGTAAAGCTGGTCATGGCCGTGTGAGGAATAGGTATCATCGCCTTTGAGTGTGTCGTTGTCCAATCCGCCATACAGGGAGTCGCTGCCTTGTCCGCCGACCAGGGTGTCGTTGCCGGTACCGCCGTACACCTTGTCGCTGCCGTATTCGCCCCAAACCTTGTCACTGCCGCTGCCGCCGGACAGGTGGTCGTTGTCAAAACCGCCTGCAATGAAGTCATACTGGGCGCCGCCGTGGATGTTGTCCTCGCCGGTCCAGCCCAGAAGCACGTCGGACTTATGCCCGCCGCGTATCGTGTCATTGCCTTCGCGGCCATTGATGATATCCCGGCTGGACGTTCCGCTGGGGTTTTTGGCACTCAGCAGATCGGCGCCGTCGCCGCCCTCCTGGACCCGGAGGGTTTTGCTGCCGACCTTGACCGTTTCAACGTTGTATAAATAGTCCAGAACCTGGCCCTGGGCGTCGTAGATTCTAAAGCCGAAGGTCGAGTCAAAGCCGTAACCGAGGCCATCAGCCGGGTTGCTGATGACATAGGTGTCGTGTCCGCTGCCGCCATTGATGGTGTCCTGGCCGCTGCCGGCCTGGATGGTGTCATTACCGCCGTAGGTTCGGATGTACTCGCCGCCATTGTAAGCAGAGGTGTAGCTGTCATTGCCGCCCAGTGCGGTCTCCAGCACGCTCTCGAGATCGCCCTGTGCCAGGTCCTGATAGGTCAGGCTGAGACCGGTTATGGAGGTGAACTCGGTTCCGTTATAGCGCAGGGAAATGGACTGGATGGTGCTGCCGTCCGCAGGCACGCCTGCGCCGTTGTAGGCAAAGGTGCCTTTGAAGACGGCAGTGATACCTTCGTAGCGCACCGTGAAAGTTGAGCCAGTGGCGGAAACGACGGTGACGTTGCTGATGTCAAAATTGGAAAGATCATATTCCGGGACGGTATTGGATGCGTCCGTAACAACAATATTCGCCATTATGTGTCCTGAAACGTGGGGCTTTGCAGGCCGGGGTTGTTTTGGCGGTTGATAAATCTTTAAGCGAAAATGGTAAAGGCCGGACTGCTGTACGTTGCGTAAAGCCAGGGTGATGCAACAGAAAACGCCGCGGGTGGCCCCGCGGCGTTCTGGTGGTCCCTGTCAGACCCGGCCGTGCAGAAGGCTTGCCGGATGGCGGCTCAGCTTTCTGCTTTATGTGCCTTGGTTGCGGCCTGAACCGCGGCCGACGGTGCCGGAGCCGGGGCTGCGGCCGGAGCTGCGGCTGCCGCCGGAGCGGACTTGCGGCCGCCCGGGTTCAGCGGGTCGTCCTGGCGCTGCACGGAGCCTTCGAAGTGGGCGCCGGACTCAATGGCGATGGTCTTGTGGATGATGTCGCCCTCGACCCGCGCGGTGGAGGTGAGGCGCACCTTGAGGCCGCGCACACGGCCGACGATGCGGCCGTTGATGACCACGTCATCAGCGGTGATTTCACCTTTGATGGTGGCGGTTTCGCCGACGGTCAGCAGATGCGCGCGGATGTCGCCCTCGACGGTGCCTTCGACCTGGATGTCGCCGGTGGTCTTGACGTTGCCGGTGATGTGCAGGTCCGAGCTCAGCAGCGATGCGGCGGGCTTGGCCTTGGGCATGCTGGAGGTGTAGTCGCTGGCCGCAGGCGCAGCTGCCGGTGCTGCCGCGGGTGCCGGGGTTGCTTCGGCCTGCTTCGGCCCGGGCTCGTTGATTTTGCTCTTAGAAAACATTTCTCGCAGCCTTGATATAGATCATGGGGTTAACAGCTTGCCCGTTGACCCTGACCTCGTAGTGGAGGTGGGTCCCGGTGGACCGTCCGGTGTTACCCATATCAGCAATGTGATCCCCGCGCGAGACCCTTTGGCCCTTTGTCACGCGGATCCTGGAGTTATGGGCGTATCTGGTTTCGATGCCGAAGGCGTGGCGGATGGTGACCATCTTGCCGTAGCCGGATTGCCAGCCGGCATGGGTGACCACGCCGTCGGCGGTGGCAAAGATATCGGTGCCGGTGCTGCCGGCGAAATCGGACCCTTTGTGAAGGCGGCGGCCGCCGGTTTTGGGGTCGCGGCGGTAGCCGTAGCCGGAGGTCTGGCGCACGTGGCCGAGGTTCACCGGGGTGGCAAAGGGCGCCTGCTGGGCGGCCAGCCGGTAGAGGTTCAGCTGGTCCAGCTTGGCCAGGATGGCATTGGCGCGCAGCGCTTCGGGGCTGGGTTCCTCGCCCCGGGTCGACATCGCCAGCGGCTCAAGCGGGCCGCCCTGGCCGCTGTAGCCGCGGCGCACCTGTTCGAGGATGCGGTCGGGCGGCATGCCGGCGTTGCGGAACATCTTGTCGAGCGGGGTGACGGAGACCGCAACCGCCTCTTCCAGCTGGCGGAAGATCTGGCTGTTGCGCTCATTCATCAGCTGCAGTTCCAGCTCCAGCTCGTCGCGCTGCTCCAGCGCGCCCTGGGCGTCGGCCTGAATCTGGTCGCGTTCACTTGCGGTGTCGGACAGAACACTTGCCAGCAGGCCCATCTGCGCCTCGGCGCTGGCCATCACTGCATGGGGGCTGGCACCGCCCTCGGTATCCTCTTTCAGCTGCGCCAGGGCTTTGCGGGCGCCGTCGCGCTGGGTCATGGTGTCGCGCAGGGTGGACTGGATCACCTCAATGCCGGTTTCCAGCTCGCGGCGGCGGGTCTCGGACGCCAGCAGTTCCGACTGCATGACGGAGATCTGCGCCAGCGCGGCGTTGAAACGCTCCTGCGCGGCCAGTGCTTCTTCGGCGCGGGCGTCGCGTTCATCGGAAATCGCATTCAGGCGGGCGCGGTAGGTCTGCTGGTCGCGCTTGGCCAGCTCGCGGAAGTTGCCGGAGCCGATACTGTCCATCAGCACGATGGCGGTGGCGACAATCGACCAGGCCACAAACAGGGTGACGCCAGCCATGGCGATCAGCTGGGTTTCAGAGCGCAGCCGGATGAACCTTGTGTCGGTATCGGACTTCAGGAACACCCGCCGCTCCGGGAAGCGGCGTTCGAGAAAACTGTGAATTCTGATCGCGAGCCGTGTGCGCAATGTGTCTTCCCTGTCTGTCTCGTCGTCCGGTGCCCTTGTGCCGTCTAGGGGCAGGCCCGGGACCTTGGCCGAAGTCAATAGACAGGGCTGCGCATTTGGGCAAGCCTGTTGACCCATTGGGGGGGCAAGGTGCTGGTCAGACGGGGAAGTCGGCGGAAATTTGCCGAGACGGCACCTGGCTGATCCCGGGGTGACGCGGGGTCAGCGCAGCGGCGGCGGTCAGACTGGCAGGTGCTGCGCGAGGAAGGCGGTGGGCAGCATGTGCGGAGCTGGCCGTCCGGCTTGCTCAGGTTTTGCAGCTACGGGCCGGGCAAGCCCCCCCCCATAGGCCTGCGGTGCCGCAGCGCCGGGCCGGAACAGTTGCGGAAACAGCGCCCAACCTCCGCCCGGGTCAGGCGCCGTGTGCCGATCCAGCAAATGGGCTGGGGACCGTTGTCGAGGGTGAATACCAGATCGCCGGGGCGCAGCGTCTCAATGGGCTTATCGCCTTGGGGCGTGCGGATGGCGGTGCCCGCGGTGAAACAGAAAACGCCGGTGTTTTCCGTGGTGAAGGAGGACCTGTCGGCGGAAGCGCCGGAGAAGGTGAGGCTGTCGCCGGCGCCGAATTGGGTGTTGTCGCTGTCGCCATCATCCAGCGCGCCGGTATTGCCGGTGTTGAAATCGCTGATGGTGTCATGGCCGGTGGAGACGGCAAAGACGTCGTTGCCCGCGCTGCCGGTCAGGGAGTCATTGCCTGCGCCGCCATCGAGCGTGTCATCGCCGCTGCCGCCCGTGAGGTCATCGTTGCCGCCCAGCCCGTACATCACGTTCTGGTTGTGCGGGCCGGTCATGGTGTCATCGCCGTCCTCGGTGCCGATGGCGACGCCCAGGGTCTCGGTATAGGTGTTGGTGTCCGGGTCGGTGACCTTGACCTTGACCGTGACGGTGTCGCTGAACAGGGTGTCTGCAGCGTGGTCGGCGGCCAGGGAAATATCGCCCGTGTTCGGGTCAATCACGAATATGCCGCCGGCATCGTCGGTCAGCGAAAAGGTATGGCCCGTGGGGTTGTCCGGGTCGGTCACATCGTCGACCGAGGCAATCACGGTGCCTGCGGCAATTGTCGGGGCGGTGGTGGTGTGGGGTTCCGTCACCTCCGACTGGGTGAGGGCGCGGTCGTAGATCTGCAGGGTATCCATCTCGCCGCCGTAATAACGGTCGGCGTTGAAGCCGCTGCGGCTGCCGAGGATCACATCGCCGGTGGGGGCGATCGGATCGCCGCCAGCGGTGCTGCTGTTTTGTTCGACCCCGTCGAGGTAGACCTTGGAGCCGGAGAAATCCACAGTCAGCGTATAGGTATGACACTGGCCGTCGCCGATGATGCCGCTGATGTCGAATTCCAAATCGGTGTTGCTGAGGGTATCGATCTCGTCCCGGATCACCGTGCGCATCATATTCGGGTCGGTGCCGTGGCCGTTTTCCGTCATGAAAACGTTGATGCTGTTGGTTCCGTTGATGTCACCGTGGCTGTAGAGGTACTGGAACAGCGAGCCGTCGTTATCATCGGCCTTGAACTGGAAGGTGATGGTGAAGGTGTCGTTCATCTCGACATCAGGGATGGCGACGTAATCGTCCGTCTCGTCAAAGCTGAGCGCGCCGCCATCCTTGCCGGCCACGGTGCTGGCGCCATAGACGGTGCCATTGTTGCCGCCGGCGCTGTCGTTTGCGTCGCCGTCCTAGTGGAACAGTTTGGTGAGGCCCGAGGGCATGACCGTGCGGTCTTCGGTCTCGAGCATGTCGTTGGGAATGAATTCCATGTCCGTGGGGTTCATGCCGGTTCCCCCTTGGCTTTGTCAGCGCGCAGACTGGCGCGGCAGCGCAAGCAGGATACCCTTGCTGCGGTGGAGGGTACGCATCCCAGGTGTGTTTACCCGGTATCCGGCACGACTGGTAAACCACCGTTTCAGGGGAAGAGTGTCATGGAAAGCCTTGAAAAGAGGGCTAAGAAGCGCGGAAAGGGCCTTGCAAGGCCAGGCCGCAGGTGCGGTTTGCCGGTGAACGTCCCGTCAGCCCTGGCGTTCGTTTCTCGCTTCGCTCCAGCCGCTTTCCCAAGCCTGATGGTCGGCGTTGTCAAAGGCATAGGGGTTGGCGGTCAGGGGCTGGCCGTTCAGGCCGGCGCGGAAGCCTTCGTCAAAATGCGCGCCCCTCGGGTCCATTCCGCAAGGCTGATGGGCGGTGTCGCGCAGATGGGCGGCAAATTCCGGGTAGCGGGCCAGGTCGGTCTGGTCGAGGCCTTCCGGGTGCTGTTCCAGCGCCCGGCGGCCGCGGCGGGTCAGCTGCCAGCTGCCGTCCGCTTCCTGTTCCAGAATACGGGCTGTTTGAAGGTCCGCCAGATGGCCCGCCAGCCGTTCCCGAAGCTCCTCCGGCGGCAGGCCGGGGGTCTCATTGGCCTGGCGGAACAGGGCGGCAAGGGCGGTTTCGCAGCTCTCGAGCGTCACGGGACCGGTCCCGGCCTTGTGCAGGATCAGGGCAACAAGGCTGGCTGTGCTCAGCAGTGGAAAGTCGTTTTCGAACATGGCTGCAGCCGCGGTTCCGGGCCTTTGCAGTCTACGCCTGTGCGGCCTCCGGGTAAAGGCCGGACCGGGGTGCTCAGGCGGCTGGTTCACCGGCCCGGTTTACCAGCCCGGCAGCGGTTTCACCTGGTCGGCCAGCGGCCAGTAGAAATCCGGCGGCAGGCCGGCATCGGCGCGTTTTTCCTCGTTGAAGGGCGGTTTCAGCGCGCCGCGGAAATACTTGCGCACCAGAGCATGGAATTCCTCCTTTGGGTCCAGATTGTCCCGTCCGCACAGGAAGTTGAACCATTTGGAGCCATAGGCAACGTGGCTGACTTCCTCGGCATAGATCAGTTCCAGCGCCTCCACCGCCTGGGGGAGGTTTGCCTTGCGGAACACCTCGATCATGCCGGGGGTCACATCAAGGCCACGGGCCTCCAGCACCATAGGCACAACCGCGAGTCGGCCCATCAGGTCCTCTGCCGTGTCCTCGGCTGCGCGCCACATGCCGGCATGGGCAGGCAGGGCGCCGTAATGGCTGCCCAGGGCTTCAAGGCAGTCGCAAATCAGGTTGAAATGCTTGCTTTCTTCATCCGCGGCCTGCACCCAGTCGTCGAAGAACCCCAGTGGCATCGGCACATGGGAGAAGCGGGCGATGATGTCCCAGTGCAGATCTACGGCATTGAGCTCGATATGGGCCACCGCATGCAAAAGCGCGATGCGCCCGGCTTCGGAGCCCGGCTTGCGCTTGGGCACGTCGCGCGGGTTCAGGAGTGCGGGCTGATCAGGCCGTGCCGGGTGCATCGGCGGGCTGGCGGTGCCGGTGGGGATCTGCGGCGCCTCGCCCTTGCGGCTGGCAAACCACGCGGCGGCATGGCGGCGCGACAGGGCGGTCTTGGCACGCCCGTCGGCGGTGGTCAGCACCTCGGCGGCACGTTCGGCAAGCGAAAGGGGCTGATCGGTCATGCGGGTCTCCTGTTGCGGCGGGGCGGCTGGGCCATTGCGGGGGCCGGTTCACCTGATTTGGGCGGCAGAGTCCAGTGCGGAAACCGGCGCACTCCCGCGCCTGCGGGGGATCAGCAGGCTGATCATCCAGGCCCATGGGGCGGCGCCGGGCCCAACAGCCGCGGCTCGTGCCTCTCAGGGCGCGGGCAGGGCTGGCGGGAGCACTTCGCCTAAAGGGCGCGGACGGCTTCCAGCACTTCCTCGGCATGGCCATCGACTTTTACCTTGCGCCAGACACGGGAGATCTTGCCGTCCGCACCGATCAGGAAAGTGGAGCGTTCGATGCCCCAGTGTTTTTTGCCGTACATACTTTTCTCTTTCCAGACGCCGTAATCCTCGCAAACGCTGCCCTCCGCATCCGACAGAAGCGGTGTGGTCAGCCCGTGTTTTGCGGTGAAATTCTCATGCTTCTTGAGGCTGTCCTTGGAAATCCCGAAAACGTGAGCGCCGGCATCGGCGAATGCCTGCAAAGCCTCTGAAAAGGCGATGGATTCTTTGGTGCAGCCGGGGGTATTATCGCGGGGGTAGAAGAACAGCACCACGGGCGCGCCCTGAAGGCTGGACAAAGTGACCTCTCCGCCGCCGCCGCGGGGCAGGGTAAAGGAAGGGGCGGGATCTGAAACGTCGAGCATTGGCCTGTCTCCTGTCATTTGCGCAACTCACTGCGCGGCGACCATAACCGATGAACAGCGAAGGGAAAGCTGAGATCAAACCCGACGGCGAGAATATCCGCGCCGCCGCAGAGGCGGTGCCCGTGCCCGGCCCCGAGCCGGAAGCGGATGCGGCTGCCGCCGCGGCGCCGCGGCGGCGCCGCCGCTGGCGGCTGCTGCGCGGGCTGGTCTGGGTGCTGGCGCTGCTGTCCTTTCTGGGTGCAGGCGCGGTCTATTTCGGGATCGGCACCCGGCTGGATGCGCCGGACTGGGTGCGCACCCGGGTGGAGGCGCGGATCGAGCAGCATCTGAACGGGCTGCAAGTCGAATTCGGCGCCATCCATGTGGTGGTGAACAAGGGCTGGCGGCCGCGGGTGAGCCTGCAGGACGTGGTGCTGCGGCATCCGGACGGCAGTGTCTTTGCCCAGCTGGCGGATGCTCAGGCGAGCCTGGCGATGCGGCCCCTTCTGCGGGGGAGGATCCAGCCCAAGCGGATCGCGCTGAGCGGGCTGTTTGCGGCGCTCAGGCGTAATGAGGATGGCAGCCTGGCGCTGAGTTTTGCCAGCGGCGCGGCA
Organism: Leisingera sp. ANG-M6; assembly: GCF_000813905.1. Classification (NCBI taxonomy): domain Bacteria; kingdom Pseudomonadati; phylum Pseudomonadota; class Alphaproteobacteria; order Rhodobacterales; family Roseobacteraceae; genus Leisingera; species Leisingera sp. ANG-M6. The sequence continues at coordinate 60,054 of NZ_JWLG01000008.1, forward strand.
CCATCGCGGCGGGCTGCAACCCTGGTGGAGCTGATCGAGCAATGGGACAGTCAGCTGCAGAAGCCGGTGCTGGCGGCGCTGACCGAAGTGGAAACCAGCGAGCTGACCCTCTCCTATACCGACGACCGGCTGGGCCGCGGCTGGACGCTGGACGGCGGCCGGATCGGGCTGCAGCGGCAGGGCAGTTCGGTGTCGCTGTCGGCGGCGTTCTCTGTCCTCAGCGGCCGCGGCGAGGTGGGCACGGTAGAGGCCAGCTATGCGTCCGAGATTGGCAGCCCCGAAGCGGAATTCGGGGTGCTTGTGTCGGAGATCGCCAGTGAGGATATCGCCTTGCAAAGCCCGGCCTTGGGCTGGCTGGGGGTGCTGCGGGCACCGATTTCCGGATCGCTGCGCGGCGGTGTGGCGGCGGATGGCGTGGTGCAGCCGGTGCAGGCCAGCCTGCGCATCGGCGAGGGTGTGATCCAGCCGGCCGCGCAGACCCGCCCGGTGCCGATCACCGGCGCGCGCAGTTACTTCACCTATGATCCCGCGCGCCAGCGGCTGGCGTTCTCGGAGTTGAGCGTGGAAAGCGGCTGGGGCTCAGGGGTGATGCAGGGGCAGGCGAGTCTGGCCGGAGTGCAGAACGGCCAGCTGGCCGGGCTGGTGGGCCAGCTGCGGTTCTCCGACCTGGAGCTGAACCCGCGCCGGCTGTTCGAGACACCGGTGAAATTCCCGGCGGTGGACGCGGATTTCGATCTGCGGCTGAAACCGTTCCGGCTGCGGCTGGGAGAGATGCTGGTGCGGGACGGCGACAGCCGCATCCATTTCGACGGCACTGTCGGGGCAGGCAGCGACGGCTGGGACTACGATCTGAACGGCAGCGTCGATCAGGTGCGCGCCGCGCGGGTCAAGGAATTGTGGCCCTCAGTTCTGGCCCCGAAGCCGCGGGAGTGGGTGCACGAAAACCTGCGGGCCGGTCTGGTGCGCGATGTCGGCTTCCACATGCGCGGGCGCGGCAGCGGCAAGCCGTTTGTCAGCCTGGACCTGGCGTTTGAGGGCGCCGAAGTGCTGTTTCAGAAATTCATGCCGCCGGTGGTTGGCGGCTCTGGCCAGCTGAGCCTTTACGGCAACCGGTTTGTGGTCACTTCCTCGGGCGGGACCGTCACGGCGGATCAGGGCGGCGAGGTGGAGGTGGCGGGCACGTCCTTTATCATCCCGGATGTATCGGCCAAGGATGGCACGCCGGGGATTGCCCGGATCAAGGCGAAGGGCTCTGCCACTGCCGCGCTGTCGCTGCTGAACCGGGAACCCTTGCGGGTGATGGATAAGGCCAGCCTGCCGGTGGACCTGGCGGAAGGGCTGGCGGAGGCCGAAGGCACCCTGTCGCTGCCCTTGCAGAAAGAGGTGCCGGTGGAACAGATCCTCTATCACTACCGCGGCACGGTGCGGGCGGTGGAAAGCGCAAAGCTGGTGCCGGGCCATGTGGCGGCGGCACCGCTGCTGCAGGTTGAGGGCGATCAGGGGCAGGTTCGGATCAGCGGTAATGGCAGCCTGTCCGGCGTGCCGCTGAGTGCCGGCTGGCAGCAGAAGATCGGCAAGGATGCACCGCCGGACAGCCGGGTCGCCGGGGTGATCGAACTGTCCCCGGCTGCGGTTGAGGCTTTCAACATTGGCCTGCCGCGCGGTGCGGTATCCGGCAAGGCGCAGGGGCGGTACTCGGTGGAATTGAAGCCGGGGACGCCACCGCGGCTGCAGCTGGACTCGGACCTTAGCGGAGTGGGGCTGCGCATACCGGAAATCAGCTGGCGCAAGGGCGCGGCAGCAAAAGGCAAGCTGTCGCTCACTGCAACGCTGGCCGAGCCAGCCAGGGTGGACCGTCTGGAGCTGCAAGCGCCCGGACTGTCTGCCACGGGCCGGGTCACGACGCGCAAGAGCGGCGGGCTGGATCAGGCGGTGTTCTCCTCCGCGCAGGCCGGCAATTGGTTCCGCGGCGCCGTGACCTTCACCGGCCGTGGCGCGGCGGCGCCCGCGATCGAGGTGACCGGCGGGCGGCTGGACCTGAACCGGTCGCCGTTCTCCGACAGCGCAAGCGGCAGCAGCGGCAGCAGCGGCGGCGATGTGCCGATCACCCTGCGGCTGCAGAACCTGCAGGTGACTGACAGCATCGGGCTGCAGAATTTCCAGGGGCGGTTTTCCACCCGCGGCGGCATGAACGGGGAGTTCACCGCACGGCTGAACGGGCAGACGCCGGTGGCGGGCACCGTGGTGCCGCAGAACGGGGGAACCGCCTCGCGCATCCGCTCAAATGATGCGGGCGGGGTGTTCCGCTCCGCCGGCGTGTTCGAACATGGCCGCGGCGGCAGTTTCGACATGACGCTGGTGCCCGCCGCCGGTGCGCCGGGTGAATATGACGGCAAGGTCAACGTCCGCAACATCCGGGTGCGGAACGCGCCGTCGATGGCGGCGATCCTGAACGCGATCAGCCTGGTCGGGCTGCTGGATGAGATGACGGGGCAGGGCATCCTGTTCACCAGCATGGACGGGCGGTTCCGGCTGGGGGATTCGCATCTGATCCTGCACCAGAGCAGCGCGGTGGGCCCGTCGATGGGGCTGTCGCTGGACGGAAACTACAACCTGAACAGCAGCCGGTTGAACATGCGGGGGGTGATTTCTCCGGTCTACCTTCTGAACGCGATCGGGCGAGTATTGTCGCCGCGTGACGGTGAGGGTCTGTTCGGCTTTACCTTTACCCTGCGCGGCACTGCGGATGATCCGTCGGTTGCTGTCAACCCGCTGGCCGGACTGGCGCCGGGGTTCCTGCGGGAGATTTTCCGCGGGCCGGCCCCCAAGGTTCCAGGCGACAACCGGGCGTTCAGTGCCGACGGCGAGGTGCTCGAAGACGGCGAGGAACTGGTTCGCGAACCGCGGGGCAGTGACAAGTAGTCCTTGAAGGAAACCCTGCGCGGGGCGAAAATCGCCATGGAACTTCCCCGCTGCACATCATATAGCGCGCGCCATGAAACTCAGCGATTTCGACTTTGACCTGCCCGACGATCTGATTGCCACCCGGCCTGCCAATCCGCGCAGCTCGGCCCGCTTGCTGGTGGCCGAGGGCGGTGCCCTGCACGACGGGAAGGTGACCGATCTGGTCGGCTGGCTGCAGCCCGGTGACCGGCTGGTGCTGAACGACACCAAGGTGATCCCTGCGCGTCTGAGCGGGCTGCGCCACCGCGACAGTGCGCAAGGGCCGGTGGCGGCGAAGATCGAGGCGACCCTGCTGGAGCCGCGCGCCGATGGAAGCTGGGCGGCGCTGCTGAAACCGCTGAAGAAGATCAAGGCAGGGGAAGAGATCATCTTCTCCGATGCGCTGAGCGCGACGCTGGACACCGTCGAGGACGGTCAGGGGTATCTGCGCTTTAACCTGAGCGGCACCGATTTCGACGCCGCCCTGGCCGAGGCCGGCGCGATGCCGCTGCCGCCCTATATCGCCGCCAAGCGCGCGGCGGATGAGCAGGACAAGACCGATTACCAGACCGTCTGGGCCAGGAATTCAGGCGCGGTGGCGGCGCCGACGGCCTCTTTGCATTTCGACGCGCCGCTGCTGGCGGCGCTGAAGGAGCGGGGCGTGGAGATTTCCTATGTCACCCTGCATGTGGGGGCGGGCACCTTTCTGCCGGTGAAGGTGGAAGACGTGACCACCCACCGGATGCACGCGGAATGGGGCAAGGTGAGCGAAGAGGCTGCAGCAGAGATCGCCGCAACCAAAGCGGCTGGCGGACGGGTGATCCCGGTCGGCACCACGGCGCTGCGGCTGATCGAGAGTGCTGCCAAGGACGGCCGGATCCATGCCTGGGAAGGTGACACTGACATCTTCATCTACCCCGGGTTTGAATTCCAGGTGGCGGATGCGCTGATGACCAACTTCCACCTGCCGAAATCGACGCTCCTGATGCTGGTTTCGGCGCTGATGGGGCAGGAGGAAATCCGCAAGATCTATGCCCACGCCGTTGAGAACCGCTACCGGTTCTTCTCCTACGGCGACGCGTCGCTTTTGATCCCGGCTTAGGCGAATACATCTCAGAAAAGCGGCAGGAAATCCTAGATAAGCGCCGCAACTGTGGAACCCCGCACGCGCGCATAGGGTTCATCAAACTGAAATCGGAATCGGCGATACCGGCCCGGCGGGCTTGATCGCCCGGACATAACAAACAAAGGTGTTGGCAGCCCGTCCCGTTGTGGAGGGCTGCTTTGCTTTCGAAGGAGGCATTAAAATGCTGCAGGTGCTGTCGAGCGCATGGGCGCTGCTTTTGGGGGTTTGCTTGCTGATGGTGGGCAACGGCCTGCAGGGCACCATGCTGGGTGTGCGCGGCGAGCTTGAGGGCTTTTCGACCTTCCAGATGTCGATCGTGATGGCGGCCTATTTTGTGGGCTTCCTGGGCGGCTCGCGGCTGGCGCCGGAGATGATCCGCCGCGTCGGCCATGTGCGGGTGTTTGCGGCACTGGCCTCGTTTATCTCTGCCGTGATGATCCTCTATCCGCTGCTGCCCAACACAGTTGCTTGGGCGCTGGGGCGGATGATCATCGGCTTCTGCTTCTCGGGCGTGTATGTGACCGCGGAAAGCTGGCTGAACAATGCTGCCGACAACACCAACCGCGGCAAGGCGCTGTCGCTCTATATGATCGTGCAGACCATCGGCATTATCGCCGCCCAGATGATGATCCAGATCGGCGACCCGGCCGGCTATGAGGCGTTCATCATCGCGTCGATCCTTGTTTCGGTCTCCTTTGGGCCGATCCTCTTGTCGATCTCGCCGACGCCGGCCTTTGACACCACCAAGCCGATGACCCTGCGCAAGCTGTTTGAAACCTCGCCCTTGGGCTGTGTCGGCATGTTCCTTTTGGGCGGCGTGTTCTCGGCCCAGTTCGGCATGAGCGCGGTTTACGGCTCAGCCGCCGGGCTGACGCTGTGGCAGCTGTCGGTCTTTGTCTCCACCTTCTATGTAGGGGCGATGCTGCTGCAGTACCCGCTGGGCTGGCTGTCGGACCGCATGGACCGCCGTTTCCTGATCCTGGGTGCGGCCCTCGCGGGCGGCGTCGGTGCTGTCCTGGGCTTCCTGTTCGGGATGGAGTTCAAGATGCTGCTGGTGGCGGCCTTCTTCATCGGCGGCCTTTCCAACCCGCTCTATTCGCTGCTGATCGCCTATACCAACGACTACCTGGAGCATGACGACATGGCGGCGGCTTCCGGCGGGCTGATTTTCATCAACGGGCTGGGCGCCATTGCCGGGCCGCTGATCACCGGCTGGCTGATGGAGGATGCGGTGTTTGGTCCGGCGGGCTTCTTTACCTTCATCGGTGCGCTGATGTTTGCGATGGCCGCCTATGCCGCCTACCGCGCGACGCAGCGTGCGGCGGTGCCTGTCGATGAAACCGGCAGCTTTGCCGCGATGTCGCCGACGGCTACGCCGGTGGCTGTGGAATTTGCCCAGGAATACGCCATCGAGTCGGAGCTGGAGGAGCAGGAAACTGCCCAAGAAACAGTCTGATTGCGCTAACCAGCCGGAATTGTGAGGATTATTTCACACAGAGGGCTTGTCTGACGTAATTTGTGACCCAAGGTTACTTGTAAAGGTAATGTAAAATGGCCTGAGATAGGGTCAGGAAAAACTTGGAGTTACGACCGATGACTGGTCCCGAAGAGATACTTTCATTCTGGCTCGACAAAGTCGGGGAGAAGGGATGGTATCTGCAGGATGACGCGCTGGATCAGGAGATCCGCGAAAAGTTCCAAAGCACCTGGGAGGCGGCCTGCGAAGGCCGGTTCTCCTTCTGGCTCACCTACCCGAGCGGCACGCTGGCCTACATCATCCTGATGGACCAGTTCCCGCGCAACATGTTCCGCGGTGATGCCCGGGCCTTTGCCTCGGACCGGGCGGCGCTGTCTGCGGCGAAGATCGCGATCAACAAGAACTGGGACCTCAAGATCAATGAACCGGCCCGGCAGTTCTTTTACCTGCCGCTGATGCATTCGGAAAACCTGTGCGACCAGGAGCGCTGCATCCGGCTGATGATGGAGCGGATGCCGGAGACCGGCGGCGGCAACCTGCTGCACGCCCGTGCGCATCGCGAAGTGATCCGGCAGTTCGGCCGCTTCCCCTACCGCAACGAGGCGCTGCACCGCGCCAGCACCACGCCGGAACGGGCCTATGTTCAGGCCGGCGGCTATGGTGAGACCGTGCGACAGATGCAAGCGGCTGGCTGACGCCGGTTTTGCTGGAAGAATTCAACGCCGCGTCCTGAGAAAGGGCGCGGCGTTTTTCTGTTGCCGCTCCCTTGCGTGCAGTGCGGCACTGCGGCAGGGAAGTGCTCCCGCATTTCAGAAAAATCTTTGAAAGACAGACCATGACTGCATCCTCCTTTCCCATGACCGGAAGCTGCCGCTGCGGCGCCACCGGAATCGAAGTGTTAGCACCGCCGGCGCTGACAGCCGCCTGCCACTGCCGCGGCTGTCAGAAGATGAGTTCCAGCGCGTTTTCCCTGACCGCGATGTTCCCGGCTGAGGCGTTCCGGGTGACGCAGGGCGCCCCTGTGGTTGGCGGAGCCAAGGGGGAGGAATTGAGCCATTTCTGCTGCCCGGAGTGCCAGACCTGGATGTTCACCCGCATTGCCGGCGTGGAGGGGTTTGTGAACGTGCGTCCGACGATGTTCGGGGACACCAGCTGGTTCAGCCCGTACATTGAGACCTGGACAGCGGCGAAACATCCGTTCGTGCAGGTTGCGGCCGCGCACAGCTTTGAGCACTTCCCCACGATGGAAGAGTTCGGCGGGCTGCTGGAAGCCTACGCCGCAAAAGGCTGAGCCGGGGTCAGCTTTTCCCTGAACCGCAGGCGCTGCCGTCCTTCAGCAAGGGCGCGGCGCGGATGATCCGGCCGGCAAGTTCTGCGGCTCCGGCACGGGCGGCCTCTGCCGCGGCCTGCTGCGGCAGCGTGCGCATGTCCGCGAGGCTGTCTTGCACCTTTGCCACGCGCGCCTCCAGCTGGGTGAGCCGGGCGCTGGACACGGTGTCGTCCTGCATAGAACTGCGGAGAGCCGCAATGTCTGACTGCAGCCCGGTTATGGCGGTGCGCAGCGGTGCTGCCTGATCAGCAATGGCTGCAGCATTGGCGGTGACGCCTTCGGCTGCGGCCATCAGTTTCCAACCCAGAAACAGGCAAAGTGCCAGCAGGATCAGGGTGGCGTTCACAAGCGCCTTGGCGAGGTCGAAAAGAGTTTTTGTCATATGCATGCGGTCCAGGGTTGTGGATTGCCGAAAGCTTCCAGCCTATGCTGGCCCGGAGCTGCCCCTGCTGCCAAGCGGAAACCTGCCGGAAAACGCATGGCCGCTATGCCGCAGCAGAGGATGATTGCAGTGCAGCGAAAACTAGTTTAACGGTAAACTAGTTTTTGGAACCTGTTCGAGGGCGAGGGAGCAACATGGCCGCACAATCTTATGACGTGATCGTAATCGGCGCCGGGCCGGGGGGCTATGTTGCCGCCATCCGTGCGGCGCAGCTGGGCCTTAAGACCTGCGTGGTCGAGCGTGAGCATCTGGGCGGCATCTGCCTGAACTGGGGCTGCATCCCGACCAAGGCGCTGCTGCGGTCCTCGGAAGTGTTCCACCTGATGGAGCGCGCCAAGGATTTCGGCCTGAAGGCAGAGAACATCGGCTATGACCTCGATGCGGTGGTGAAACGCTCGCGCGGGGTGGCGAAACAGCTGTCCTCCGGCATCGGCCATCTGATGAAGAAGAACAAGATCGACGTGGTGATGGGCGAGGCGTCGATTCCGGCCAAAGGCAAGGTTTCGGTCAAGACCGACAAAGGCACGCAGGATCTGACTGCCAAGAACATCGTGCTGGCCACCGGCGCCCGCGCCCGTGAACTGCCGGGGCTGGAAGCGGACGGCGATCTGGTCTGGACCTACAAGCACGCGCTGCAGCCCGTCCGCATGCCGAAAAAGCTACTGGTGATCGGCTCCGGCGCCATCGGCATCGAATTTGCCAGCTTCTACAACACGCTGGGCGCTGACACGACTGTTGTCGAAGTCATGGACCGGGTGCTGCCGGTCGAGGACGCGGAAATCTCCGCCTTTGCCAAGAAAGCCTTTGTCAAACAGGGCATGAAGATCATGGAGAAAGCCATGGTCAAGCAGCTGGACCGCGGCAAGGGTAAGGTGACGGCCCATATCGAGGTGGGCGGCAAGGTCGAAAAACAGGAGTTCGACACCGTAATTTCTGCCGTCGGCATCGTCGGCAACGTCGAGGGGCTGGGGCTGGAAGAGGTGGGCGTCAAGGTCGACCGGACCCATGTGATCACCGACGAATTCTGCCGCACCGGCGTCGACGGCCTTTATGCCATCGGCGACATCGCCGGCGCGCCCTGGCTGGCGCATAAGGCGTCGCACGAGGGCGTCATGGTGGCGGAGCTGATTGCGGGCAAGCACGCACACCCGGTAAAGCCTGAAAGCATTGCCGGATGCACCTACTGCCAGCCGCAGGTCGCCTCCGTCGGCTATACCGAGGCGAAGGCCAAGGAACTGGGCTACGACATCAAGGTCGGCCGCTTCCCCTTCATCGGCAACGGCAAGGCGATTGCCCTGGGAGAGGCCGAAGGCATGGTCAAGACCATCTTTGACGCCAAGACCGGCGAACTGCTGGGTGCCCATATGGTCGGCGCCGAGGTGACCGAGATGATCCAGGGCTATGTGGTGGGCCGCCAGCTGGAGACCACCGAGGAAGACCTGATGAACACCGTCTTCCCGCACCCGACGCTGTCCGAGATGATGCATGAGAGCGTGCTCGATGCCTATGGCCGGGTGATCCATATGTAAGCTGAAAGCTTGCCGGAACACTTTTGAGGGCCGCACACGGAAAGCGCCGTGTGCGGTCTTTCTTTGGGTAAAGGAGAGAGTGAGATTTCGTGCCAGTTTAAGCGAAAAGTCGCGCGCTCAAGTGTCGTAAGAACCGTCCGGCCAAGGAGGATAGAACATTAGAGTGCAGCCTGGCATAGCGTCCACAAGTTCTTCACCTGCCATTTCACCTTCTTCCTGTTCACGAAGGACCAGGCCAAAGGAAAGCCCAAATGCTTCAATTGAGAAGGGCTTTACCCAGAAGCTGCATCGTTTTTGCCGGCCTAGGAGGTTCCTCTTGATTTTCAGCTGCTTTCGTTTTGCCATTACTGCATTTGCTGCATGCTGGGCACTGGAAGATGATCGCAGGCCCAGGTCGCAAATTTCATGGTCCAGTAAATCGCCGTCTGCGTTGAAAGTATAAGTTGCAATGAAATCGCGTGTCTCATGCCCTTCGGTATTTAGTTGAAGGTCTATCCAAAAGTAACGCCCATCGACGAGTTGTCCGACGTCTCTTAAATGGTGCTGGTCTGGGACCAGCCGAATTCTTTCGACCATCTTTTCCCTAAATGTAACGACTAAAGTGTTAAAATCCATACGTTATTGTCTTCCGAAGTCCAAGAAAACTTTGGCGGAAGAGCCGTGAGTTGGCCACTCTTTTCCTTTGCGGCAGCTCTGGCATCCCGGAGCGGACCGGGGTAACCAGATGCAAATCAAGAACAAAGGGCAGCGGTCATGAGCACAACCGGGAAAACCCGCTGGGGCGCGATCCTTGCGGTCTGGGCTGCGGGCCTTGGCGCTGCCGCGCAATACGGCAAGGTGTCGGTTGTTTTTGACCAGCTTGGCGCGCTGTATCCCGAGGCTGGCGCGGCGCTGAGCCTGAGCGTGTCGATGACGGGCGTGCTGGGCATTCTGATGGGCGCGGTGGCCGGGTTGTTCGTGTCTTCCTTTGGCTACCGGCGCACGCTGGTCTGGGCCTTGTGGACAGGGGCAGTAATGTCGGCGCTGCAGGTGCTGCATCTGCCCTACGGGCTGTTTCTGGTGACCCGCGCGGTGGAAGGCCTGTCTCACCTGGGCATCGTGGTGGCCGGGCCGACTCTGATGGCGCTGCTGGCTGATGACCGCCAGCGGGGCACGGCGCTGACGGTGTGGAGCACGTTTTTCGGCGTTGCCTTTGCACTCTTGAACTGGCTGGGGCTGCCGCTGGTGGCCTCCTACGGGCTGCTGGCATTGTTTGCGGCCCATGCCGCGCTGATGGCGGCGCTGGCGGTATTGCTCCATTGGGCAATGCGCGATCTGCCAGTGCCGCCGCGCCAGCCGATGCCGCGGTTGGCCGACCTGCCGGCGCTGCATCTGAAGATCTACCGCTCGCCGTTCAAGCTGGCGCCGGCTGCGGGCTGGCTGTTTTACACCACCTGCTTTGTGGCACTGCTGACGGTGCTGCCGCCACATGTGCCGGAGGGGCAGCGGGCCTTTGTGATGGGGGCGTTTCCGCTGATCTCCATCGCCTCGTCTATGGTGATCGGGGTGGCGCTGCTGCGGGTGATGCCGGCGGTGCAGCTCATTCAGCTGGGCTTTGGCCTTTGTGCGGCAGGCGGGCTGTGGCTCTGGGCCATGCCGGGGGACTGGCTGGCATGCTTTGCGCTGGCTGCTGCCTTTGGCCTGGTGCAGAGCGGCAGTTTTGCCTGTGTTCCGCAGCTGAACACTACGGCAGCGGATCAGGCCGAGTCGAACGGCGCGATGTCGCAGGCGGGCAATGCCGGCAATGTGATCGGCACGCCGCTGCTGCTGGCATCGCTGGGGGTGGCGGGTTACGGCGGCATGATGCTGGTGGTCTGCGCCCTGTTCCTGGCGGGCATTCTGGTGCACCAGCTGCTGGCCGCGCGGCGGCGCGCCTGGGCCTAGACGCGCCGGAGTCCGGGCCGGAAAACGTGTGGCTTCCGCCTGCTGCCAGCTGCTGTCAGCAAGTTTCAACCTGTTCGCTCTATGTTCTCTTTTAGGGCTTGGCGTTTTCCACAGCATTCCCTATCTGTAGGGCGGGCGTCCGCCAGGGGTTCGGCGGCGCGGGTACGGGGGCATTATGGCTGAGCTGAAATCCATCGAAGTGCGCGGCGCGCGCGAGCACAATCTGAAGAGCATCGACGTGGATATTCCGCGCGATGAGCTGGTGGTGATTACCGGTCTTTCGGGTTCAGGCAAGTCCTCTCTGGCGTTTGACACCATCTATGCCGAGGGCCAGCGCCGCTATGTCGAGAGCCTGTCGGCCTACGCGCGCCAGTTCCTCGACATGATGGAAAAGCCGGACGTGGATCACATCAGCGGTTTGTCCCCTGCGATCTCCATCGAGCAGAAGACAACGTCGAAGAACCCGCGCTCCACCGTCGGTACGGTGACGGAGATCTATGACTATCTGCGTCTTTTGTTTGCCCGCGCAGGCACGCCCTACAGCCCGGCCACCGGCAAGCCGATTGAGGCGCAGCAGGTGCAGGACATGGTCGACCGGATCATGGAGATGGAGGAGGGCACCCGCGGCTACCTGCTGGCGCCGATCGTCCGCGACCGCAAAGGCGAGTACAAGAAGGAATTCCTGGAGCTGCGCAAGCAGGGCTTCCAGCGGGTGAAGGTGGACGGCGCGTTCTATGAGCTGGACGAGCCGCCCACTCTGGACAAGAAGTTCCGTCATGACATCGACGTGGTGGTCGACCGTCTGGTGGTGCGCGAAGGCATGGAGACCCGGCTGGCGGACAGCTTGCGTACCGCGCTGGACCTGGCGGATGGCATTGCCATTCTGGAGACCGCGCCCAAGGAGGGCGAGCCGGAGCGGATCACCTTCAGCGAAAACTTTGCCTGCCCGGTCAGCGGCTTTACCATCCCGGAGATCGAACCGCGGCTGTTTTCCTTCAACGCGCCGTTCGGGGCCTGCCCGGAATGCGACGGGCTGGGGGTTGAGCTGTTCTTTGACGAGCGGCTGGTGGTGCCGGACCAGAGCCTGAAAGTCTATGACGGCGCTTTGGCACCCTGGCGCAAGGGTAAGTCGCCCTATTTCCTGCAGACCATCGAGGCCATCGCACGGCACTACGAGTTCGACAAGAACACCGTCTGGAAGGACTTGCCGGAGAAGGTGCAGAAAGTGTTCCTGTACGGTTCCGGCGACGAGGAGATCATGTTCCGCTATGACGAGGGCGGGCGGGTCTACCAGGTGGAGCGCACCTTTGAGGGTGTGATTCCGAATATGGAGCGGCGCTACCGCGAGACCGATTCCAACTGGATCCGGGAAGAATTCGAGCGCTACCAGAACAACCGCCACTGCCATCACTGCGAGGGTTACCGGCTGCGGGAAGAGGCGCTGGCGGTGAAGATCGCGGGCGTGCATGTGGGGCAGGTGGTGCAGCTGTCGATCCGCGAGGCGCTGGCCTGGATCGAGGATGTGCCGAACCATCTGACCCAGCAGAAGCAGGAGATCGCCCGCGCCATCGTCAAGGAGATCCGCGAGCGGCTTGGTTTCCTGAATAACGTGGGTCTGGAGTATCTGACCCTGAGCCGCAATTCCGGCACCCTGTCTGGCGGCGAGAGCCAGCGGATCCGGCTGGCGAGCCAGATCGGGTCCGGCCTGACCGGGGTTCTCTATGTGCTGGACGAGCCCTCGATTGGCTTGCACCAGCGCGACAATGACCGGCTGATCGGCACGTTGAAGAACCTGCGCGACCAGGGCAACACCGTGATCGTGGTGGAGCATGACGAGGACATGATCCGCCAGGCGGACTATGTGTTCGACATCGGCCCCGGCGCCGGGGTGCACGGCGGCGAGGTGGTGAGCCACGGCACGCCGCAGAGGATTGCGTCTGACACCAACTCGATCACCGGCCAGTATCTGGCGGGCACGCGGGAAATCGCGGTGCCGGCCAAGCGCCGCAAGGGCAACAAGAAGAAGATCAAGGTGGTCAAGGCCACCGGCAACAACCTGAAAGAGGTGACGGCAGAGTTTCCGCTGGGCAAGTTCGTCTGCGTGACCGGCGTGTCGGGCGGCGGCAAGTCGACGCTGACCATCGAGACGCTGTTCAAGACCGCCTCGATGCGGCTGAATGGTGCACGCCAGACACCGGCGCCCTGCGAGAGCATCAAGGGGCTGGAGCATCTGGACAAGGTGATCGACATCGACCAGCGCCCGATCGGCCGCACGCCGCGGTCGAACCCTGCGACCTACACCGGTGCCTTCACCCCGATCCGCGACTGGTTTGCTGGCCTGCCGGAGGCAAAGACGCGGGGGTATAAGCCCGGGCGGTTCTCCTTCAACGTCAAGGGCGGGCGCTGCGAGGCCTGCCAAGGCGACGGCGTCATCAAGATCGAGATGCACTTTTTGCCCGACGTCTATGTGACCTGCGAGACCTGCAAGGGCGCGCGCTATAACCGGGAAACGCTGGAGATCAAGTTCAAGGGTAAGAGCATTGCCGATGTGCTTGATATGACGGTTGAAGACGCGCAGGGCTTCTTCCAGGCGGTGCCCGCGATCCGCGACAAGATGGATGCGCTGATGCGGGTGGGCCTGGGCTATATCAAGGTAGGCCAGCAGGCGACGACGCTGTCGGGCGGCGAGGCGCAGCGGGTGAAGTTGTCGAAGGAACTGTCGAAACGCTCCACCGGGCGGACGCTGTATATCCTGGACGAACCGACCACCGGCCTGCATTTCGAGGATGTGAAGAAACTTCTGGAAGTGCTGCACGAACTGGTGGAGCAGGGCAATTCGGTAGTGGTGATCGAACACAATCTGGACGTGGTCAAGACTGCCGACTGGATCATCGACATCGGCCCCGAGGGCGGCGACGGCGGCGGCGAGATTGTTGCGGCCGGCACGCCGGAGGCAGTTGCCGATGAGCCGCGCAGCCACACCGGGCGCTATCTGAAGGACATTCTGGCGGCGCGGAAGGTCGCTGCGGAATAAGAGAGAGCGGCGCTGGCCTGCTGACGCGGGAAAGAGGGGTGCTGCCCCTCTTGGCCGATGGCCAATTCACCCCGGAGTATTTCTGCAAAGGTGAACAGGGGGCGGTGGCGCCCCCTTTCTTATGCCGCTTGCACGGCAGTTGGGCGGGCCAGCAGCAGCGGAACCAGGAACAGGGCCAGGAAGGCGGTGTTCATCACCACGTTGAACCAGGCGCCTGCGGCGAGGGAGCCGAGGCTGTCGGGAATGTACCAGGCCAGAAGCGCCGGGATCAGCAGGCGGCGGCCAAGGGCGGGGTCGGTGCTGTAGACATGTTCAGTCAGCAGATAGATCAGCACGCAGAAGCCGCACATCAGCCCGCCGCTGATGGCGGTCATCAGCGACGCCGCGCCAGGGCTGAGCGCCTGGGCACCGTCCACCGGCAGGAAGGCTAGGTCGATGAACAGGCCAAGCGCTGCGCCCAGCGGGGTGGCCAGTGCCAGCACCATGGCAAGGCCGAAGGCAGCGGAGAGGATCGAGACGGTCTTGAGCATGCGGATCGAGGCAGTGTGGGTCATTGGGGGCTCCTGTAGGTTTCCGCAGGCAGAGTGCCGCGGAGCACAGAGGCAAAACAATTACCTGGGAGGTAAGTGAAGTTCCGAATGCGACCGCCTATGCTGGCGAAAACGGAGACACGGCATGGCAGAAGCATTTGGCGCGGTTCTGAAGAAATGGCGCGGGCTGCGGCGGATGAGCCAGATGCAGCTGGCGCTGGAGGCCGGGGTCTCAGCCCGGCATCTGTCGTTTCTGGAGAGCGGCCGCGCGCGCCCCAGCCGGGGCATGGTGCTGCGTCTCAGCGAGGAATTGCAGCTTCCGGGCGGGGCGCAGAACCAGATGCTGACGGCGGCGGGGCTGGCGCCGGCCTATGCAAGCCGGGATCTGGATGATGCAGCGCTGGTGCCGCTGCGGCAGGCGGCGGCGCAGATGCTGGCGGCGCATGCGCCCTATCCGGCGATGATGATCGACCGCCACTGGACCCTGCTGGATCTGAACCGCCCAATGGAGATGATGCTGAGCGGTGCCGGCATCAGCAAGGGCAGCAGCCTGATCAATGCGCTGCTGGGCAATGCGGCGCTGCGGGATGCGTTGGATAACCTGGAGGAGGTCGAACGGCACAGCCTGGCGCGCCTCAGGACCGAATTGGCGCATTTCGGGGCTGACCCGGTTCTGGAACAGGCGGTGGCGCGGCTGCAGGCAAATGCGGCCGCCCATGAAACACCGCAGGAGGGCGTGTTGCCCGCTGTGATCCCGGCCCGCTACCGGATGGGCGGGCAGGTGCTGGCGTTCTTCTCAACCATCACCCAGTTCGGCGGCACCGGTGATCTGGCGATGTCGGAGCTGCGGATCGAGATGCTGTTTCCGGCAGATGAGGCAACGCGCCAGGTGATGGAGGCGATGGCCTGGCCCTGACCGGGCCGCACAGCGTCTATTGGGGGAGATTGTCCGCGGCGCCGATCAGGCGCAGCACCTTCTGGGTCTCGCGATTCACCTGGTAGACATAGCCGCCGGCCTGCACATAGGTGCCATAGGGATCGGGCGCCCATTGGCCCGGTTCGCCGATCCAGGTGTAGTCATCCAGGATATGGTCGCCGCGGCGGTAGAACTTCTTAGTTAACCGTGCCGGCGTGCAGTGCGAGGCCTTCAGGGCCAGGCCCTGAGGGCAATCGAGTGAGGCCTTTTCGATGCCGCCATTGCCTGCCGCCAGCGGAATCGCCAGCGCGCAGGCCGCGGCAAGAACGGTGATCGGAACAAGATGACGGCGTACCATTTACAGCGGATCCTTTCTTCGCTGCCCTTGTCATAAAGAGCTGCGCGGCAAAGCCAAGGGAGCTGAAAGGGGGCGGCGGCGCGCCGCCAGTTGCTGCTTAGGCGGCGGCAAGAACCCGCGCTTCGAAGCTGCGCAGGGACAGCCGGGCGGCGTTTCCGTAGCCGCGGCCGGTTTCAGCGCACAGCTCGGGGAACAAGTCGCGGATTTCCGCCTGTGTTCCGGCATCAAAGCCAGAGGCTGATTCCGGCCCGGGCTGATAGCTTTCGCTGAGCGCACCGTTGGCCCAGAGAATCTGATGACGGCCGAACAGCAGGTGGAAATACTCGGCCTCCTGCAGCTCCAGTGCCGGGCGCACAGTCCTGTCGTTGACCAGGTCCTTGGCCTTGACCAGAACCTCTTCCTCACCGAACAGCAGTTCGGCCAGCGGGCCGGAGACAACCATCCGGTGCTGGGGGGAGACATAGAGGTCGCGCGTGTTGCCGCAGCTGCCCTTGGCAAAACGGACCGGAGCGGTTTCGGCCGTGCATGCCGTGCGGCGGCTGCCGGTCCATTGCAGGACCTGCGGGCCGTTGTCGTAGGTCAGCACTTCCATGCCCGGGCGCAGATCCTCGACCGGGATCTCGCCGTCCGGGGTGCGGATCAGGGTGCCGCGCAGGAAGCAAGGCACGGTCTGGTTGATTTCCACCAGACCAGTATCGGAATTTCCCTGGCCGTTGTCCGCGGTGTAGTTGAAGTAGACGGTCTCCAGATCGCCGTCGGTGACCACGGTCAGGGTGCCATCGGCGTTCAGGGTGATCTGCTGCCCCGTCGCCAGAGTGACGGTATCGCCGGCGGTGACCGCCTGATCGTTGATATGGGTAATGGTCAGCGTGCCGGAGGTGGTGGTGTCGTTCTCCAGAACGTCGATCACCCGCGTCTTGTTGATGGCGATGTCTTCCTGATCGTCCTGCGCAACCACAGCCGTTTGCACCGAGCCGCCGGCAATCAGAAGGTTGGTGTCGTAGCTGCTGTCGGCAGTATCGGCGACGCCGATCTTGAGTGTATTGATTTCACCTGCATTCACCGGGGCAACAAAGGTCAGGGTGATGGTGAAGCCGTCCATCTCCGTGTTGTACTGGTCACCGGTGTTGTCGACGTAGACGTTCTCGGTGCCGTCGTTGATGTTGCCGATCGAGGCGGTGCCGTCGCCGATGGTGACCTGGGCCTCCACACCGTTCACCCAGACGCCAATGACATCGTTGTACTGGGAGTTGGCGAACTCCGGGTATTCTTCGGAGGACAGCACGAAGTCGATGGTCAGCGTATCACCGTCCGGGACAAAATTGATCTCCAGGAAGGACGCGTCAAACGTGCTGGCTCCGGCCAGGGAATCAAAGTCGGCATCCCCGTTCACGCCGCTGGTATTGGTGGTTGTGTTGGTGTTCTGGTTGGTATTGGTTGAGCCGTCGCTGTTGGTGAAATCACGCACGTAGCCGGTGGACAGAATGACGCCCGAGTCGGCGGGTGCGACACCCGGCGTGGTGGTGTCCGCGCCGGTGTAGATGCCGGACGACAGGTTGTCGCCGCTGTAGCTGGCGCTGGTCACGGTCACGCCGTCGCCGAAAATCTCCTCCGCCATCTGGATGGCGGTAGCAGTTGAGTCGATATTCAGTTCGGTTGCGGTGGCCATGACGGGCGTCTCGATCCTGGTGCTCGGCTTTACGGTCGCTTACCGGAATGCTGCTGAATTGAGACGGAACTGTGGCGGGTTGGGGCCAAAATCCGGGAGTTTATTCGAATTTTAAGGGTATTTTCAGGAACTCCCGAAGATTGAGGCCGGCCCGTTGAAGGGCCGGCCTGACGCAATGCCGGTTTGGGAGGAAACCGCGTGGAGGCGGCCGGGCGTGTCAGCCCTCCCGGCTGCGTTTCTCAAAGCGGGGCAGCATGGCAGAGAAGTCCATGCCCTTGCCGTCTTCGTCCTCGACGAACTTCTTGTAGAGCGCCATTGCCAGTTCGCCCATCGGGGTATCGGCATCGGCGCTCTCAGCCGCCTGCTGGCTGAGGCCCAGGTCCTTGAGCATCAGTTCAGCCGCAAAGCCGGGCTGGTAATTGTTGTCGGCGGGTGATTGCGGGCCGACACCGGGGGCCGGGCAATAGGCGTTCATGGTCCAGCTGTAGCCGGAGGAGGTGGAGACCACATCGAACATCTTCTGCCGGTCGAGGCCCAGCTTGTCGGCCAGGGCAAAGGCCTCGCAGGTGGCGATCATGGTGACGCCGAGGATCATGTTGTTGCAGATCTTGGCGGCCTGGCCGGCGCCGGCCTCGCCGCAATGCACGGCTTTCTGGCCCATGATGCCGAACAGCGGTTCTGCTGCGGCAAAGGCCTCTGCCGAGCCGCCGGCCATGAAGGTCAGCGTGCCGCCGGCCGCGCCGCCGATGCCGCCGGAGACCGGCGCGTCGACGGACAGGAGGCCAGCGGCCTCAGCCTGTTCCGCCACAGCGCGGGCGGAGTCGACGTCGACGGTGGAGCAGTCAATAAGGGCGGCGCCCTTGGCCATTGCCGGGATCACCTCTGCCGCGACCAGGCGCAGGATAGCGCCGTTGGGCAGCATGGTGATCACCGCATCGGCACCCGCCGCGGCCTCGGGGCCGGAGGCCGCCATTTTGACACCTTCGATGCTGACATCAGCCATGTCGAAACCGGTGACCTCATGGCCGGCCTTGGCCAGGTTGGCGGCCATCGGCCCGCCCATGTTGCCCAGCCCGATAAATCCGATCTTCATGCGAGTTCCTCCTCAAATGTCAGCGCATCAGCACCAAGCGGCGCCAGCAAGTCGTCAACCGCCTGTGCCGGAACCGGCTGGCCTGCATATTGCCATTGCGGATTGCGGTCCTTGTCAATGATCTGGGCCCGGATGCCCTCCAGGAAATCGCTCTGCTCCATAGCCCGGAAGGTGTAGCGGTATTCCAGGTCCAGCGCCCGGCGGATGGCGGGGCCGTCGGCACGAAGGCGGCGCAGCATTTCCAGCGTGCAGGCCATCGACAGCGGCGAGTTGCGCTTGAGCGACTTCAGCGCGCTTGCGGCAAAATCGCTGTCCTCTGCCTCAAGCCCCGCAAGGATGTCTTCCAGGCTGTCCTTGCCGAAATGCCGGGCGGTGTCCTCGCGAACCGTGCGCAACTTGCCCTCCGGTGCAGGCTTGGCGGCGTCTTCTACCAGCTTGGCGCTGCCGGTCTCCTCCAGCGCGGCGATCAGCGCGGGCCAATCGCCTTCAGGGATGAAATAGTCGGCAAAGCCTGCGAGGATGGCATCATCGGCGCCCATCCGCGCCGCCGTCATGCCAAGGTATTCGCCCAGGTGATCCGGCGCCAGCGCCAGCATCAGCGAACCTCCCACGTCCGGCACCAGGCCGATGCCGACCTCCGGCATGGCGATCTGGCTGCTTTCACCCACCACCCGGTGGGTGCCGTGGCAGCCTATGCCGACCCCGCCGCCCATGGTGAAACCCTGCATGAAGCTGATCACCGGCTTTTTGTATTCGAAGATGCGGGCGTTCAGACGGTATTCATCGCGCCAGAAGGTGCGGCCATAGGAATAGTCGCCCTTGGTGCCGGTGTCATACAGCTCGGCGATGTCGCCGCCGGCACAGAAAGCCTTGTCGCCCTCAGCGTCGATCACCACCAGCTTCACGGCATCATCTTCAGCCCACTCGCGCATCGCGGCGTCGATCGCCATGCACATCTCATAGCTCATCGCATTGAGCGCCTTGGGGCGGGTAAAGGTGATGCGGCCGGCCTGGCCGGAGGTGCGGATATGGATATCACTCATCTGGCGTGCTCCATCAGTATGTCTTGCCGTGCAGTCTGGGGCAGGGCGGATCAGCCTGCAATCAGCTGGCGCGAGACGATCAGGCGCATGATCTCATTGGTGCCTTCCAGGATCTGGTGCACCCGCAGATCACGCACGATCTTCTCGACGCCGTAGTCGGCCAGGTAGCCGTAGCCGCCGTGCAGTTGCAGGCAGCCGTTGGCGACGTCAAAGGCGGTGTCGGTGACCATCAGCTTGGCCATGGCGCAGAACTTGGTGGCGTCATGGGCGCCGGTGTCCAGTTTCCACGCCGCCTGGCGCAGGAAAGTGCGGGCGGCCTGCAGGCGGGTTTCGTATTCCGCCAGCCGGAACTGCAGCGCTTGGAACTGGTTGATGGATTTGCCGAAGGCCTTGCGCTCGGACATGTATTGCACGGTCTGATCCAGCGCCGCCTGGGCGCCGCCCAAAGCGCCGGCCGAGATGTTCAGGCGGCCACCGTCAAGGCCCGCCATCGCGTAGGAGAAGCCCTTGCCCTCCTCGCCGATCAGGTTGTCCGCGGGGATCGCGCAATCGTCAAACTGCACCTGCGAGGTGGGCTGCGCCTTCCAGCCCATCTTGTCCTCAAGCGCGCCAAAAGACAGGCCCGGGTTGCCGTCCTCGACCACCACGGTGGAGATGCCCTTGGGGCCGTCCTCGCCGGTGCGGCACATCACGACATAGGCGTCGGAGTAGGAGCCGCCGGAGATGAACGCCTTGGTGCCGTTCAGGATGTAGCCCTCATTGCTGCGCTCGGCGCGGGTTTTCAGCGCCGCCGCGTCAGAGCCGGAACCTGGTTCGGTCAGGCAGTAGGAGAAGATTTTCTCCATGGTGCAGAGGCTCGGCAGCCATTTCTGCTTGGTCTCTTCTGAGCCGAACTTGTCGATCATGCCGCCGCACATGTTGTGGATCGACAGGAAGGAGCCAATTGCGGGATCGGCCATCGCCAATGCTTCGAACACCAGCGTGGCGTCCAGGCGCGACAGGCCGGAGCCGCCGTATTCCTCGGACACGTAGAGCCCGCCAAACCCCAGCTCTGCCAGCTGCGGCCACAGGGTTTTCGGGATGGTGCCTGCCTTCTCCCATTCTCGGGAATGCGGGGCGATGTTGTCCTGGCCGAATGCAAGAGCCATGTCGAAAATGGCCTGCTGTTCCTCTGACAGTGCGAAATCCATGCGCCGTTCCTCCCGTCGCTCAGATGAATTGAACAGTTGTTTATTTAATAGCGGCCAGCGGACGCTGAGGCAAGCTGCGCAAATGCAAAGCCGCCGTGCAGCAATGCCGCGGTTTCCCGCCCCGCGGTCAGGAGAAAATTAAGAAACTTCGGCGAAACTCTGTCTCAAACCGGTCAAGTGCAGGTGAATCCTGCCTAACGCATTCCAAAAGGAGCAGGCGAAGTGTCAAATTCTGGGGCGCAGCATTTTCTGGCAACCAACCTCAGCGGGCCCGCAAAGGGAGCGGGCAAAACACTGAATTTCCCGGGCGCCGTGGCCAGCAACGAACGGGCAAATTTCGCCATGGCAATGAAGCATGGCATGATCAAGTCGACCGATGCGCCGGTCAGGGAGCAGGTCGTGCGTTTGATGAAGCTGGCCCGCCGCAAGGCGATTGAGCGCAGTTTCGACGATGCGGTCTACCTGATGCAGCAGGCGCTGGAACTCGACCCCAAGAACCGGGGGGTGCACACCGCGCTTGGCGAGGTGTACGAACTGATGGAAAAGCGCGACAAGGCGATCCTTTGCCATGTTGAGGCACTGCGGCTTGAGCCGCGGAACCCGGAATGCCTGTCCTACATTGGCAGTTTTCTGATGCGGATCGGTCAGGAAGAGGAAGCCATCAATTACTTTCAGGACTGCCTGAAGTTCGCCCCGAATAACGACGTTGTCTTTGCCCGCATGATGCACCTGAAGCGGCATAAATGCGACTGGTCCGACTTTGACAAGACACGCCGGAAGATCAGGAACAGTACCAAGGCTATGACGGCGATTGACCCGTTTTCGTTCCTGAGCCTTGTCGACGATCCCGAAATGCAAATGAAGTTTTCAATCCTTGCAGCCAACGTCAACAGGGTCTGCAAGAGCGAGACCGCCACATTCACCGCACCGCTGGCAAAGAAAGACAAGATCCGGATCGGCTATTTCTCCTGTGATTTCCTGAACCACGCGACCATGTTCCTGATTGGCCGGATGTTCGAATTGCATGACCGGGAGAAGTTCGAGATTTACATCTACGACTACGGCGCCATGAACGACAATGAAGGCCGGCAGCGGGCAGAAGACTCCGCTGATGTCTACCGGCATGTCGGCGGTATGGCGAGCGAGATAATCGTCGATCAAGCGCGGGCGGATGGCCTGGACATTGCCGTCGACCTCAAGGGGCACACAAAGGGCAACCGGGTCAACCTGTTTGACCACCGCATGGCGCCGGTTCAGGTGTCGTATCTGGGCTACCCTGGAACCTCCGGAGTGGACTCCATCGACTACATGGTGGCAGACCCAATTGTCGTGCCGCCGAAGTACCGGAAATACTACACGGAAAAAGTCCTCTATATGCCGGACTGCTACCAGTCCAATGATGACCAGCGTAAGGCCGCTGAGACGAAGCCCACGCGAGCGGATGTGGGCCTTCCGGAGGATGCGCTGGTGTTCTGTTCCTTCAACAGTTCCTACAAGGTGTCGCCGGATGAATTCGATATCTGGATGAAACTGCTGAAGCTGGTGCCGGACAGTGTTCTGTGGTTCTACGCGTCCAGGGACGGCATCCGCAAAAATGTCCTTGCGGAGGCGAAGCGGCGCGGCGTCGGCCCGGAACGGATCGTATTTGCGGCCCAGGTCAAACAAGAGGAACACCTGGCGCGTCTGCCGCTGGCGGATATTTTCCTGGACACTTTCTTTGTCAACGCCCACACCACTGCCAGTGACGCACTGTGGGCCGGCGTGCCGGTTGTCACCAAGATCGGCAAGCAGTTCGCGGCCCGGGTTGCCGCCAGCCTGCTGCACTCCGTCGGGCTGGATGAGCTGACCGCAACCACACCGCAGCAATACCAGGCGCTGGCGCTGAAGCTGGCCCGCGACCGGGAATACCTGGCGGATGTGAAGGCACGGGTGAAACAGGGGATCGAGGACGGCCCGCTCTATGACACTGAGAAGTTCACCCGCAACTTCGAGGCATTGCTGGAAAAGTCGCTGGAGCGTTTCAACGCCGGGCTGAAGCCGGACCATATCAGCCTGTCCTGACAGCCGGCCAAAACAAAAACAGGGCGCGGAGTTTTCCGCGCCCTTTTCTATTCAGCCTGCCGCTGCCGCCACGTAGGTCAGAGCAAGCGCACCTGGGTGCCGATCTGCACCAGCTCATACAGGTCTTCGACGTGCTGGTTGTAAAGGCCGATACAGCCGGAGGAGCTTTGCCGTCCGATCTTGCGGGTGTCATGGGTGCCGTGCACCAGATAGGCCGGCCAGTCCAGATACATGGCACGGGTGCCCAGCGGGTTGTTCGGAACCCCGCCTTCGATTGTCACCGGCAGCGACGGGTCGCGCTCGCGCATCGACGCGGTCGGGGTCCAGCTGGGGTTTTCCTTCTTGCGCACCACTTCGGTGTAGCCGCGCTTGGTCAGGTCCTCTGTCATAGGCACCGAAGAGGGGAACAGCCGGTAAGTTTCGCCGTCTGCGCCCCAGTAATGCAGCGCGCGGGAGCTGATGTCGGCCAGCAGGCAGCCAACGCCCAGTGTCTCGAAATGATCCTGCCAGTTCTGCTGGGTGAAGGCGGAGGTGTTGCGCTGCACCGGCACTTCCTCGCGGATCGCCGGTTCGTTTTGCGGGAAGGCGTCTGTGGATTGGGCGCGCAGAAGGGCCGGGGTGGCCAGGGTTGCGCCAAGACCCATCAGGGTTGCGCGGCGGGTGATGCGGAGTTTGGTCATATTTCCTCTACCGTGCTGCTCGAAAACTCCGCCGCAAGATAAGCATGCCAACGAGTTTTCCTAGGGGCGGCATAGCGGAATTTCCCAGCCTCACAAGCTTGTGTTGTGCCGGGCGGCGGAAGATTGCCGCCCTGGCATCAAACAACAGTCAGGCTGACAGGCTGCGGGCCTGGGCAAAGGACAACAGGCGCTTGCTGTCCTCGTCCCACAGGTGCAGCCGGGCGTTGGCCAGGCTTTCACGAATTGTCATCCGGTTGCCCTCGGCCAATTCGGCATGGTCGCGCAGAACCTCGGGCAGGCGGTAGAAGGGGATGCGGCTGTAGAGGTGGTGCACATGGTGGATGCCGATATTGGCGCTGAGCCATTGCAGCACCGGCGGCAGCACGTAATGCGAACTGCCGTGCAGCGCGGCGTCATGCAGCTGCCAGTCCTCTTCCTGCTCCCACTGGGTGGTCTCGAACTGGTGTTGCACATAGAACAGCCACAGGCCTGCGGTAGCGGCGATCAGGGTGGCTGGAAGGAAGATCAGCACCAGCGGCATCAGCCCGCCGAAGTACCAGATCAGTCCCAGAGCGGCCAGGATAGAGGCATTGGTGCCCATCGCGCTGATCCAGTAGCGGGCCTGGCCGGTCAGGCCGTAGGGGATGCGGTTTTGCAGGAAGAACAGGTAGCCGGGACCAATGGCGAACAGTGTCACCGGGTGGCGGTACAACCGGTAGACCAAACGGTCCCAGCGGCTGGCGGCGCGATATTCGGCCACCGTCATTGTGTGGATGTCGCCCATGCCGCGCTTGTCCAGGTTGCCATGGGTGCTGTGATGGATCGAATGGGTGCGGCGCCAGACGTCATAAGGTGTCAGGGTCAGTACGCCGATGATGCGGCCGACCCAGTCGCTGACATGCCGGTTGGAAAAGAAGGACCCATGACCGCAGTCGTGCTGGATGGTGAACAGGCGCAACAGGAATGCGGCGATCAGCACGGAAATGGCCAGTGTCAGCCAGTAGCTGACAGACAGCGACCACCATGCCAGCGCCCAGAGCAGCAGGAAGGGCACCACCGTCACGGCCAGCTCAAAGCTGCTGCGCAGGGGGTTGGGGTCGCGGTATTGGGCCAGGATCTTGACCCAGTCGCGGGCGGTCTTTGCAGCCGCCTGCGGCTGGTCCGGTACTTCTGTCTTGCTCATGCGCCTGCCGTTTGTCTGTCTGTTCCTGCCCGGATAGACGAGTTACGCGGCGGAACAAGCAAAAACTGGCTGAAAAGCCTATTTTAACTTACACCGTGCCGTCAAAAGCGCCGCGGAAACCGGCGGTGCATCTGCCCCTGATGTCTGCAAAGGAAAAAGGCCCCGAAGTTTTCGGGGCCTTTTCCTGTTAGTCAGCAGTGGTTTAGTCCATTGCCTTGAAGTTGAACTCGCCGCCTTCCTTGATGCCCGAGGGCCAGCGGGAGGTCACGGTCTTGGTGCGGGTGTAGAACTTGAAGCTGTCCGGGCCGTGCTGGTTCAGGTCACCGAACATGGATTTCTTCCAGCCGCCGAAGGTGTGGTAGGCCAGCGGCACCGGGATCGGCACGTTGATACCCACCATGCCGATGTTCACACGGGAGGCGAAGTCACGCGCGGTGTCGCCGTCACGGGTGAAGATCGCGGTGCCGTTGCCGTACTCGTGGTCCATCGCCAGCTTCAACGCTTCCTCGTAAGTGCCTGCACGCACAGTGGAAAGCACCGGGCCGAAGATTTCCTGCTTGTAGATGTCCATGTCGGGGGTGACATGGTCGAACAGGTGGGCGCCGACAAAGAAACCGTCCTCGTAGCCCTGCAGTTTGAAGTCGCGGTTGTCGACAACCAGCTTGGCGCCCTGATCGACACCGGACTGGATCAGGCCAAGGATACGCTCCTTGGCGGCTGCGGTCACAACCGGGCCCAAGTCGACGTCGTCGCCGGCGGTGTAGGGACCGACCTTCAGGGTTTCGATGCGCGGGATCAGCTTTTCGATCAGCTTGTCGGCGGTTTCCTCGCCGACCGGCACCGCAACGGAGATCGCCATGCAGCGTTCGCCGGCCGCGCCGAAGCCTGCGCCGACCAGCGCGTCTGCGGCCTGGTCCAGATCAGCATCGGGCATGATGATCATGTGGTTCTTGGCACCGCCGAAGCACTGGGCGCGCTTACCGTTGGCGGTGGCGCGGGAATAGATGTACTGCGCAATCGGGGTGGAGCCCACGAAGGACACGCCCTGGATGATGTCGCTGTCCAGGATGGTATCAACCGCCTCGCGGTCGCCGTTCACCACCTGGAACACACCTTCGGGCAGGCCGGCCTCGACAAACAGTTCCGCCAGCATCAGCGGCACGGAGGGGTCGCGCTCGGACGGTTTCAGCACCACGGCGTTGCCGCAGGCCAGCGCCGGGCCGACGTGCCACAGGGGCATCATGGCCGGGAAGTTGAACGGCATGATCGAGCCGACAACACCCAGCGGCTGGCGCATGGAGTACATGTCGATGCCGGGGCCTGCGCTGTCGGTGAATTCACCCTTCAGCATTTGCGGCGCGCCGACGCAGTATTCGATCACTTCCAGGCCGCGCTGCAGGTCGCCCTTGGCGTCCGGGATGGTCTTGCCGTGCTCGCGGGACAGGGCCTCTGCCAGCTTGTCCATGTCGCGGTTCATCAGGCCAACCATCGCCATCATCACGCGGGCGCGTTTCTGCGGGTTGGTGGCGCCCCATGCGGGCTGCGCAGCGGCAGCTTTTTCGATCGCATCGGTGGTTTCCGCAGCGCTGGCCATCGGGCACTGGTACTGCACTTCGCCGGTTGCGGGGTTGAAGACATCGTCAAAGCGGCCCGAGGTGCCGGAGACCAGTTTGCCGTTGATAAAGTGGCCGAGTTCTTTCATCGGATCCTCCTCTGTTCATGTTGCCCTTATCGTAGGCTTGCAAAAAACACTGGAAAAGAGGAAACATTTCAAAGAGGCTTTGCAGGAACGCAAAAGGTTAACGCCAGGTTAGCAGCAGAACGGAGGACCCGGGGCCAATGGATCCGCAGTGGGATGATATGAAAGTGTTTTTGGCGGTGGCGCGGGAGGCGAGCCTGTCCGGCGCCGGCCGCATCCTCAAGATGGACCCCGCCACCGTCGGCCGCCGCATCGCCCGGTTCGAGGCGGCGCTGGAAACCCCGCTGTTCGTGAAATCGCCGCAAGGCTATGCCCTCAGCGCAGCTGGCGACCGTCTGCTGGTCCATGCCGAAGCGGCAGAACAGGCCATGAGGGCAGGGACGGAAGCCTTGAGCGGCCCGAGCGACACCATGTCTGGCCAGATCCGCATCGGCGCGCCGGACGGCAGCGCCAACTACATATTGCCGCAGGTCTGCGCCCAGATCGCAGAGGAAAACCCGGATCTGGACATCCAGATCGTGGCTCTGCCGCGCGTCATCAACCTCAGCCGCCGCGAAGCCGACATGGCAGTCACGGTCAGCGCCCCCACCGCGGGCAAACTGCTGGTGCAGAAGATCTGCGACTATAAGCTGCACCTTGTGGCCTCGCGCCATTACCTGAAGGAACACCCGCCGATCGAAAAGCTGGAAGACCTGAAGGGTCACAAGATGATCGGCTATATCCCGGACATGATCTTCGACAAGGAACTGGACTACCTGAACGACATCGGCATTGAGCGGGTGGCGCTGGCGTCCAACTCTGTCTCGGTGCAGATCAAGATGGCGGCGCAAGGGACGGCGGTCTGTATTGCGCATGATTTCAGCCTGCCGGCCCACCGTATGCTGCGCAAGATCCTGACCGACAAGGTGAGCCTCACCCGCAGTTTCCACCTCGTGCGGCACCAGGGCGACCAGCGCAGCGAGCGGCTGAACCGATTTGCCCATGCCTTGTCCAAGGGCATCCGCGACGAGGTGGCCCGGCTGGAAGCCTTGACTTAAAGCTGCGTTGCGGCACACTTAATTTATTGAGAAGTTATTTCCGGAGGTCCCCAGCGTGCTCGTTCAAGAGATTTTAAAGTCCAAGGCCGGCTCGGGTGTTGTTACCGTCAGCCTGTTTGCGAGTGTCGCCGAAGCTGCAAAAGTGATGGCAGACAACCGTTTCGGCACCGTTGTGGTATCCGCAGACGGCGAATACCCGGATGGCATTCTGTCGGAGCGGGATATCGTGCGGGAACTGGCCAAGGACGGCGCAGGCTGCCTGACGGAGCCTGTCAGCGGCTATATGACCAAGGAACTGGTCACCTGCACCAGCCAGTCAAACGTCGGCGAAGTTCTGCAGCAGATGACCGACGGCCGGTTCCGCCACATGCCGGTGGTTGAGGAAGACGGAAAGCTCATCGGGATCATCACCCTTGGCGATGCCGTCAAGGCGCAGCTGGCCCAGGTAGCGATGGAGAAGGACGCGCTGCAGGACATGATCATGGGCCACTGAGCCCGCAAGCCGGCGCGCGGGGCACTTGGCCGCAGGCTGCGCTTCCGTATTTCTGCCCCCTTGCAATGGCGGCTGCAAATATGTTTGCGTGTGCAGAAATTTCTGACAAGGCAGGAGGCCGCCCATGCGCGTTGGTCTGTATCCCGGCACCTTTGATCCGATCACCATCGGGCATATCGACATCATCCGCCGCGCCAGCGCGCTGGTGGACAAGCTGGTGATCGGCGTTGCCATCAACCGCGACAAGGGGCCGCTGTTCCCGCTGGAGGAGCGGGTGGCGATGATCGAAGCGGAATGCGCCAAGCTGAGCGATGAGACCGGCACCGAGATCATTGCGCATCCTTTTGAGAACCTGCTGATCGACTGCGCCCGCGACGTGGGGGCCCAGATTATCGTGCGGGGGCTCCGGGCGGTTGCTGACTTTGAGTATGAGTTCCAGATGGTCGGCATGAATCGGGCGCTCGACAGCTCAATCGAGACCGTGTTCCTGATGGCGGAAGCCCGGCATCAGGCAATTGCGTCGAAGCTGGTGAAGGAAATCGCCAGGCTGGACGGCGACGTGTCGAAATTCGTCACGCCGCTTGTCAATGACAAGCTGATGGAGCGGTTGGGCAAAACCGGCTGACACCGTTTACAGGTTTGGACGCAGGCAAAGCCGGGCTGACGCCCGGCTTTGTGCTATCTGTGGAACGCTGCGGGACTGTGCGGGACGTCAGCGCCAGAAAGCAGCCCAGTCGATCAGCGCAAACAGCTTCTTGCCGAGAAAGATCATGTGCGTGTCGCCGAACAGGGCGATGTCAATCACGGCGGCGGCAATCAGGAACAGCCCGAGGTAAATGGCAATCCGGTTTGTCATGAAAGCTCCGCCGCAATTAAAAACGCCCGCCCAGATAACCTGAGCGGGCGCGAATTCTCAAGGGTCTAGGGGCGTTTAGCCCAGCTTGCCCATCGCGACGGCGACGTCGGCCATGCGGACCGAGAAGCCCCATTCGTTGTCGTACCAGGCCAGCACGCGCACCATGCGGTCCTCGACCACGCGGGTCTGGTCCGGTGCGAAGATCGAGCTCTCCGGGGTGTGGTTGAAGTCGGTGGAGACCAGCGGCGCCGGCTCATAGCCCAGCACGCCCTTCATCGGGCCCTCAGCAGCCTCTTTTACGGCGGCGTTGACCTGCTCGGCGGTCACGTCGCGGCCGGCGCGGAAGGTCAGGTCCACTGCAGAGACGTTGGGCGTCGGCACGCGGATGGCGGAGCCGTCCAGGCGGCCTTTCAGGTTCGGCAGCACTTCGCCCAGGGCCTTGGCCGCGCCGGTCGAGGTCGGGATCATCGACATGGCGGCAGCGCGGGCGCGGTACAGGTCCTTGTGGCGGCGGTCCAGGGTCGGCTGGTCGCCGGTGTAGGCATGGATGGTGGTCATGATGCCATGCTCGATGCCGAACGCCTCGTCCAGCACCTTGGCCAGCGGCGCCAGACAGTTGGTGGTGCAGGAGCCGTTGGAGATCATGGTGTCGGAGGCTTGCAGCTGGTCGTCATTGACGCCGAACACGATGGTCTTGTCGACGTTCTTGCCGGGGGCGGACAGCAGCACTTTCTTGGCGCCGCGCTCCAGGTGCGCCTTGGCCTTTTCGCCGTCGTTGAACTTGCCGGTGCATTCCAGAACGACGTCGCAGCCCGACCAGTCCAGCTCGTTCATGTCATAGGTGGAGAACATCTGCATGTCGCCGCGGCCCAGGTTCATGGTGCCGTCGCCGATGGTCACTTCACCCGGGAAACGGCCATGCACGGAGTCGTATTTGATCAGATGCGCTGCGGTTTCCAGCGGGCCGGTGGCGTTCACCTTGATCACCTCGATGTCGTCGCGGCCCGAGGCGGCGATGTGCGACAGGGTGCAGCGGCCGATGCGGCCAAAACCGTTGATCCCGACTTTGATGGTCATGAGTACGTCTCCAAGCGAGCAAAACCTTTGGCCGCCATATAGACCGGGGCGGATGTGGTCTAAAGGGGTAAAAGCGTCATTAAATGAAACTGTTAGCGCAAAATCATGATGTTGGCGATAACGGTTTGTGGCGGTGGCGGTAACGGAAATCCGCGCCCCGCGTGCGGTGGCGCTAACGCTTGTGCTGCGGCGCGGAAGAAGGCAGATTGCCACTCAGACGCGAACAGGGATTGAGGAAATTGGCATGAGCGGATTGCTGGCGTTGCTGGATGATGTGGCGGGGATCGCCAAGGTGGCAGCGGCCTCGGTCGACGATGTGGCGGCAGCGGCGGGCAAGGCCGGGGCCAAGACCGCGGGCGTGATTATCGACGACGCCGCAGTGACGCCGAAGTATCTGCAGGGGTTTGCGCCGGCCCGCGAGTTGCCGATCATCTGGCGCATTACCCGAGGCTCCTTGTTCAACAAGCTGATCCTGCTGATGCCCGTCGCCATGCTGCTGGCGAATTTTGCGCCTTGGGCAATTACGCCCTTGCTGATGCTCGGCGGGTCGTACCTGTGTTTTGAAGGTGCTGAGAAGGTCTTTCACGTGCTGTTCCCGCACGCCAGCCACGCCATCGACGAGGATATGAGCGTCAAGGACCCCGGCCATCTGGAAGAGCAGAAGATCAAGGGCGCGATCAAGACCGATTTCATCCTGTCGGCCGAGATCATGACCATCGCGCTGGCCGCCATCGAGGCGCCGAACGTCTGGATGCAGGCTGCGACTCTGGCGGTGGTGGCGATCGGCGTGACGCTGGCGGTCTACGGCTCTGTCGCGCTGATCGTGAAGATGGACGATGTGGGCCTCTACCTGGCGCAGAACGCACCGACGCCGGTGGGGCGCGGGCTGGGGCGCGGGCTGGTCAAATTCATGCCGGTGCTGATGAAGATCCTGTCGGTGGTTGGCACCGCGGCGATGCTGTGGGTCGGCGGCTCCATCATCATCCACGGACTGGAGGTGCTGGGCTTTGGCTGGCTGGGCCATCACATCCACGACTGGGCCTATGCCGTGGGACATGCAGTGCCTGCGGGCTGGACCGGCTTTGCCGAGTGGACTGCCAAAGCAACGATGGACGGGGTGTTTGGTGTGGCCTGGGGGCTGGTGCTGATCCCGCTGGCGACCAAGGTTATCGGGCCGGCGATTGCTTCGGTTTCTGGGAAGAAGGCCAGCCATTGAGCAAAATGCCCGTGCGAAGCACGGGCAGCGCCCGGACCGACCCCACGGGGAGGGCGCTTCACGCCCACCCCTCGGCCCGGGCGCCGGGTTTGTGGACTGCACAAACAGAAAAGGGGCATCCGCTTGGATGCCCCTGTGTTCGTTCTTATCTGTGAACTGACTTAACCCAGCAGCTCTTTCACCTTCGCCACGGTGCCCTCGGCGGTGATGCCGAAGCGCTCGAACAGCTCGCCTGCCGGGGCGGAAGCGCCGAAGCGGTCCATGCCGACGAAACCGGCTTTCTTCTCCTGGCCGCGCTCGCCCAAGAGCCAGCGGTCCCAGCCGCCGTCGCGGACAGCGGCCTCGATGCCGACGCGGACCGGGCCTGCGGGCAGGACCTTGCGGCGGTAGGCTTCGTCCTGCTGTGCAAACAGCTCCATGCAGGGCATGGAGACGACGCGGGTGCCGATGCCTTCGGCCTCCAGCTTGGCCTTGGCGTCCATCGCCACGGAAACCTCAGAGCCGGTGGCGATCAGGATCACCTGGCGCTTGTTCTCGGCCTCGGCCAGCACATAGGCGCCTTTTTCGACCATGTTGGTCAGCTTGTGCTCGGTCCGGACGGTCGGCAGGTTCTGACGGGTGAGCGTCATCACCGACGGGGTTTCCTTGGAGGTGAGGGCGATTTCCCAGGCCTCGGCGGTTTCCACGGTGTCGGCGGGGCGGAACACATAGGTGTTCGGGGTGGCGCGGCAGATCGCCAGATGCTCCACCGGCTGGTGGGTCGGGCCGTCTTCGCCAACGCCGATCGAGTCGTGGGTCATCACGAATACCGATGGGATTTTCGACAGGGCCGCCAGACGCATCGCCGGGCGGGCATAGTCGGTGAAACAGAAGAATGTACCGCCGTAGGGGCGCATGCCGCCGTGCAGCGCCATGCCGTTCATCGCCGCGGCCATGCCGTGCTCGCGGATGCCCCAGTAGACATAGCGGCCCTTGCGGTTGTCGGTGTCAAACACGCCCAGGTCGCCGGTCTTGGTGTTGTTGGAGCCGGTGAGGTCGGCAGAACCGCCCACGGTTTCCGGCATGATCGGGTTGATCACTTCCAGCGCCATCTCGGAGGATTTGCGGGTGGCAACCTTGGGCTGGGTCTCGGAAACCTGCTTTTTCAGCGCCTTGATGGTGGCCGACAGTTTCTTCGGCGCATCCAGAGAATAGGCGCGGTTGAAGCGGTCCTGCTTCTGCTGCGACAGCTCGGCAAAGCGGGCTTCCCAGGCTTCGCGCTCGGACTTGCCGCGCGAACCGATCTCTTCCCATTGGGATTTGATCTCTGCGGGCACTTCAAACGCGCCGCCGGTCCAGCCGTAGGCGTCCTTGGCCGCTTTCAGCTGATCGGGATCGGTCAGGGCGCCGTGGCCCTTGGAGGTGTCCTGCGCGGCGTGGCCCAGGGCGATGTGGGTCTTGCAGGCGATCATCGAGGGTTTCTTCGATTTCTTCGCCACGGTGATGGCCTCGTCGATGGCAACCGGATCGTGGCCGTCGATTTCCAACACCTGCCAGCCCGACGCCTTGAAGCGCTGCACCTGGTTGGTGCGGTCGGACAGATCAACGGTGCCGTCGATGGTGATGTTGTTGTTGTCCCAGAAGACAATCAGCTTGCCCAGCTGGTGGCGGCCTGCGAGGCCGATGGCTTCCTGGCTGATGCCTTCCATCAGGCAGCCATCGCCGGCGATCACATAGGTGTGGTGATCGACGACCTTCTTGCCGTAATGGGCGCGCTGCATTTCCTCAGCCATGGCAAAGCCGACAGCGTTGGAGATGCCCTGGCCCAGCGGGCCGGTGGTGACCTCCACCGCGTCGATCAGGAAGTTCTCCGGGTGGCCCGCGGTGATGGCGCCGGTCTGGCGGAAGTTCTTGATCTGATCCAGGGTGACCTGCTTGTCGCCGGTGAGGTACAGCAGCGAGTAGATCAGCATCGAGCCGTGGCCTGCCGACAGGATGAACCGGTCGCGGTCCGGCCACTGCGGGTTGGATGCATCGAATTTCAGGTGCTTTTCGAACAGCACGGTGGCGACATCGGCCATGCCGATCGGCATGCCGGTATGGCCGGAATTGGCGGCGGCAACCGCGTCCAGGGCCAGCGCGCGGATGGCGGCGGCTTTGTTCCAATGTTCGGGATTGGCGGTGCGCAGGGCTGTCAGGTCCACTTGGATTGTCCTTTGGCGTTAACAGGCATTTGCTGCGCTCAATAACAGCGATGCGCCAAAGATCAAGCGTGGTTGCGCCTATTGCGGCCAATCTGCGCGAACTAGGCGCGGCAAGTGGTTGAAACGCAAAGGGGGGTGATTTATCCCTGAAAGGGAAGAATTGGCCCATGCCGGCCGCGCGTGCTCGATTCGGGCAGGCCGCAGAACGACAATGGAACGGCAGGGCGCGGGTGAGGGACGGGCATGAACCAGATTGAAGAATTGCAGGGCCGCATCCAGGCTGCGCTGGAGCGTATCAGCGAAGGCACAGCCGCGCTGCAGGAGGCGCGCGCGGCGGATAAGGTCAGGGCCGAGGAAGCCGCGGCAGAAGCGGTGCAGGCTGCTGAGGCCGCCGCTGCCGGTGCCGCCAATGCTGAGCTTGAACAGGCGCTGGACGAGGAAAAGACGGCCAACGCCCAACTGGAAGAGCGGGTGCGGGTCCTGCACGCCCGCCTGAAGGAAATTGAGGGCAGCGCGCCGGCTGGTTCTGCCAGCGACGAAGACGTGGCCGCGATGCAGGCAGAACTGGAGCTCTTGCGCAACGAGGCCGGGGATCCGGCTGAGAAACAGGCGCTGCGTTCGGAGGTTGCCCGTCTGAAGGGCGAGTTGGAAGCGGCGGCCAATACTGCCGCCAGCGACAAGGAAGCGCTTGAGGATGAGCTGGCAGAGGCCAAGGCGGCCAATGACGCGCTGAAGGCACAGCTGGAGGCAGCCCCTGCGGCGGAGAACACGCCTGAAGAGCCGGCGGACGCACCGGACATGAGCGCCGAACTGGAACGTCAGAACGAAGCGCTGGTGCGGCTCGATATGGAGCTGCAGCAGCTGCGCCAGGCCAATGAGGAACTGCGTGCCTCCAACGTCTCCCTGCGCGAAGCCAACGCGCAAAGCCTGGGCGATGCCGGGCTGATCAACACCGCGATGGAAGCCGAAATCGAAGGGCTGCGCGCAGCCCAGGCCAGCGATCAGGCCCAGGTCAACGCCGTGCTGGCCAAGCTGGAGCCGCTTCTGGCCAATGCCCGCAACCTGCCTGAGGGAGAGGAAGTCTGATGCCTGAAGTAACCATAATGATCGGCGGCCGCGGCTTTGAGGTCTCCTGCCAGGAAGGCGAGGAAAGCTATCTGCACTCTGCCGCCAAGATGCTGGATGACGAGGCGCAAGTGCTGTCCGACCAGATCGGCCGCATGCCCGAGGCGCGGATGCTCTTGATGGCCGGGCTGATGCTGGCGGACAAGACTGCCGCAGTCGAGGACCGGATCAAGGAAGTCGAGGCAGAGCTGGCCGAGCGCATGCAGGAGCTGGAAGCGCTGAAAAACGCGCCCCCGCCGGAGCCTGAGAGGATCGAGATCCCTATCGTGCCGCCGCAGGTGAACGAGAGCCTGGCCGAACTGGCCGCCCGTACAGAGGCCCTGGCCCAGCAGATTGAGGAACAAACCAGAGACGGTGCCGCTTGACTGAAACCGGCGACCTTCTGTTTTGCGTAGTAGGTTCTGACAGCAACTTAATTTCCAGTGTCGAAGCTGGGTACAAAGGGGCGCGCCTGAATCACGTTGGTGTTGCGATTGATCTTTACGATACCATGTTTGTGTTGGAGGCGATTGCACCTATGGTGCGCCTGATCCCATTAACTGCATATCGCAAGCAATCGCGCATCTCGCCCAGCGGCCCCGAGCGGATTATGTCCGCCAGGCTCAATGCGCCCTACAGGCATTTGATTCCCCCGGCGATTTCTTATGGAATGCGTCAGCTGGCACTGCCGTATGACAGCTTCTTTATGCCGGATCAGGCGGCTTTGTATTGCAGTGAGCTGATTGTCGACATGTTTCGCCACGCGAATGGCGGCGCAGAGTTTTTTCGGGAAACACCGATGAGTTTCAGTGATCCTGTGACCGGTGAAATTCTGCCAGGTTGGATTAATTACTACGAAGCATTCGGGCTGGAAGTTCCGGAAGATGAACCCGGATCGCACCCGGGGGAAATCAGCTTGGACCCCCGGATAACAATTTATGATGTGACAGAAGCTGTACCTGGTTATCAGCCCTGAGCCAGCCGCAGCCTTCAGGCGTTGGCTTCGCGGATCTTGTCTGCGGCTTCCTTGTTGAAGGTGATGCCGTTGTCCTCGAACAAGGTGTCCAGCTCCGACGACAGGGCCATCTCGGTGATGATGTCGCAGCCGCCGACAAACTCGCCCTTCACATAAAGCTGCGGGATGGTCGGCCAGTCGGAGTATTCCTTGATGCCCGAACGGAGGTCTTCGTCGGCCAGCACGTTCACATCGGTGTAGTCGACACCGATGTAATTCAGCACGGCTGCCACGCGCGAAGAGAAGCCGCACTGCGGCATTTCCTTGGTGCCTTTCATGAAGAGCACCACGTCATTGGCTTTGACGGTTTCGTCGATGCGGGTCTTTGCGTCGGTCATTAATCCATTTCCTCTTGGCGCTTCCGCCGGTCGCGTTCGGTTCGGATATAGGGGAGAAGCTTCAGAAAAGTAAGTCCCGCAATCAAGGCAATTGCTGCGATGGCTGGATAAAGGCTGAAAACAGGTTCAAAAGCGGTCAAGGTACTTACTCACGACGTTTGTTCCCATTTCAATCATTCGCTCTTGCTTCTCGTGCTTCAGTTCTGCCTCCAGCTCAGGATGCTTTCCGTCAAGCGGCACAAAGGGCATTGCGCGGCTGTGGTTTGTCATGCCGTTTCAAATACAGCAAGGCAGACAGGACTGCTCCAAACCAAAGTAGAAAACCTCCACAAACGAGCCAAAGAGTAGGAATACCGCTCATTTTTTGCTCACCTGTGCTACTTCAGTTTGCGCTTCGGAACAAAGAACCGGGCGTATTCCTGCGGGTCTTTTGGGACTTTCCAGGTCCGGGCGGAACCGCCGCCCATGCCCGACTGATAGTCAGAGCGCAGGGTGTGGTAATCGGGGTCGTCGTCATCGTCTTCCAGTGGGCGCCGGCGCTGGGACACAACCGCCACAACAGCGGTCATGATCACAATGCCAATCACCAGAATGGAGGAGAACAGCGACATCCCGGGTTACTCCGGTGCCTTGGCGGTGCGTGCCGGCGCCCGCATTCTTCTGAGAGGTCTGCGCATTTTGCCGTTCAATTTCTCAAGCCGCTCGTTTTCTTTGTTTACGCTGTCCACCATCTTCAGGTCGACCGCTTCCAGACCCAAGTCGCTGTCCGGCGTTAGGGGATGGTATTCGTAATCTGGCTGGCTGCGCGATAAAGGACGCTTGCGGCGTCGTTTCTTCAACTGCGTATCAATGGCATAGATACCTGCAGCGAGGCCCAGAAGGCCGATCATGAACCACCAGCCAGAAGACATTCAGATTATTCCGGCGCCTTGGTGGTCAGCGCCAGCGCGTGCAGCTCGCCGTCGGGGCCGTCCATCTTGCCTTTCAGCGCTGCATAGACGGCACGCTGCTGCTGGACACGGTTCTTGCCGCGGAAGCTCTCGTCGACAACCATCGCTGACATGTGCACGCCGTCTGTGCCAGCCACCTGGATTTCGGCGTCTGGAAAGCTCTCGCGCAGCAATTCTTCAATTTCATGGGCTTGCATAGGCATCTGGGGGAGTCCTTTGTCTGATTTGACAAAAATGTAAGTGTCCGCTTGGGGCTGTGCAACCCGGATTAGCTGCGGTGCTGCGTATAAGGGGCAATGGTTTCAACGAAATCAGGCAGCGCCGCCAGGGCGTTCTGCACGCTGTCTTCCTCGAAATCCCAGACCGACGACGGTGCCTCCGGGCAGAGCGCGCGCGTCAGCTCCGCGCCGCGCTCCTGCAGATCCTTTGGCAACGGCAGCGCGGCGGCCTCTTGCAGCACCAGAAGCGCCTCGTGAATCGGGCGCAGCACCCGCAGGGCATAGGTCATATGGGACAGCAGATCCGGGTCGTCGCGCCAGGTCTCGCCGTCAAACAACACTTGCGTCACCCGCTGACCGGCACCGGCGCAGGAATAGGCAACGCAGCCGCCAAAGCCGCATTTGGCCAGGTCATTGTGAATGTTACAGCGGAAATCCGGGGCGAGATTGGGGCAGGGGATGTCTGCCGCCTTCAGCAGGCCAAAATCCTCATGCTCTTCAAACGGATAGGCCACGCAACACAGGCCTGCGCAGCGGCTGCAATCCTCGGTGAGTTCAGGAAGCGGCAAGCGGGAACCCCCGTCATGAATAAGGGCGGGACAGCTGCGCCATCCCGC
This sequence comes from Leisingera sp. ANG-M6, assembly GCF_000813905.1. Taxonomy (NCBI): domain Bacteria; kingdom Pseudomonadati; phylum Pseudomonadota; class Alphaproteobacteria; order Rhodobacterales; family Roseobacteraceae; genus Leisingera; species Leisingera sp. ANG-M6. Next base: position 97,384 of record NZ_JWLG01000008.1, read on the forward strand.
CCGTTAAATGTCAACGCTTTGCGCTGCAGATCAAGCCACGGCGGCGGCAAAGCTGGAGCGGAAGATGTCCTTCAGCTCTGCCAGCGGGGCCTCGGAAGCACCGAACTTCACCATATCGCCGCCGAATTTACCGACGGAGGTCAGCGGCACGCCCGCCTGTCCCGCGGCCAGCATCAGCGCCTCAGCCTGGTCGAAGTTGCAGGCAATCAGGTAGCGCGCCTGGTCCTCGCCGAACACGGTCTGGGTGTCGCCCGCGTCGATCTGCACGCCGACGCCTGCCTCTTCGGCCATCTCGAACGCCGCCAGCGCCAGGCCGCCGTCGCCCAGGTCCGTGCAGGCCTTGATGAAATCGCGGTTGGCACGGATGAATTCGCCGTTGCGCTTCTCGGCTGCCAGATCCACCGCCGGGGCGTCGCCGTCCTCGCGGTTGAAGACCTCTGCCAGCAGTGCTGATTGGCCCAGGTGGCCAGTGGTTTCACCCACCAGAAGGGCAACATGGCCGTCGCGCGCCTCGCCGATGATCGGCTCTTCACCCGCGGCAATCAGGCCCACGGCGCCGATGGTCGGGGTCGGCAGGATGCCCTTGCCGTCAGTTTCGTTATACAGCGACACGTTGCCGGAGACGATCGGCATGTCCAGCGCGGCCACAGCCTCGCCGATGCCTTTGATGGCGCCGACGAACTGACCCATGATTTCCGGCTTTTCGGGGTTGCCGAAGTTCAGGTTGTCAGTGGTCGCCAGCGGCTTGGCCCCGACAGCGGTCAGGTTGCGGTAGGCCTCGGCCACCGCCTGTTTGCCGCCCTCGATGGGGTTCGCCTTGACGTAGCGCGGAGTCACGTCGGAGGTGAATGCCAGCTTCTTGCCGGTGCCATGCACCCGGACAATGCCGGAGCCTGCGCCCGGACGGCGCTGGGTGTCGCCCATCACGGTGGTGTCATACTGCTCATAGACCCACTGCTTGCCCGCGTAGTTCGGCGAGGACAGCAGCGCCTTCAGGCCGTCAATCGGGTCGATGGAGGGCACATCCGCGTCAGTCAGCGGCTCGGCAGCCGGGGTTTCCACCCACGGGCGGTCGTATTCCGGCGCGGTGGAGGACAGTTTCGACAGCACCAGATCAGCTTTCACGTCGCCGTTGTGCATGATCAGGAAGCGGTCTTCGGCGATGGTCTCGCCGACGATGGCAAAGTCCAAGTCCCACTTTTCGAACACTGCGCGCGCCTCAGCTTCCAGCTCCGGCTTCAGAACCATCAGCATCCGCTCCTGGGATTCCGACAGCATCATCTCGTAGGCGGTCATGTTCTCTTCGCGCTGGGGCACCTTTTCCAGGTCCAGGCGCACGCCCAGCTTGCCCTTGTCGCCCATTTCCACGGCAGAGCAGGTGAGGCCCGCGGCGCCCATGTCCTGGATCGAGATCACCGCGCCGGTCTGCATCAGCTCCAGCGTGGCTTCCATCAGGCGCTTTTCGGTGAAGGGGTCGCCGACCTGAACGGTGGGGCGCTTTTCCTCGATGGTATCGTCGAACTCGGCGGATGCCATGGTTGCACCGCCAACGCCGTCACGGCCGGTCTTGGCGCCAAGGTATACCACCGGCATGCCAACACCCGACGCGGCGGAGTAGAAGATCGAGTCGGTGCGTGCGAGGCCGGCCGCAAAGGCGTTCACCAGGCAGTTGCCGTTGTAGGCCGGGTGGAAGCGAACCTCGCCGCCGGCGCAAGGCACACCAAAGCAGTTGCCGTAGCCGCCGATGCCCTCAACCACACCGTTGACCAGCTGGCGGGTCTTGTGGTGGCCGGGCTCGCCGAAGGACAGCGAGTTCATCGAGGCGATGGGCCGCGCGCCCATGGTGAACACGTCACGCAGAATGCCGCCAACCCCGGTTGCCGCGCCCTGATAGGGTTCGATGTAGGAGGGGTGGTTGTGGCTTTCCATTTTGAAAACAACGGCATCGCCGTCGCCGATGTCCACGATGCCCGCGTTCTCGCCGGGGCCGCAGATCACCTGCGGGCCGTCGGTCGGCAGGGTGCGCAGCCATTTCTTGGAGGACTTGTAGGAGCAGTGCTCATTCCACATCGCCGAGAAGATGCCCAGCTCGGTGAAGGTCGGCTCCCGCCCGATGATTTCGAGGATCAGATCGTACTCATCAGGCTTCAGCCCGTGATTTGCGATCAGTTCAGGCGTGATGGCGGGTTCCTGCATCCGTAAACGTCCCCAATGGCTGCGATTGCGCGCCTTTTAGAGCAAGCTTTGCCATTGGGAAAGAGGGGTTGCGCAAACGGATGCACGCAGCGTGGCCCCAGTGTCAGAACCGCTGCCCGACATAGACATACAACTGGGTTTCCTGCGCGTTGTTGCGGCTGACATCAATAGAGAAATCCACCGGAAATTTCCTGGACACCCGGTAGCGCAGGCCTGCGCCGGCGGCGCTGTGGCTGCCGCCCTGCGTCAAATCGCCGATCTCCGGTCCTGTCCAGCCGGTGCCGGCAAAGACCACGCCACCCCAGCGCTTGGAAAACCTTTTGCGGTATTCGGCCTGCACCGAGACAGAGCGCGCGCCGATGAACTGCGTGCTGTTGAAGCCCCTCATGTTGTCGGTTGCCCCGATGGAGCATTGGTCGAAGAACGGCGTATTGCCGGAGGCAGCGCAAAGGATGCCGCGCAGGGCAAGCACACCGCGCCGCCCCAGCGGGCGGTAGCCGTCAAGAATGGCATAACCCTTGTCATACCGGCGGCTGAGCCCGCCCAGTGTGTGGGACCGGGTGGCAAAGGCAGTGAGCCGTGTGCCTTGCGTGGGATAGTCGCTGTCATCGCGCCGGTCCCAGTCGATGCTGAGGCCGAAGGTGCCGATTTCCAGATCGGCGTCCGGCTGCAGGCTGGACGGCAGCAGCCCCGCGTTTGGCGTGATGCCCGTCTCCAAGTAGCGCAGCAGGATCCCGGCAGACAGCTCCGGCGTCACCCCATACGCCGCGTTGATCCGCACCAGCGACCCGTCCTGGCTGACCGGCAGCACCCCAAGGCCGGTATAAAGGTCATAGACCGCATCCGCCCGTGCCGCGAAGACCTTGACCTGCCAGCGGTTGCCGGGAAAGGCGAGGTTCACCATGGCTGCCGCCGCCTGACTGCCGTTATCGGATCTGAGACCACCCAGCCCGATCACAGAAGTATTGGCATCCGGGCCGGTCTTGAACAGATACCCGGCCCCCAACGCAAGACCGGAGCCGATCATCGGGCTGGAAAACGGCACCGGCGCCACCACGACAGAGCCGTTGCGGAAGCCATAACCCTCTGCCTTCTGCGCCGTCTCAATATGGTCCAGCTGCCGCTCCGTCTGCTCCGGCCCTGCAGCCAGCCCGGCCGTGGCAAGCACCGCCAGTCCAGCGACCAAAGCCGCGAACCTGACAGCGCAGCCAAAGGAGTTACTTTTTCTGCCCGGCAGCACCAGCTTCCCTCTCAGCCGCCTGTTGCTGCGCTGCACTGCCCGCGGCAGCAGCCACAGCGGCCTTTTCGGAGTCGTTCAACTGATCCGTATCCTCCAGCCCCGGGATCGCGACCCGGACTTCGCGGCGGGCAAAGTCGATGCCGTTTTCAGCAAAGGCTGCCTTGACCCGGTTGTAGATCTCCTTGCGGATGGTGAACTGGGTGCCCGGCTTGGCCATGAACTTGCCGCGCATGATCATGCCGACGTCGTCGAAATCAAACACACCCTGGCTTTTGAACGGCTGCAGGAAGTCGTCCTTGTACAGTTCATCCTCCAGCATCGAGGCGCCGATCTTCTTGAAGATCTTCTTGACCTTGTTGGGATCGGTATCAAACGGCACCGTGAAGCGCAGCTTCATGATCACCCAGTCGCGGCTGTAGTTGGTCAGCTTGGGGATCTCGCCATAAGGGATGGTGTTGATCGGACCGCGGTGATGGCGCAGCTGCATCGAGCGGATCGAGATCTTCTCCACCGTGCCGCGGGTGCCTTCGACCTCGACATATTCGCCAACGCGGAAGGCATCATCGATCAGGAAGAAGATGCCGGACACCACATCCGACACCAGCTTCTGCGCGCCAAAGCCGATGGCGAGGCCCAGAATCCCGGCGCCGGCCAGCAGCGGCGTGATGTCGATGCCCAGCGCCCCAACCGCAAGCAGGCCAAAGATCACCGTAATGGCGATCTGCGCGGTGACCAGCAACAGCGGCAGCACCGTCGCCAGCCGCGAGCCGCCCGCGCCGCCGCCTTCGCCGCCGACCTCTGCCTCCTCGCCGGAGGTCTGCTCCTTGGCGAGCCGACGGTTGATCCACAGCGACACGCCCTCATAAACCACATAGCCCACCGCAATGGTCATCAGGCAGCCGATGATGTTGCCGGCGATGCCTTCCGCACCAGAGGCAATGGCCATCAGGTCCACATCCCAGGCATTGGAGATGATCATCAGCACGATACCCGCGACCAGCACCCGGCCGATCCGGATATAGCTGCGCTTGGTGGAGATATAGGCGGCTTCGGCCAGATGGCCCTCGCCGGACATCGGCGGCACCAGATGCTTGACCAGCCCGCGGATGGCGGTGTCCAGCGCCGGCGCGGCCAGCAGCCAAAACATGGTGACGTAATGGGCGCCGTGGATCAGCTGCGCCACTTTGCCAAGCCCAACCAAGGTGCCGACGGCGACCCAGGTCAGCGCCGCCACTGCCATGGCGAAGAACGGGTAGTAATGCGCCGCAACCTCGTCATAGCGGGTGCGGTCCGGGTCCGTGCCGCGCATCATGTCGGTGAGGCCCTCGCGCGCGGTCCAGGCAATCCAGATGATGTAGACATAGACCAGGGTATCCAGCCAATAGGCCAGGCGGATCGATTCAGGCGGAACCCCGTTGGCCGTGTTGAACCCAACGGAAAAGATCGTAAGACCGGCCAGAAAAACCAGGCCAATGGTGTGCAGGTACAGGAAATCGGCCCAGCGGTCGCTGGCGTTGACCAGCCGCCGGTCCGGACGTTCCGGAGCCATGATGAAACGGGACACGGCTGCCCCAACGCGCGGCATCCAGATCAGATAGGTGACCATCGGTGCTGCAAACTGCAGCATCTGCGCATCGAGCAGCGCCCGGCCCACCGTGCGGATCACGATATAGAACACCACCAGGCCGATCATCTCACGCAGGAACCGCCGGCCCAGAAAGCTCAGCGCGCCTGCCAATGTATCCGCATCGCCGCTGACGGCTTCAAGGTTGCGCCAGCGCGCGATCAGCTTGCGAACCGCAAACTCCGCGGCCAGGCCGATGGCGAGTGTCAGGGCAATCAGCCCCAGCATCTTCAGCACGCCGCCCAGGCCGCCGTGCTTTTGCACAAAATTGCCAACTGCGCGCGACTGGCCCTCCGGCAGGACCGGCAGTTTCCGCACCGCATCCGTGACCGGCAGCGTAAAGGCTGTCCACAGCTGCACCACCCGCCCGGTCAGGGTCGGGGGCGGGGCTTCGGCCTGCTGCCGGGCCGCCACGGCATCCAGCCTTTCAAGCAGCAGCGCCCGCACCTGATCGTCGGACATCCGGGCGACCATCTCATGTACGGCGTCCTCCGTCAGCGGATCGGGCAGGGCAGGCGCCTCGCTGGTCTGAGCAATGGCTGGCGCTTGCAGGACTGTTCCAAGAACCAGAACTGTCAAAAAAACGCTCAAAATGCGGGCGAAGTGCTGAAAATAAAACATCATCGGAACCTCCTGTGCCAGAAATTCGGGCCGGGTGCGGGTAACCTCTGGCTCAGTTGAACCGATGAGTTGTATTCAGGTCAAAGAAAAAAGGGTTTTTGTTGCAGGATGTTAATCCACGGCAGCTGGCTGCGGGGTGACGTTAGGCCAAAAAAAAGGCCGAGCACTAAGCTCGGCCGAAGTCCAACAGGGAGGTATGAAGGGGGGCGAAGCCGCCGCCTTCATGAGTTTCATTTAGGGTGATGACGCCTACCCTTCAAGGGGATTAACGCCAAATCAGCGTCAATGCTGCTATGCGGTTTTTGCATGGCTGGCGCAGCGGTTGGCGGCGTTTTGCCCTGCAGAATAAATAACCCGCCGCGGAACGGCGGAATTTTCCGGCTGGCACGGCGGCTGCGGACTTCAGAGCTTGCCCAGTTCTTTCATATGTTTGCGGTGGGCCATGATTTCACTTTGCACGAAATCGCGGAAGGCGCCGACACGCTGGGAATGACGCAGTTCCTCCGGATAGGCGAGGTAAACCGGAACCTCGTTCTGGGTCTCTTCTGGCAGCACCTCGACCAGATGGGGGAATTCTTCCGTCACATAATCAGGCAGAATGCCGATCCCAAGATTGTGCAGAACCCCTTGCATAACGCCAAAATAGTTATTCACAGTCAGCAGCGAGCCAGGGTCCATCGCCATCAGCTTCTTGCTGAGAACAGCTGCAGACCCAACCTGGGCAGAGTGCTGGTTCTGGCAGATCAGCCGGTGATTGGAAATATCTGCAGAAGTTTCCAACTCGCCGTGCTTCTCCAGGTAGGACGGAGTGGCATAGAGCCCCATCCGCACTGTCATCAGACGCTTGCGCACCAGATCGGCCTGGCTCGGCTCCTTCATGCGGATCGCCACATCAGCCTCGCGCATCGGCAGGTCCAGCACCCGTTCCTCCAGCATCAAGTCAATCTTGAGGTTGGGATACTGTTCGTAGAGCTTTGTCAGCCGCGGCGCCAGCCACAGGGTTCCGAACCCCACAGTGGTGGTGACCCTGAGTTCCCCGAACACTTCCTCTTCACTGTCGCGGATGCGGGCAGAGGCCGCCTCCAGCCGCGCGGACATGGATTGTGTGGCGTCAAACAGCAGCTCGCCCTGCTCGGTGAGAATCAGTCCGCGCGCATGACGGTGGAAAAGCGTCGCATTGAGGCTCTCCTCCAGCGCCCGGATCTGGCGGCTGACCGCCGATTGCGACAGATTCAGCTTGTCGCCCGCATGGGTCAGGCTGCCCGCATCGGCCACTGCGTGAAATATTCTGAGCTTGTCCCAATCCATATGTGTTACTTTCTGTCCGTTCGGGGCCGACTGTATGAAATCTTAGTTATGTATCAGTTTCCCCAGCGCAAGCGAGCAAAAACGAAAAAAATGCGGCTATTCAGGTCAGCATTTATGACCTATTCTTCCCGGCAGAAAGTGCAAGCTAATCCCGGTTGAGGAGGCCACGATGAGCACGCCAAAAATCACGCTGAACGACAAATACGATCTGACCAAATCCCCGGTACTGCTGAACGGCACCCAGGCGCTGGTTCGCCTGATGCTGATGCAGAAGCACCGCGACAAGGCTGCAGGTCTCAACACCGCCGGGCTTGTCACCGGTTACCGCGGTTCGCCCCTGGGGGCCGTTGACCTGCAGATGTCCCGCGCCGAAAAGCAGCTGAAAGAGGCGGATGTCACCTTTCAGTTCGGTCTGAACGAGGACCTGGCTGTCACCGCGCTCTGGGGCGCGCAGCAGGCAGAGGTGCGCGGCGAAGGCAAATACGACGGCGTCTTCGGCCTCTGGTACGGCAAGGGTCCGGGCGTTGACCGCTCCGGCGACGCGATCCGGCACGCCAATATGGCCGGCTCCTCCAAATACGGCGGCGTTCTGCTGGCGATGGGCGACGACCACACCGGCGAAAGCTCCACCGTGCTGCACCAGTCGGAATGGTCGCTCTTGGACTGCTACCTGCCGATCGTCAGCCCGGCCGGCGTGCAGGAAATCCTGGATTACGGTATCTACGGCTACGCGCTCAGCCGGTTCTCCGGCCTCTGGACCGGCCTCAAGACTATGAAGGATACCATTGAGGTCACCTCGGTTGTTGACGCCCGCCCGGAACGGATGGAAATCGTCACCCCGGAATTTGACATGCCGGCCGACGGCCTCAACATCCGCCTGGATGACGACCGTTTCCGCCAGGAAAACCGCATCATCGATTACAAGCGTTTTGCGGCAGAGGCATTCAGCCATGCCAACAAAATGGACAAGCGCATGTGGGGCAAACCCGGCGCCAAGATCGGCTTTGTCGCCGCGGGCAAGAACTGGCTCGACCTGGTGCATGCGCTGAAGCTCTTGAACATCGACGAAAACATGGCCGAACGGCTGGGCATCACCACCTACAAGGTGGGCCAGACCTGGCCGATGGATATGAAGGGCTTCAACGACTGGGCCGAGGGCCTCGATCTGATCGTCGTGGTCGAGGAAAAGCGCAAGCTGATCGAAATCCAGATCAAGGAAGCGATCTTTGACAACCGCCGCGGCCGCCGGGTTTACGGCTGGTACAAGGGCGGCGCCGGCGGCATGCACCGCGAGGAGCTGTTCCCGACCAAATACGCCCTCGACCCGATCATGATCGCCGAGAAACTGGGCGGCATCCTGATCGAGGAAGGCCGCGAGACCGAGGCAATCAAGGCCGGGATGGAAGCGCTGGCAGAGGCGCGCCGCGCCGACAACGCCGAGGAAATCGCCACCCGTCTGCCCTATTTCTGCTCCGGCTGCCCGCATAACAGCTCAACCAAGCTGCCCGACGGCTCCCGCGCCTATGCCGGCATCGGCTGTCACTTCATGGTGCAGTGGATGGACCGCGAAACCACCGGTTTCACCCATATGGGCGGCGAAGGCGTCAACTGGGTCGGCGAGGCCCCGTTCTCCACCCGCAAACATGTGTTCCAGAACTTGGGCGACGGCACCTACAACCACTCCGGTGTGCAGGCGATCCGCGCAGCACTCGCCGAAGGCACCAACATCACCTACAAGATCCTGTACAATGACGCGGTGGCGATGACCGGCGGCCAGCAGGCCGAGGGCGGCCTCACTGCCCAGCAGATCGCGCATGAGCTGAAGGCGATGGGCGTCAAGACCATAGCCGTGGTCTATGACGAGAAGGAGGACGTGGACGCTGCGCTGTTCCCGGCTGGCATGCGGATGCATGAACGCGCCGAGATGATGAAAATCCAGCGCGAGTTCGAACAGGTTGAGGGCGTCTCCGCCATCATCTACATCCAGACCTGCGCCGCCGAAAAACGCCGCCGCCGCAAGCGGGGGCAGTTCCCGGACCCGGACCAGCGGGTGTTCATCAACTCCGACGTTTGCGAAGGCTGCGGTGATTGCGGGGTGCAGTCGAACTGCGTTTCCATCGTGCCCAAGGACACCGAGCTGGGGCGCAAGCGCGCCATTGACCAGTCGTCCTGCAACAAGGACTTCTCTTGCCTGAACGGCTTCTGCCCGTCCTTCGTGACCGTCGAAGGCGCCAAGATCCGCAAGGAAGCAACCGCGGGCCTCGACCTGCCGGACCTGCCGAAACCGGAGCTGCCTGCAATCGACGGCACCCATAACGTGGTGATAACCGGCGTCGGCGGCACCGGCGTTGTGACCATCGGAGCGGTGCTGGCGCAGGCGGCGCAGATCGACGGCAAGGGCGCAGGCCTGATGGAAATGGCCGGCCTCGCCCAGAAGGGCGGCGCGGTGCACATCCACTGCCGGATTGCCAACAACCCCGAGGACATCTCCGCCATCCGTGTTGCCACCGGCGAGGCGCACGCGCTTATCGGCGGCGACCTGGTGGTAAGCGCCGGCGCCAAGACCCTGGGCCTGACCACCACCGGCAAGACCGGCGCGGTGGTGAACAGCCATGAGATTATCACCGGCGAGTTCACCAAGAACACTGAGTTCAAGGTGCCCTCCGACCGTCTGGAACTGGCCCTGCAGGCGCGCCTGCGCGACCAGCTGGACCTGTTTGATGCGTCCGAGCTGGCCCGCGTGACCATGGGCGACTCGATTTTCTCGAACATGATGGTGTTCGGCGGCGCCTGGCAGAAGGGGCTGATCCCCGTCAGCTTTGAAGCCATCGCACAGGCGATCGAGATGAACGGCGCCGCGGTGGACCGCAACAAGCGCGCTTTCGACATCGGCCGCTGGGCGGTGCTGCACCCGCAGGAAGCCGCCAGGCTGATTGAGCCCAAGGTGGTGGACAAGCCCAAGACATTGGATGAGAAGATCGCTTTCCGCGCCGATCATCTGGTGGCCTACCAGGGCAAGGGCCTGGCCAAGCGCTACGGCAGGCTGCTGGACGGCATCAGCGACCCCGCGCTGAAAGAAGCGGTGGCGAAGGGCTATCACAAGCTGTTGTCGTACAAAGACGAATACGAGGTGGCCCGCCTGCTGCTCGACAGCCGTGCCAAGGCGGAAGAGGCGTTCGAGGGCGACATCAAGCTCTCCTATCACCTGGCCCCGCCGATGCTGGGCGGCACCGATCCCAACGGACGCCCGAAAAAGCGCAAGTTCGGCGCCGGCATGGAACGCGGGTTCCGCCTGCTGGCCAAGCTGAAGGGCTTGCGCGGCACACCGCTGGACGTCTTCGGCTACACCGAAGAGCGCAAGATGGAGCGGGCGCTGATCAAGCAGTATGAAGCTGACATGAAGGAATGGCTGCCCAAGGCTGCGCCTGAAATCATGGAGCCGCTCATGGCGCTGGCCGAACTGCCCCTGCAGATCCGTGGTTTCGGCCCGGTGAAGATGGCGAACGAGCAGAAGGCTGCCAAGCGCCGCGAGGAGCTGCTGGCCGCGCTGCGCCAGGGCGGCGTGCCGCTGAAACAGGCGGCAGAATAATACCGGGGCAGGGCGGGGCACACCCGCCCGCCTTGATCCTTTCGAAGAAAGGCCCAAGACAGTTGGGCCCGGCGCCGCGCTGACGCGCGGCGTTTGCCGTTCCGCCTTTTGGGACCGGTCCGCTTGAAAATTTTTGCTGCGGCGGTCGCTTTTGGCCAATTTTCCTGCAAATGCAGCGCGCGGCTTGACGCGCCGCCGCTAGGCTCGGCCCGGATTGCATGTTTCTGCTGCACCGGAAAGGAGCCGCCCGATGTCCCTCTCTCAGGCCCTGCAGGCCGCCCGCGAACTGCACAGCCGACTGCCTGCTCTGCGCGAATTTGCGCCCTGGCCCGGTGATTTGCAGCCGGCCGCGCTTGCGCCCGCAGCAATGCCCGCGCTGGATCAGGTGGCCGGGTTCGAGCAGCCTTGCACTGCCGCGACCCAGCCGCTGATCAATGCTCTGCGCAACTCGGCCTCCCAAGCGCATTGGACCCAAACCTACACCGAGGAAGAAGTCGGCGCGCATTTCCTGCAGAACTACGGCTATTTCGAGCTGTTCGGACCAACCGGCCATTTCCGCAGCACCCAGCTGCGCGGCTATATCGCCTATTGGGGCGCCGGGCTGAATTACGACTGGCACAGCCACGAGGCAGAGGAGCTGTATGTGGTTCTGGGCGGCGGCGCGCAGTTCCTGACAGAAGAGAACGAGAGCTGGCTGGGCGCTGGCGATACACGCCTGCACAGCGGCTGGCAGCCGCATGCGATGAACACGGGCGCAGAGCCGATCCTGACATATGTGCTGTGGCGCGGCGCCGGGTTGGAGGGCCTGCCTCTAATGGGCAGCAACCGGGAAGCCGCAGCCTGACCCGGTATCAGCCCCGGCCAGCGGTTTGCTGCAAAGCGTCACATCCCTGTCACAGACCTGTTGCATAGAGCGCTGCCGGTCTTATCTGGCCGGTATCACCAGACGGAGACCCGCCCAGATGCAGGCGCAGCGCCATATCGCCCGTGACATTTCCTATGCCCATTCGGCGTCTACCCGCGCGGGCCGCGCGGTCATCCGGCTGATGGAGAACTCCACCGGCCGGCTGAACCTGATCCGCCGCGCTGCAGGCTATGAGCAGGAGGTCGCCGCGGGACGGGATTTCTGGACCGTCATGGCCGAACGCTACGGGCTGACGCTGGATATCGCTGGCGGCGCGCTGGCGAACATCCCGCAAGACAAGCCGGTGATCCTGATAGCCAACCACCCCTACGGCATTCTCGACGGGCTGATGATGGGGCATATCCTGGCCCAGACCCGCGGCGATTTCCGCATTCTCGCCAATCACGTTTTCCGCAAGGCGGAGGATCTGAACAAGGTGATCCTGCCGGTGGACTTTGCCGAGACCCGGGAAGCAATGCAAACCAACCTGCAAACCCGCAAGGAGGCGCTCAGCTATCTGGGGCAGGGCGGCGCCATCGGCATCTTCCCAGGCGGCACCGTCTCCACCGCGGCGCGTCCTATGGGCCATCCGATGGACCCGGGCTGGCGCGGATTCACGGCCCGGATGATCGCCAAGTCGGAGGCGGTGGTGGTTCCGGTGTACTTTGACGGCCACACCTCGCGCCTGTTCCAGATCGCCAGCCATCTGCACGCAACCCTGCGCATGGGGCTGTTGATCCAGGAGTTCCGCAAGCGGGTCGGCACACCTGTCCGTGTGGTGATCGGTGAACCAATTGGCCGCGACGTTCTGGCGCCTTTGGCAGGTGATACAAAAGCCCTTATGGATTTCTTGCGCAAAGCGACGTATGAGCTTTCTCCAGAACCTCTCAAATCCTATGCGTACGGGTTTGAGTTCGAAGAGAAACACCGCGCGTGAGAAGGCGACATGGCTGTAGGCATCTTTGATTCAGGCCTGGGCGGGCTGACCGTCCTGGACGCGGCGCAAAAGCGCCTGCCGGATGTGGATTTCCTTTACTACGGCGACAACGCCCGCGCACCCTATGGCGTGCGCGATGCTGAGGATGTGTATCAGCTGACCAAAGCCGCCGTGGCCGACATGTGGGACAAGGGCTGCGATCTGGTGATCCTCGCCTGCAACACCGCCTCTGCCGCCGCCCTGCGCCGGATGCAGGAGGGCGGCCTGCCCCAGGGCAAGCGGGTGCTGGGCGTCTTTGTGCCGCTGATTGAGGCGCTGACCGAGCGGCAGTGGGGTGACAACTCGCCGCCGCGCGAGGTGGAGGTGAAACACGTGGCGCTGTTTGCCACACCCGCCACCGTTGCCAGCCGCGCCTTTCAGCGGGAACTGGCCTTCCGCGCCATCGGTGTCGACGTCGAGGCGCAGGCCTGCGGCGGTGTTGTCGATGCGATCGAGGACGGCGACATGATCCTGGCCGAGGCGCTGGTGCGCTCCCACGTCGATGCGCTGAAGCGCAAGATGCCGCACCCGCAGGCCGCGATCCTCGGCTGCACCCATTACCCGCTGATGGAGAAGACTTTTCAGGAAGCACTGGGTCCGGACGTCAAGGTCTTCAGCCAAGGCAACCTGGTGGCCGACAGCCTGTCGGACTATCTGACCCGCCACCCGAACATGTACGGCAACGGTGCGGGCGGGTTCTTCACCACCGGTGAGCCCCGACGTGTCAGCGACCGCGCGACCCAGTTTCTCCGACGGGAAATCTCCTTTCAGGCGGCCTGACCGCAAACGCCCTGGAACCTTGTTCCAGGTCAAAGTGCGCGGGCGCAGTTTTCCCTATTTCTCTCCGCAGATGGCTGCGGAACCGGCATATCACATCGAAAGACGAGGTCTGACATGACCCATAAAGTGGCTATCCTTGGCGCTTCCGGCTACACCGGCGCCGAACTCGTGCGGCTGATTGCCCAGCACCCGAACATCGACATCGCGGCGCTGTCTGCCGACCGCAAGGCCGGCATGACTATGGCCGAAGTGTTCCCGCACCTGCGCCATATGGAGCTGCCGGTGCTGTGCAAGATCGACGAGATCGACTTTGCGGGCATCGACCTCTGCTTCTGCGCGCTGCCGCATAAAACCAGCCAGGAAGTGATCGCAGGCCTGCCCAAGAGCCTGAAGATCGTTGACCTGTCGGCAGACTTCCGGCTGCGCGACCCGGCGGAGTATGAGAAATGGTACGGCAACCCCCACGCCGCGCTGGAGCAGCAGGAAGAAGCAGTCTACGGCCTGACCGAGTTCTACCGGGAAGAGATCAAATCCGCCCGTCTGGTGGCCGGAACGGGGTGCAACGCCGCCACCGGCCAGTTCGCTCTGCGGCCGCTGATCGCGGCGGGTGTTATTGATCTGGACGACATCATTCTGGACCTGAAATGCGCCGTCTCCGGCGCTGGCCGCTCGCTCAAGGAAAACCTGCTGCACGCAGAGCTGAGCGAGGGCTACCACGCCTATGCCATCGGCGGCACCCACCGGCACCTGGGCGAGTTCGACCAGGAGTTCAGCAAAATCGCAGGCCGTCCGGTCAAGGTGCAGTTCACCCCGCACCTGCTGCCGGTGAACCGCGGCATCCTGGCGACCGTCTATGTGAAGGGCGACGCCAAGGCGATCCATGAGACCTTTGCCAAGGCTTACGCCGATGAACCCTTCATCGAACTGCTGCCCTTTGGCGAGGCGCCAAGCACCCACCACGTGCGCGGCTCCAACTTCTGCCATATCGGCGTGACGCAGGACCGGATCGAAGGCCGCGCCATCGTCATCGCAGCACTGGATAACCTGACAAAAGGAAGCAGCGGCCAGGCCTTGCAGAACGCCAACCTGATGTTAGGTGAGGAAGAGACCGAAGGCCTGATGATGGCGCCGCTGTTCCCCTGATCCGGGAGCGGCGCTGGCTTGGGCTTGAATTGAGGACACCATGAAGAACCTGAAGAAACAGCGCCGTATCCAGGTCATCGCCATTGCCGCGGTGGCCCTGATCGTTGCCACCGTCCTGATCGGCTATGCCCTGCAGGACGGGATCAACTATTTCCGTTCGCCCAGCCAGGTGGCGGAGGAACCGCCGAAACCCTCCGAGGTGTTCCGCATCGGCGGGCTGGTGGCCGCAGGCTCTTTGCAGCGCGGCCAGGGCATGACCGTGCGCTTCGACGTGACCGACGGCGGCGCTACGGTGCCCGTCGCCTATACCGGCGTGCTGCCCGATTTATTCGAGGAGAACCAGGGCATGGTCGGCACCGGCAGCTACGTCAATGGCGTGTTCGAAGCCACTGAAATCCTGGCGAAACATGACGAGACCTACATGCCCAAGGAGGTCATGGACGCGCTGAAGGAACAAGGGGTTTATCAGGAGCCCGAAACCTAAGCCCGGTCATGGAAGCAGAGCGCTCCCGCCCCAAGAACGCCTCCCTTACGGGGGGCGTTTTGCGTTGGGCCGGGCGCCGCGCGATGCACGGCGCGGCAGCGCTCTGCAGGGGTGTTGCGTACCCTGCGTACGGTGGTGTCAGGGGTTCTTAGGTCCTGTGCGGCAGTATTGCTCGAACCGGAAAGTGGTGAGGTGACATGCTGACAGTGACTGAGATTGCAGAACAGATCGTGGCGCGCGAAGGCGGCTTTGTGAATGACCCGGCTGACCCGGGCGGCGCAACCAAATACGGTGTGACCATCGGCACGATGCGGCGGCTGGGGCTGGACCTGACCGGCGACGGGCGGGTGGGAGTTGCGGATGTGCAGGCGCTCAGCCGGGCGCAGGCGGTGGAGATTTTCGTCCGCCATTATTACGAGGCGCCCCGCATCGCCAGCTTGCCAGCCTGCCTGCAGGCGACTGTCTTCGACATGTATGTGAATGCAGGCAGCAATGCGGTGCGCATCCTGCAGCGGCTGTTGAATGAAATGGGATTTGGCGTGGTTGTGGACGGCGCCATCGGCCCGGAGACGGCATCGGCGGCCGAGCAGGCGGCATTGGTTGACGCGGACGCCCTGCGCGACGCCTATGGCATAGCGCGCCGCAATTACTATTTCCGCCTTGCTGACCGCCGCGCGGCCAGCCGCAAGTTCGCCCGCGCCCGTGACGGCACCAAAGGCGGCTGGATCAAACGGGCGGAGGAATTCATCTCTGCCCAGTACCACCTGAGCCGGCAAGCATTTCAGCGGAGGACGGCAGAATGGGGCTGATCACAGATATTCTGGGATTGATTTTCGGAAGCCAGCGCAACGTGTTGCGGGAAACTGTTGAAGTTTTCCGGGAAAACGCCGAAGCCGGTGCAGAACGGGCGTACGCAATGCAGGGCGCCGCGCTGGAGCAATTGGCGGCGGAGTTTCAATATGGCGGCAAGAGCCGGTTCGACCGCTTCATGGACGGTGTGAACCGGCTGCCCCGGCCTTTGCTGGCGCTTGGAACCCTTGCGCTGATGGGGGCGGCTCTGACAGATCCGGTCTGGTTTGCTGCAAGAATGCAAGGGCTGGCGCTGGTGCCGGAACCCTTGTGGTGGCTGCTGGGGGTCATCGTCTCCTTCTACTTCGGAGCGCGCCATCAGATGAAAAGCCAGGAATTCCAGCAGGGGCTGGCCGCCAGCATGGCAAGGGCGCCGCAGGTGGCCCGCAACATCAAGGCACTTGAAGGTTTGCGGGCAGACTCACCGGCTGCCGCGGCAACCGGCACCGATGCCGCCGCCCGGCTGGATGCCACCGAAACGGAGGTCAACCCGGCCCTGAGGGCCTGGAAAACCAGCCGCGGCTGATCACAATTTGCCTTCTGCGGCGGCGTGGCGCGGCGTTTGCCATTGGCCCTCCCGGCAGACAGGCGTATAGGAAACCCATCCCTGAAGACCATGCATGGACAGACCGGCACATGATCACAGAACTCGGACATTTCGCCCTAATTCTCGCCTTCATGATTGCCATTGTGCAGGCCGTTATCCCCTTGATCGGCGCCCATAAACGCTGGCCCGGCTGGATGGCCGTGGCAGAGCCCGCAGCACAGGCGCAGTTCCTGTTCACCGCGTTCTCTTTCGGCGCGCTGATGTGGGCCTTCATCACCTCGGACTTCTCGCTGAAGCTGGTGACGCTGAACAGCCATTCGGCCAAGCCGATGCTCTATAAAATCTCCGGCACCTGGGGCAACCACGAGGGTTCGATGCTGTTGTGGGTGCTGATCGTCAGCCTATTCGGCGCCATGGCCTCCGTCTTTGGCGGCGGGCTGCCGCCCACCTTGAAAGCCCGCGTGCTGTCGGTTCAGGCCGCGATTGGCGTGGCCTTCTTTGCCTTCATACTGTTCACCTCCAACCCGTTCCTGCGGCTGACGGTGCCGCCGTTCGACGGCCAGGACCTGAACCCGCTGCTGCAGGACCCGGGCCTCGCCTTCCACCCGCCATTCCTCTACCTCGGCTATGTGGGCCTCAGCATGGCGTTCTCCTTTGCCGTGGCCGCTTTGATCGAAGGCCGGATTGATGCCGCCTGGGGCCGCTGGGTGCGGCCCTGGACGCTGGCGGCCTGGGTGTTCCTGACCATCGGCATCGCGCTGGGGTCCTGGTGGGCCTACTACGAGCTTGGCTGGGGCGGTTTCTGGTTCTGGGACCCGGTTGAAAACGCCTCCTTCATGCCCTGGCTGCTGGCTGCCGCTCTGCTGCACTCTGCCATCGTGGTGGAGAAGCGCGAGGCCCTGAAAAGCTGGACCATCCTCTTGGCTATCCTCGCCTTCGGATTCTCGCTGATCGGCACCTTCATTGTGCGCTCCGGCATCATCACCAGTGTACATGCCTTTGCCAACGACCCGGAGCGCGGCGTGTTCATCCTGTTCATCCTGGCCTTCTTCACCGGCGGCGCGCTGACGCTGTTTGCCGCACGCGCCCAGGCGATGGAGGCCAAGGGCCTGTTTGGCACCGTCAGCCGCGAAACCGCGCTGGTCGCCAACAATATCCTGCTGGCCGTCAGTTGCTTTGTCGTGTTTTTCGGCACCGTCTGGCCGATCATCGCGGAGATGGTCTTTGCCCGCAAGCTGAGCGTCGGCCCGCCGTTCTTCAATTCCGCCTTCACGCCGTTCATGGTGGTGCTGGGGCTGATCATGCCGATTGGCGCCATGCTGCCGTGGAAACGCGGCAGGATCGGCAAGGTGGCCTGGCAGCTGCGCTATGTTTTCGTGCTGGCGGTATCGCTGGGCGTCTTGGCCTGGGCGATGCAGACCGGCAAATCGGCGCTGGGGCCGGTGGGACTGTTCCTGGGCTCCTGGATGGTCTTTGGCGCGCTGGCCGACCTGTGGCTGCGCAGCGGCAAGGCGAACCGCATCGGCCGGATGCTGCGGCTGCCGCGGGCGGACTGGGGCAAGGCCGTGGCCCATGGAGGCCTCGGCATCACCATTTTTGCCATCGCTGGCCTGACCGCCTGGGAGCAGGAGGACATCCGCGTGGCACGTATTGGCGAGCCGTTTGAGGTTGGCGCCTTTACTCTGGTTCTGACGGATGTCAGCCGCGAGCAGGGGCCGAATTATTTCACCACCAAAGGCCGCGTCGAAGTCACCCGCAACGGCCGCCCCGAGGCGGTCATGTTCCCGGAAAAACGCGACTACCCGGTTGCCAAGATGCCCACCACCGAGGCGGCGATTGATTACCGCGTGACCCGTGACCTCTATGTGGTGCTGGGGGATCAGCAGGCGGACGGCAGCTGGACCATGCGGACCTATATCAAGCCCTTTGCCAACTGGATCTGGGCAGGCTGCATCCTGATGTCGCTTGGCGGGCTCCTCAGCCTCAGCGACCGGCGTTTCCGCGTTGCCGCGGGCGCGCGCAAGACACCCTCTGCAGGAGTGCCAGCGGAATGAAACAGATGCGTTTCCTGATCCTTGCCCTGGCGGCGCTGGTGGCTGTTGCATTCTTCGTTCCGGCCCCGGTGCTGGCGGTGGAGCCGGATGAGGTGCTGGAGGACCCGGCGCTGGAGGCCCGGGCCCGCGAGCTGTCCGAAGATCTGCGCTGCCTGGTCTGCCGCAATGAGAGCATTGATGACTCCAATGCCGACCTGGCCCGCGACCTGCGGGTCCTGCTGCGCGAGCGGCTGGTGGCCGGGGACAGCGACCGGGAGGCGATGGATTTCATCGTCGACCGCTATGGCGAGTATGTGCTGCTGAATCCCACGGCGCAGGGCGCCAACCTCCTGCTTTGGGCTGCGGGTCCATTGATGCTGCTGGCAGCGCTGGTGATCGGGATCTTCTATGTCCGCGGCCGGGCGCGCACGCCAAAGGCGGCAGAGCAATCCCTGAGCGCGGAAGAGCAGGAACGGCTCAAGAAAATCCTGGAGGATTGACGCCGGGTCTGTCTTTCCGGCCCGCGCGCTTTGCGTCACCATGCCTGCCAACCGGCTGCGCAGGCGGACAGATCGCGCGGCCCAAGGCTATTGTTAGATGGGGCACTCCGATGGAATACAAAGAAATCCTGTTTTCACTGCAGGACGGGCTGGCGGTGATCACGCTGAACCGGGAGGCGCGCAAGAATGCGCTGACCAGCCGGATGCGGTCGGAAATCACCCATGCGATGCGGCTGGCCGCAGCTGAGGCACGGGCCGTGGTGCTGACGGGCGCGGGCGATGCGTTTTGCTCCGGCCAGGACCTGAGCGATGCAGGCAGCACCGGCGGCGCGCTGGATCTGGAGCGCACCCTGCGGGATGAATACCTTCCGATGCTGCAGGCGATCTATGATTGCCCGGTTCCGGTAGTGGCCGCAGTCAACGGTGCAGCAGCCGGGGCAGGGGCCAACCTGGCGCTGGCGGCGGATGTGGTGATTGCCTGCGAAAGCGCGTTCTTCATGCAGGCCTTCACCAAGATCGGACTGATCCCCGATGCCGGCGGCACCTGGTTCCTGCCGCGCCAGATCGGCCTGGCCAAGGCGACGGGTGCGGCGCTGTTTGCCGACCGCATCAGCGCGCAGCAGGCCAGCGACTGGGGCATGATCTGGGAAGCCGTGCCGGACGCGGAATTCGACGCCCACTGGCGCGCGCGGGTGGCCTATCTGGCCGAAGGCCCGACCAAGGCGCTGGCGGCAACCAAAACCGCCCTGCGTGACAGCTATACCCGCACCCTGGCAGAGCAGCTGTCGGAGGAAGCGCATCTTCAGGGGCAGTGCGGCAAGACGCGGGATTTCCTGGAAGGGGTCACCGCCTTCATGGAAAAGCGCCCCGCGAAATTCGAGGGACGCTGAGTCGGCGAAGCCTGTTATCGACCGCCGCCCTGCCAAAGCAGCGCGGCGGATTTTCGTTGTCAGGCCGGCGGAGCAGCCATTGGCGCTGCAACAAGCGTCACATGGGTTGCCAGATCAAAATCTGATGCAACGTCCTGCAGGTCCATGACTGCTAGACCATCAGCAAGGATCCGGACATCCATGGTGCCGTCGTCATTGGCCACGGTCTCCATCGTCATGACCGGTTCGCTGCCGGTTTCGTCATAGCGGTAGACGATCATGTCCTCGGCAGTGTTGAAATCGGTCACCAGTGACGTGAAGAAACTGGTGTTCCAGTCGCCGGTCACGAACACATCAGCATCCTCACCGCCGGTCAGCGTGTCAAAGGCGCTGCCGATTAGTGTGTCCTGACCGCTGCCGCCGTCCAAGCTGTCGCCGATGAAGTCATCGACAATAGCATCACCGTTTCCGCCAAAGCTGTTTGGTTCCTGCCCGGCCTCAAAGTCCGCGAGCCAGTCCTCAAGCAATTGATCAGGAATTTCCAGCGAAGCGCCATTCAGCAGGTCGTTGCCATCGCCGCCTGTCAGCGTGTCGGCGCCATTTCCGCCATGAAGCCCATCATCGCCACGGCCTCCCTGCAGGATATCGTCATTGGATTCCGATTGCAGGAAATCGTTACCCGCGCCGCCCGACAGGGAATCATTTCCGTAACCGCCTTGCAGCACATCGTTACCCGCACCACCGGAGAGCGTATCGTCACCGTCCTCCCCGTCCAGCCCATCAGCACCGCTTTGGCCATTCAGAGCATCATTGCCGTAACCGCCATAGGCTGTGTCGTTGCCTTCGGTTCCGTCAAAGGCATCGTCTTCGCCTTCGAAGTAGACAATAGCATCATCCCCTGTGGAACCTGCGCTGTCTCCGTCTCCTTCCGGACTGTTGCCGTCCCTGTCACCAGTGGAGCCAGCATCTCCGCCGTCCGTTCCGGTGTCAGGCTCGTCATCAACACCAGGTATTCCTAGATCGCCACTGTCTGTTCCGCCGGCATCCATACCGCCGGTCTCATCCCCGTCTTCGGTGCCGAAGACAACATCGTCATCATCATCTGATCCGGCAATGATGCTGCCCACAGCAATCGTTGCCCCTAATGCCACGAGCCAAATCATCGTAGCCCCCCATTTTAAGAACTCTTTGTCTAAAATTGCCGGTATCCACAGGCCGGACAACGCTAGGTTTGCGGTTCGTGAACTTGTTTGGCAGGCAAATTCAGGACAATCATCATGGAAAGACCTGGTTGTTCGGAAATCGGAAAATGTGGACAATTACCCGCGAGTAAGAGCGCAGTGGGTGTGTCACCTAACCGGCAGCCGATTCCTCTGCGGTATAAAACGGCCCGCAAAATTCAAGAGGCGCTGAGGCAGTCAATTGACTGTAATGCCAAGGGGCAGCGGATCGGAATCCGCTGCCCTTTTTCAGATCGCTTCGAAGCTGATATTCTGGAACAGGCTGAATGAATTTCCCTGTCCTATAACGGTCAGGATTTCGTTTCCGTTGTGAAGCAGCACCGCATCCATGCTGCCGTCTTCCGCTTCGCGGGTTTCAAGGGTCAGGGACGGGAAACCCTCGTTCTGGTCGTAGCCATAGACGATCTGGTCTTCGTCCGGATTGAAGTCGGTGATTACTGCGCCGCCGTTTTCTTCAATCCAATGGCCGGTTACGAATGTGTCGCCGTCACCTCCGCCTGTAACGGTATCATCACTGCCAAAATAGATGATGTCGTCGCCGGCTCCGCCAGAGACCTCGTCCCCAGCGGTGTCAGTGTCCTGTGAGAAATCAATTTCCAGAAGTTCCAGAATTTCTGATTCAGTGATGCCTGCAGGAGGGTTGGCTAGCAGGTCGGACGTTGCCTCGTCATTCAAGAAGCCGCTGGCAATGATAACGTCGTCTCCGGCGTCACCCATGAGCGTATCGGAGCCATCGCCGTCAATCAGCAGGTCAGCAGCATCACCGCCCCGCATGAAATCATCGCCTTCGCCGCCGAGCAGAATGTCCACACCTTCAGCGCCAAAAAGCCGATCATCGCCTTCGTTGCCCAGCACGGCGTCATCGCCTTCGCCTGCCAGGATAAGGTCGTCGCCGGTGGAGCCTGACAGCCTGTCATCCCCATCAGTCGGTTCACTGGAGGAGGCCTGCACCTCATCATCGTCGTCATCCAGCGCAATCGCCACGCCGCCTATGGTGAGGCCGATGCCGAGCAAGATCAAAAATTCCATGTCATCAATCCCATAGCTGTCTGGCAGATGGCAGTCTGCAAATACGCGCGCGGGGCGGTCTGCCAAATTGAGTAAACTCCTCAGTTCAGTATGAGGTTGTGTGAGTTTAGTCAAATACTCTTAAATATTGAATTTTCAGAAGAAACAGTCCCGCGGGAAACCGGTTATTGTCCCGTATCGCCACCCTTTCCGCGGGTCGTCCCGCAGCGTTCGGGGCGGCCGTGTGCGGAGTGAGCACAAAAGAAAACGCCCCGCAGTCGGCGGGGCGTTTGAAATGTTTTGAACCGGCGCTCAGCGCTGTTCGATGTCGACGTAGTCGCGCAGGGTTTCGCCCAGATACAGCTGGCGCGGGCGGCCGATCTTGTTCTGCGGATCGGCGATCATTTCCTTCCACTGCGAGATCCAGCCGACGGTGCGCGACAGCGCGAAGATCGGGGTGAACATCGAAGTCGGGAAGCCCATCGCCTCGAGGATGATGCCGGAGTAGAAGTCGACGTTCGGGAACAGCTTCTTTTCGATGAAGTAGGGGTCGTTGAGCGCGGTCTGTTCCAGCTCCTTGGCGACCTGCAAGAGCGGGTTGTCATCGACGCCCAGGAGCTCCAGCACTTCATCGGCGGACTGTTTCAGCACGGTCGCGCGCGGGTCGGTGTTCTTGTAGACGCGGTGGCCAAAGCCCATCAGGCGGAACGGGTCGTTCTTGTCCTTGGCGCGGGCGATGTATTCCGGAATGCGGTCGACGGTGCCGATTTCCTTGAGCATCTCCAGACAGGCCTGGTTGGCGCCGCCGTGGGCCGGGCCCCAGAGGCAGGCGATGCCGGCTGCGATGCAGGCGAACGGGTTCGCCCCGGAGGAAGACGCCAGGCGCACGGTGGAGGTGGAGGCGTTCTGCTCGTGATCCGCGTGCAGGGTCAGGATACGGTCCATCGCCCGGCTGAGGATCGGGTTCACATGGTATTCCTCGGCCGGAACCGAGAAGCACATGTGCAGGAAGTTGGCCGCGTAATCCAGATCGTTGCGCGGATACACAAACGGCTGGCCGATCGAATACTTGTAAGCCATTGCGGCGATGGTCGGCAGCTTGGCGATCAGGCGCACGGCGGCAACTTCGCGCTGCCAGGGGTCGGTCACGTCCAGCGAGTCGTGATAGAAGGCCGACATTGCGCCGACAACACCCACCAGAGTTGCCATCGGGTGCGCATCGCGGCGGAAGCCGCGGAAGAAGTTGTGCATCTGCTCATGCACCATGGTGTGACGGGTCACACGGGTCTCGAAATCCTCGAGCTGGGCTGCGGTCGGCAGTTCACCGTAGAGCAGCAGGTAGCAGACCTCGAGGTAATGCGATTTGGACGCCAGCTGGTCGATCGGGTAGCCGCGGTGCAGCAGCTCGCCTTTGTCGCCATCAATATAGGTGATGGTGCTGTCGCAGCTGGCGGTGGAAGTGAAGCCCGGGTCGTAGGTGAACACACCTGCCTGCGCGTAGAGCTTGCGGATGTCGACAACATCGGGCCCGGCCGTCGGCGAGAAAATGGGCAGCTCAAAGCTTTCGCCATCCAGCGTGAGCGTGGCTGATTTCTGTGTGTCGGTCATAAATGTCCCTTCCTGTTGCAGGCACGAATACCGCCCGGTCCGGGTGCATTCATGCGGGCAGCGCCTGCGCGGTTTCGCGCAGGGGTTGTCGTATCAAAACAGGCTTTCCCGGGCGTTAAGACCGCAGTCAGCCTGTTGCGTCCTTGAGCCGGGCGAGGGTTTCCTCGCGGCCTAGAATCAGCATCATGTCGAACACCGAAGGCGTTACCGCCCGGCCGGCCAGCACCGCCCGCAAGGGGCCTGCCAGTTTGCCGAACTTGGTATCATAGGCTTCTGCAAATCCGTTCAGAAGCGCCTCCAGATCGTCACGGACCCAGCTAGCATTTTGCAGCTGCGGCGTCAATTCTTCCAGTATACCATCGGATACAGAAGTCAGAGCCTTTTCTGCCTTCGCGTCCCGGTCAAGAGGCCGTGAAGCAAGGATAAAATGCGCTTTTTCAAGCAGTTCAGGGAAGGTGCGCGCGCGGTCCTTGAGGCAATACATCGCACGCTCGAGACCTTGTGACTGCGCGTCAGTCAGGGCGGGTTCCCCGGCAGCCGCCAAATAGGCGCAGATTTCCTGCCGCAGTGCGGCATCATCGCCGATGGCAATGTGCTGGCCGCAGAGATTCTCCAGCTTCTTGGTGTCGAACCGGGCCGGGCTTTTGCCGATGCCGCCGAGATTAAACCACTCTTTGGCCTGCGCGTCCGTAAAAAACTCGTCATCGCCGTGTGACCAGCCGAGACGCGCCAAGTAGTTGCGCATGCCGGCAGCCGGATAGCCCATCGCCTGGTATTCCTGTGCGCCAAGCGCGCCGTGGCGCTTGGAGAGCTTCTTGCCATCGGCGCCGTGGATCAGCGGGATATGCGCCCAGACCGGCACGTCCCAGCCCATCGCCTGGTAGATCATCATCTGGCGGGCGGCGTTGTTCAGGTGGTCGTCGCCGCGGATCACATGGGTCACGCCCATGTCGTGGTCGTCGACCACCACCGCCAGCATATAGACCGGGGTGCCGTCGGAGCGCAGCAGAATCATGTCATCCAGCTGGTCGTTGCGGATGGTAACGTCGCCCTGCACCTCATCCTGGATCACGGTGGCGCCGTCCTGCGGCGCCTTGATGCGGATCACATAAGGCGCGTCCGGGTGGCTGGCGGCATCCGCGTCGCGCCAGGGAGAGCGATAGAGCGTCGATTTGCCCTCTGCCTTGGCCTGATCGCGGAAGGCGGCGATTTCTTCCTGGGTGGCAAAGCATTTATAGGCCTTGCCCTCGGCCAGAAGCTGTTTCGCGACTTCGGCGTGGCGGTCCGCGCGCTCAAACTGGCTGATCACCTCGCCGTCGTGATCCAGGCCCAGCCATTCCATGCCCTGCAGGATGGCCGCGGTGGCTTCCGGCGTGGAGCGTTCGCGGTCGGTATCCTCGACCCGCAGCAGGAACTTGCCGCCGCGGCCGCGGGCATAGAGCCAGTTGAACAGCGCGGTACGGGCGCCGCCGATATGCAGATAGCCGGTGGGAGAGGGCGCGAAGCGGGTGACAACCGGTTGGGTCATGTGCAGGATTTACCTTTTGGAAACCATGTGAGGCGTAGAGTTTCCGCCTGTCTACCGGGCCAGAAGGCGGGGGGCAAGCATGGGGCTTGGAACTGCAGTCAGCGACGTTCTGCAAGGCCAGCGCGGCAACCTGTTTCCCTGGGTGCCGGTGTTTCTGGGTGCCGGGATCGGAGCCTATTTCAGCCTGAAAACCGAGCCGGGCACCGCGGCAATAACCGCGTTGGGCTGTGCGTCGCTGCTGCTGGGGGCTTGCGCGCTGTTGCGGCGGCCTATGGCCTTTCTGTGCTGGGTTCCAGCGCTTCTGGCGGCGGGGATTTGCCTGGCGTTTGCACGCACCCATCTGGTGGCCGCTCCGGTACTGGACTTCCGCTATTACGGACCGGTTGAGGGTCGGGTGGTGACTGTCGACCGCTCTCCCACGGACGCGCTGCGGCTGACGCTGGATCAGGTGCGGCTGGATCTGGTTGCGCCGGAGGATACGCCCGCGCAGGTCAGGGTTTCACTGAAGGAGCAAGCGGACATACCGCCGCCCGGCGCGCGGGTGATGACCACCGCGCATCTCTTGCCGCCGCAGGGGGCGGCGGAGCCGGGCGGTTTCGACTTCCGCCGCCATGCATGGTTCAAACAGCTGGGCGGGCTGGGATATACCCGCGTGCCGGTGCTGCTGGCCGAAGCCCCCGGAGATGACAAACCGGTTGAGCAGCTGCGCAGATCGCTGGCGCAGTATTTGCAAAAACAGCTGCCGGGCGAGGCCGGCGGGTTTGCCGCGGCTGTGACAGCCGGCGACCGCAGCGGCGTGGGTGAGGAAACACTGACCGCGCTGCGGCAGAGCAACTTGGCGCATCTGCTGGCAATTTCAGGCCTGCATATGGGGCTGCTGACGGGCTTTGTCTTTGCAGCGCTTAGAACTCTGATGTGCATGGTACCCTGGGTTGCGTTGCGCTGGCCGGTCAAGAAACTGGCCGCAGTTGCTGCGCTGGCCGCGGGGGCCGGGTATCTGCTGCTGTCGGGCGGCAATGTCGCGACAGAGCGCGCCTTTGTCATGGTGGCGGTGATGTTCGGCGCGGTGCTCTTGAACCGCCGGGCGGTCACCCTGCGCGCGGTCGCGGTGGCGGCGGTGATCGTGTTGCTGAGGCGGCCGGAAAGCCTGCTGAGCCCTGGTTTCCAGATGAGCTTTGCCGCCACCGCAGCGCTGGTGGCCGTATTTGCCGCGCTGCGGGACGGGCAGGTGCCGCTGGGGCCGCGCTGGCTGCGGCCTGTCTTGGCGCTGGTTGTCTCCTCCGCGGTGGCCGGGGCGGCAACGGCCCCCTTTGCGGCGGCGCATTTCAATACCATTCCGCATTACGGCCTGCTGGCAAACCTTCTGTCGGTACCGGTGATGGGCACGGTTGTGATCCCCGCTGTGGTGCTGGCGCTGTGCCTGGCGCCGCTGGGGCTGGAGTGGATCGGACTGACAGTGATGCAATGGGGCTTGGACTGGATCCTGATGGTGGCCAGTACCGTATCCGGCTTTGACGGTGCAGTGTCGCATGTGGCGGCGCCAGTGCCCTGGGTGCTGCCGCTGCTGGCCGGAGGGTTCGTCTTTGCGGTGGCCTGGCAGGGGCGGTTGCGGCTGGCAGGTCTGCTGCCAGCCGCAGCAGCTTTTGCTCTCTGGACCTCATCCGGGCGTCCCGACATCCTGATTGCCGACTCCGGCGGGCTGATCGGGGTGATGGAAGCAGATGGCCGTGCGCTGTCGCGCGCCAAGGGGCAGGCGTTCACCGCCGGGATCTGGCTGGAGAACGACGGCGATCCGGCACCTCAGCCTGTTGCCGCTGCCCGCTGGGAAGAAGGGCTGGACCGGATTCCGGTCTGGCAGGGCGCGGGCTACCGTCTGCTGCACGCGCCGGGAAAGCGTAAGCTGGCGGCTGTAAGCGGCTGCAACGAAAAGGACATAATCATTTCCACTGTGCCGGGCGACGGCAATTGCCTGCTGCTGACACCGGAGGTAATGCGGCAGACCGGCAGTATTGCCATGACACGCGAAGGTGAGATCCTGACAGCGCGGGAGGCTGCAGGCGAGCGGCCCTGGACCGGCTGGCAGCCGGAGGGGCGGGAAATCCGCCGCCTGCGGCAGCTGCTGAGTGGAGCTGGAGGTCAGTAGGTGCGGATCAGGCCGACCAGGCGGCCCTGGACCTGAACCATGTCTTCGGGATAGCGGCGGGTTTCATAGGCCGGGTTGGCGGCCTCCAGCGCGATCATCGACCCCTCGCGGTAGTAGCGTTTCAGCGTTGCCTCCTGGCCTTCGACCAGCGCCACCACGATGTCGCCGTTGTCGGCGGCAGCGCTTTCGCGGATCACCACGATGTCGCCATCGTTGATACCGGCCTCAATCATGGAATCGCCCTTCACTTCCAGCGCGTAGTGCTGGCCGCCTGTGGCAATCATGCCCCCTGGCACTGCGACCTGATGAGAAACCTGGCTGATCGCCTCAATCGGAACACCGGCAGCGATGCGGCCCATCACCGGCAGTTCAACCGCCGCTTGGCGCAGCGGGTCCGCCGAAGCGCGGGCAGGAGCGGTGGTTTTGGCCTGACCGCCGTCAATCACCTTGGGGGCAAACCCCTGCGGTTCGCCAGTGCCGCCAAGGCTTTCTGGCAGGCGGATAATTTCAATGGCACGCGCACGGTGAGGCAGGCGGCGGATGAAGCCGCGCTCCTCCAGCGCTGTGATCAGCCGGTGGATGCCGGATTTCGACCTGAGGTCGAGTTCGGTCTTCATTTCGTCAAAACTGGGGGGCACGCCATCGCGTTGCAGGCGTTTGTGAATGAATTCCAGCAGTTGAAGTTGCTTCTTTGTGAGCATCGCCGCTCCCTCCGTGCCTCAGGTTTTCTTTTGTTCTACGCATGTTCACGTTTTGTGTCAACATGGCTGTATCTGAAGAATGGCAGCGACAGGCCCGGAGGCTGCCGCCACCGGTTTGAGTATTTGTGCAAAGAAGAAGCGGGGTCAGACGGGGAGGTATTGCACCGCTTCGCCTGCCGCACGGGCGCTGTCATCTGGTGCACGCACCAGGAGGGCATTGGCCTCTGCTAGCACGGTGAGGAGCGAGCTGTCCTGGTTTTCAAAGGCTGTCAGCTGGCCGTTTTCGACCTGCGCCCGCATGTAATGCTCCCGCGGGCCGTTTTCCGGCAGGGCAGCCGCCAGGGTGGCCGTGCGCAGCTGCGCGGCCTCCGCCGGCAGTCCCAGCATGGTACGGATCACCGGCGCTAGGAACACGTGGCCGCAGACCATGGCGGAAACCGGGTTGCCGGGCAGGCCGACCATTGCAGCACTGCCCATGCGGCCGGCCATCAGCGGTTTGCCGGGGCGCATGGCAACCTTGTAGAAGCTGCGCTCCATCCCGAGGTCCTGCGCCACCTTTCCTACCAGATCGTGATCGCCGACCGAGGCGCCGCCGATGGTGACAACCAGGTCGGCGCCCTCTGCCAGTTCAAACGCGGTGCGCAGGGAGCTTTCGGTGTCGCGGGCGATGGGAAGGATGCGGGCGCGGGCGCCAATGCCCTCCAGCATCGCCTTGAGACCGAAGGTGTTGGAGGCGATGATCTGATCCGGTCCGGGCGCATCCCCGGGCATCACCAGTTCGTCGCCGGTGGAGATCAGCGCAACCTCCGGGCGGCGTGTGACGGGGACCGCGGGGATGTTCATCGCGGCCAGCAGGGCAACGTCTGCAGGCGTCAGCAGCCGCGGCGCGCTGACGGTCTGGCCATCGGTGAAATCACCGCCGCGGGGGCGGATATTGTGGTTGATGCCGGGCGCATCCGTGATGGTGATGAGGTCGCCGCTGCGGGTCACATCCTCTTGAATGACAACGAAACTTGCGCCTTCCGGCACCGGGGCGCCGGTGAAGATCCGCACTGCCTGGCCTGCGCCCACACGGCCAGCGAAAGCGTGGCCGGCTGCGGCCTCGCCGATCACCTTGAACATGGCGTGCAGCTCAACTTCGGCGGCGTTCACCGCGTAGCCATCCATGGCGGAGGCGGAGAACGGCGGCTGGTCGCGGCGGGCCTGGACGTCACGGGCGAGCACCCGGCCTGCGGCCTGGTCCAGCGGAACTTCCTCGGTTTCCAGCTGGCTGACAAGCGCCAGAAGACGCGCACGGGCTTCGCTGACAGGTATCATTTACGCCTCGTACCGGCCTGATTTTCCGCCATCTTTCAGAGTCACGCGGATTCCACCGATCTGCATTGCCTTATCCACGGCCTTGGCCATGTCATAGACGGTGAGCGCGGCGGTGGAGACGGCGGTGAGCGCCTCCATCTCAACCCCGGTCTGGCCGGTGGTTTTGACAGTGGCCTCGACCCGCACGCCGGGCAGGTCCGGGTCCAGTGTCAGTTCCACCGCGACCTTGGTCACCGGCAGCGGGTGGCAGAGCGGGATCAGGTCCGGTGTCTTCTTGGCCCCCATGATACCGGCAAGGCGGGCCACAGACAGAACGTCACCCTTTTTGGCGCGGCCTTCGGCAATGATATCAAAGGTTTCCTGCGCCATGGTGATGTGGCCCTCGGCGGTGGCGATGCGCGAGGTCACTGCCTTGTCCGAGACGTCGACCATATGGGCGTCGCCCTTGGTGTCGAAATGGGTGAGGCTCATGAGGCTCTCCTTACATCATGCCCGGCATCAGCGGGTTGGCGAGCAGCGCACGGGTGGCGCCGGCCACATCATCCTGCCGCATCAGGCTCTCGCCGATCAGGAAGGTGCGGGCGCCGTAGCGGGCCATATCGCTGAGGTCCGCAGGGGTGAACAACCCGCTTTCGCAGACGATGGTGCGATCGGCAGGCACCATGCGGGACAGCGTGCGGGTGGTGTCCAGCGTGGTCTCAAAGGTTTTGAGGTTGCGGTTGTTGATGCCCATCAGCGGTGATTTCAGGTTGCAGGCACGTTCCAGTTCTTCCGCGTCATGCACTTCCAAGAGCACATCCATGCCCCACTCAAAGGCACTTTCCTCCAACTCCTGCGCCTGGGCGTCGGAAACCGAGGCAAGGATGATCAGGATGCAGTCAGCCCCCAGCGCGCGGGCTTCGGCGACCTGATAGGTGTCGTACATGAAATCCTTGCGCAATGCGGGCAGGGAGCAGGCGGCGCGGGCCTGGGTAAGGAACTCCTTGGCGCCCTGGAAACTGGGAGTGTCCGTCAGCACCGACAGGCAGGTGGCGCCGCCGTCTTCATAAGCCTTGGCGAGTTCCGCAGGTTCAAAATCGGGGCGGATCAGGCCCTTGGAAGGACTCGCCTTCTTGATCTCGGCAATCAGGCCGTAGCCGGAGCGGTTAGCTTGCATCAGGCTTTTGGCGAAACCGCGCACCGGGGAGGCATTCTTCGCCTCGGCCTCGACCGCCTCAAGCGGTTTGGCGGCCTTGTCCGCGGCCACTTCCTCGAGCTTGTAGGCCTTGATCTTGTCGAGCACGTTTTCGGTCATTCCAGTTCCACTCATGCCTGGGCCTCCGTTCCTGCGTTCCAGTCTATGGCATCCTCGCCGCGGGCGGTAAGCCAATTGTTCACTTTTGAAAAGGGCCGGGACCCGAAGAAACCGCGCCGCGCCGACAGGGGCGAGGGATGGGCGGTTTTCAGGATCAGGTGATCGCCCGGTTTGATATGTTTTTCAAGCTTTTGCGCCGCATTTCCCCAGAGAATGTAGGCCGTCGGGGTTTCCGAGGTCTGCTCCAGTACCTGGTGAACCAGGTGGTGCCAGCCGAGATTCTTGTGGCCGTTTGCTTCACCCGCTGGGACCGAGAGAGCGGTGTTCAGCAAAAGCACACCCTGTTGCGCCCATGGGCGCAGGTCCGCGTTGGGGCGGGTGACACCAAGGTCCTCCTGCAGCTCCTTGTAAATATTGGACAAAGAGCGGGGAAGGGGGCGCACATGCGGTTCTGCCGAGAAGGCCAGTCCGTGAGCGTGGCCGGGTGTGGGATAGGGGTCCTGGCCCAGGATCACCACGCGGGTGTCCTGCGGCTGGGTCAGTTCCAGCGCCGCAAACCGCTGGTGCGCGGGCGGCAGAATGTCCCGGGCGTCCGCTGCGATCGCGGCGGCAATGCCCGGCCATTGATCCTGAAAGAACGGCAGGCTGGACCAGGCGCCCAGCCCTGCGGGCAGACCGGTCATGCGGCTGAGGTGATCCGGGCCAGCGCCTCGACCTTGGCCTTGGCGGCGCCGCTGTCGATCGACTCGGCGGCCAGCGCGGCGCCTTCCTTGAGGTCTGCGGCCTTGCCTGCGACGACCAGTGCGGCGGCGGCGTTCAGCAGCACCGCGTCGCGGTAGGCCGAAGGCGTGCCCTGCAGCAGAACCCGGAAGGCCATGGCGTTCTCCTCCGGCGTGCCGCCGATAATCTTGTCAAAGGAATGCACCGGAAGGCCCGCGTCCTCAGGGTGCAATTCGACATCGCGGATGGTGCCGTCTTCCTCCAGCGCGGAAACCCAGCTGACACCGGTGATGGTCAGCTCATCCGTGCCATCGGAGCCATGCACGAGCCAAGCGCGATCTGAGCCAAGCGCCTTGAGCGTTTCCGCCATCGGGCGGATCATCTCGCGGCTGAAGGCGCCGGTCAGCTGGCGTTTGACGCCTGCCGGGTTGGTGAGCGGGCCGAGGATGTTGAAGATAGTGCGGGTGCCCAGCTCCTGGCGGGTTGGCATCACATGAGCCACTGCCGGGTGGTGCATCGGCGCCATCATGAAACCGATCCCGGCTTCATTTATTGCCTTTTCAACCACTTCCGGCCCGACCATCACGTTGATGCCCATTTGGGACTGCATGTCGGCGGTGCCGGATTTGGAGCTGAGATTGCGGTTTCCGTGCTTGGCGACCACAACGCCGGCGCCCGCGGCGACAAAGGCGGTGGCGGTGGAGATATTGAGGGTATTTTTGCCGTCGCCGCCGGTGCCAACGATATCCATCGCACCGGCCGGGGCCTTCACCGGATTGCATTTGGCGCGCATCACGGCGGCGGCGGCGGCGTATTCGTCAACGCTTTCACCTCGGGTGCGCATCGCCATCAGCAGGCCGCCGATCTGGCTGGGCGTGGCTTCGCCCTCAAACAGCAGGGTGAAGGCTTTTTCGGCTTCTTCGCGGGTCAGGGATCGCTCGGCGGCTGCACCGATCAGCGGCTTCAGCTGGTCGCTCATGCCGGCACCTGCATCACGTCGAGGAAGTTTTTCAGCAGCGCATGGCCGTGTTCCGAGGCGATGGATTCCGGGTGGAACTGGACGCCGTGGATCGGCAGCTCCTTGTGCTGCAGGCCCATGATGGTGCCGTCTTCCAGTTCAGCCGTGATTTCCAGGCAATCGGGCAGGCTTTCGCGCTCCACCACCAGGGAGTGGTAGCGGGTTGCCTCAAAAGGTGTCGGTAAACCCTTGAAAACGCCGGTGTCCTTGTGGTGCATCATGCCCATCTTGCCGTGCACGATCTCGTGGCAGCGGACCACCTTGCCGCCAAAGGCCTGGCCGATGGTCTGGTGGCCAAGGCAGACACCCATCAGGGGCGTCTTGGTCTCCGCCGCGGCTTCTGTCAGGGCGAGGCAAATGCCGGCCTGATCCGGGTCGCACGGGCCGGGCGACAGCAGAATGCCTGCGGGCTTCATCGCCATCGCTTCCTGCACGTTGATGGCGTCGTTGCGGTGCACTTCCATTTCGGCGCCAAGCTCGCCGAGGTAATGGACGAGGTTGTAGGTGAAGGAATCGTAGTTATCGATCAGCAGCAGCATCTTGCGGGCTCTTTTAAGGGTGGCGGGCGGGGTGCGCGCCGCAGTATAGTGGTTGCAACATACTTGTTCAGGGATACGGGGCAGCGTCAAGGGCAGGAAAGGCGAATGCAGGGGCGAACCGGCACAAGGATCGCGCAGGCAGGCTGATACGGCGCAGCACCTCAGAAAGATTGAGAGGCAAAACAGGCATGCGTGGATTTCTGGGCGGCGTGAGTGTCGGGGCATTACTGGCGGCTGGCGGGCTGGCGATGCTGTCATTGTCAGTGCCTTTGCCGCAGATGGCGGCCAAGCCGGAACAAGCGCCAGAGCCCGCCGAAGAGACCGCAGGCGGCACATCTGAACCAGCGGAAAATACAGGTTCAACGGAACTTGAAGCGGTTTCGCATGACCCCGGCGATGCGCCGCAGATGCCCAATGGAGGAAGCGGCGAAGCAGACGTCCCCGGCAATGGCCAAGGACGGGACGCAGACCTGGCTGAAGTTCAGCCAGAAGTGCCCATCAGCGGGACTGCACAGG
This sequence comes from Leisingera sp. ANG-M6, assembly GCF_000813905.1. Taxonomy (NCBI): domain Bacteria; kingdom Pseudomonadati; phylum Pseudomonadota; class Alphaproteobacteria; order Rhodobacterales; family Roseobacteraceae; genus Leisingera; species Leisingera sp. ANG-M6. The sequence continues at coordinate 130,680 of NZ_JWLG01000008.1, forward strand.
ATGATCTGAGCGCCCTTGCGGGTGCCGATACCACGCCAGCGCAGAAACCAGCAGTTGGGCTGTCCACCTCCGCAGAAGGCTCGGAAAGCCTGGCATTGGCCGAAGCACCGGTCACGGCGGACACTGCGTCTGTACCCCAGCCGCAGGCTGTGCTGCCTGCGGTGCCTGAAGCACCGCGCAGCGAAAGCGCAGTAGAGGCCGCGACGGAGCCTGCGCCGGAACCGGAAGGCAACGGTGAAACGGTGGTAACTGCGACGATTGGGGCCCAGGAACCTGAAACGGCGCCCAAGACAGTTGGAGCACCGGATACCCGTACCGTTCAGACCCCGGATATCGGTTCCGCTCCGCAGGCGACCACATTGCCGGTTATCAGCGCAGCCCCTGCTGTGCCAGACGCATCAGAGAACGGCAGCGGTGCGGCTGAACCCGGCGCAAATGAGCCGGAAGCTGCCGCAGAAGCCGCCGATCCTGCTTCGCTGACACCGAGCATCGGAACACCGGTTGTGCCGCTTACTGAGCGGGACGAGCAGGAAGCAGTTTCTGCTGCAGGCGGACCAGACGCCACCCCCTTTTCGGCCAATTCCGAACCGTTCTTCAATCCCGAGGACCGGCCCCTGATGTCGATCGTGCTGATTGACGATGCGGGCGCTGTCGGGTCGGAGGCGCTGGCGGAATTCCCCTATCCCTTGAGCTTTGCCATTGACCCCGAAGACCCGGAGGCCGCCGGGAAAATGGCGGCGCGCCGGGCTGCCGGGTTTGAAGTTCTGATGCTGGCCGACCTGCCGCGCGAAGCCTCGCCGCAGGACGCGGAAACGGCATTTGAGGTCTGGAGGAGCAAGCTGCCCGAGGCCATGGCAATCCTGGAAGGGGTGGAGACCGGCGTGCAGGGCAACCGGGCGCTGGCGGATCAGGTGGCGGCATATGCCGCCGCTGTCGGCTATGGGCTGCTGACCCAGGACAGCGGTCTCAATACCGTGCAGAAACTGGCACTGCGCGATGGCGTGCCGGCCGGGGTGGTGTTCCGCGACTTTGACGGTGCGGGTCAGGATCCGCGGGCAATCCGGCGGTTCCTGGATCAGGCGGCGTTCCGGGCCGGGCAGGAAGGTGCAGTCATCATGCTGGGCCGTCTGCGCCCGGATACGATCTCAGCTTTGCTGTTGTGGGGGCTGCAGGACCGGGCAGAGCGGGTGGCACTTGCGCCAGTCTCGGCCAGCCTTGAGTCGCTGCTGCCCGGCAAGTGAGTACTGCCAAATGAAAACGGCGCCCTGAAAGGGCGCCGCTGCCTCCGGCGGGGGTATTTTCAACCAGAAAGAAGCCGCAGCGCGGCAAGCCTGTGCATCAGCTATTGCCGCTGCCAGTAAAGCGTGCGGCATCGGCGGCTGCGCGGCGGATGGCGTTGGATTTATGGACGGTCTCCATATATTCCGCCTCCGGGTCGCTGTCGTACACAACGCCGCCGCCGGCCTGGATATAGAGGTTCTGATCCTTGACGATGGCGGTGCGCAGGGCGATGCACATGTCCATGTCGCCGCCAGCCGAGAAATAGCCGACGCCGCCGCCGTAGATGCCGCGCTTCTCCGGTTCCAGTTCGTCGATGATTTCCATCGCCCGCACCTTGGGCGCGCCGGAGACGGTGCCCGCGGGCATACCGGCAAAGAAAGCGTCGAGCGCGTCCTTGTCCTCTGCCAGTTCCCCCACCACGTTGGAGACGATGTGCATCACGTGGCTGTAACGCTCGATGATGAATTTCTCGGTTGGGCGCACGGTGCCGATCTTGGCCACCCGGCCGGTGTCGTTGCGGCCCAGATCCAACAGCATCAGGTGTTCGGCCAGTTCCTTCTTGTCGGCCAGCAAATCCGCTTCCAGCGCCTTATCTTCTTCGGGTGAGGCGCCGCGCGGGCGGGTGCCCGCGATCGGGCGGATGGTGACCTCCTGCCCGAAAACACGGACGAGGATTTCCGGTGATGCCCCGACAACCTGGAAGCCGCCAAAGTTGAAGTAGAACATGAAGGGCGACGGATTGGTGCGCCGCAGCGAGCGGTAAAGTGCAAACGGCGGCTGGCGGAATTCCTGGGTCCAGCGCTGTGCCGGAACGACCTGAAAGATGTCGCCTGCGCGGATATATTCCTTGGCCTTCTCCACCGCGGCCATGTAGCCGTCCTTGGTGAAGTTCGAGACCGGCGGGGAAACTTCGTGCGCGTCGCCGAGGTCGCGGCTTTCGGCGGGCATGGCGCGTTCCAGATCGCGCACCGCGTCCATCACCCGTTCGGCGGCCTGGGCATAAGCAGCCTTGGCGGTCTGGCCGTCGCTGGACCAGACGGGGGATACCACGGTGACCTCACCCTTGACGCCGTCCAGAACCGCAATGACCGAGGGGCGCAGCATCAGCGCATCGGGCAGGCCGAGCGGGTCGGGGTTCACGTCCGGCAGATGCTCAACCAGGCGGATCATGTCATAGCCGAGGTAGCCAAAGAGGCCGGCCGCGGCCTGAGGCAGATCATCCGGCAGGTCAATCTTGCTCTCGGCAATCAGCGCCCGCAGGTTGTCCATCGGGTTTCCGTCCTGCGGGGTGAAGTCATCCGCGTCAAACCGCGCCGAGCGGTTCAGGGCTGACTGCTCCCCGTGGCAGCGCCAGACTAGGTCCGGTTTCATTCCGATGATTGAGTAGCGCCCGCGCACTTCGCCGCCGGTCACCGATTCAAGCATGAAGGCGTCCTTCTGGGCGCCGGTCAGCTTGAGCATCAGTGACACCGGCGTGTCGAGATCTGCAGCAAGGCGGGTGTAGACGACTTGGTTTTCGCCGGCCTCATAGGCTTTGGCGAACGTGTCGAAATCGGGGGTCAGGGCCATGGGTCAAGTGCCTTGATTACTGGAAGTTCGCCTGCGCTGCGTTCAGCGCCTGCTGGTCTACACGGGGTTCGGCGCGGGTCTGGACGTCCTGCGTATAGGCCTGGAACAGCTCCTGCGCCAGCGACTGGTCCAGCTGCGCCTGAAGTGCCTGGGTCAGCAGGGTCATGTCGTCGCTTGCCTCCGGCGGCAGGATGGCGTCGAGGCGGACAACCACGGCGGATTCTGCATCCTGCACCAGGCGGAAATCGCCAAGCTCCATTTCAAAGGCACCTGCGACCAGACCGGCCGGCACGGTGTCGATATAGGCTGTGCGGGTGAGGCCGGTTTCTGTTTTCACTTCGGCGTCCTCAGAAAATCCATCTGTTGCCTCTGCCTGCGCCAGCAACGCTTCGCCCTGATCCTTCAGCGCCACAGCAATCCGATCCGCCTGCCAGGCGGCCAGGATCTTGTCCTTGGCATCACCAAAGGGTTCCGGGCGTTCCGGAAGGGTGTCATCCAGGCGGAGGGCAAACAGGCTGCCGTCCTCAAGGAAGCCAACCTCGGGGAAGTCGTCTGCAGTGACGGCAGCGGCGGCGGTGCGGAAGCCCTCATAGGCTGCAATGTCATCGCTGCTGTCCTCGGTCCAATTGATCTGGGCCAGCTCCAGGCCGCTGTCGGTTGCCAGCTCCTCCAGCGTGGCGCCGCCGGCCAGCATGTCGTCAATGTCCTCGGCCTGAGTTTCCACCAGGCGGCGGGCGCGGTCGGAGGCCAGTTCCTCCACCAGTTCCGGCTTGGCGTCATCAAAGGTGGTGATCTGAGCCTCAAGCCGGCCGTTCACACGGTAGAGCGCCGGGCCAAGGTCCGAGGGCAGGGGGCCTGCCACGGTGCCCACCTCAGCAGCAAAGACATCAGTGCCGGCTGCGCCAAGGTCGCCCATGGTGACGTCGCCCATGTCGATGTCCTGAAGTGTCAGGCCGCGGGTCTCGACCAGGCTTTCGAAGGTGGCACCGCCGGTTTCCAGCTGCGCCTTGGCGCTGGCGGCGGCTTCCTCATCGCCAAACACCAGACGTTCGACCAGACGGCGTTCGGGAACCTGATACTGATCAGAGCGGTCCTCGAACAGGCGCTGCAGCTGGGCTTCGTCCACTTCGATCTCATCCAGCAGCATGGAAGGGCGCAGGGCGGCGTAGGTGATGACCTTGGTTTCCGGCAGCATGAACTGGTCCTGATTGGCCTCGTAGAAAGCTTTCAGGTCCGCGTCCGATGGCACCTCAGCTGTCAGGGCGATTTCCGCGGCATTGATCTGCACATAGGAGAAGCTGCGGCGGGCGCCGATGTAGCTGGTCAGGGTTTCGGTCAGGGTATCGGGCATTTTTGCGCCGGACAGTACCGCGCTTTGCACGATGGTGCGGGCGGCCTCGCGGCGCAGGTCTTCTTCGAATTCCTTTTCAGTGAGGCCGGCATTGCGCAGAGCAAAGCTGTAGGCCTCGCGGTCGAACTGTCCGTTCACACCCTGGAAGGCGTCGATGGCGGCCAGTTCCTCGATCAGGTTTTCATCACCCAGCGACAGGCCAAGGCTTTTAGCCTCGTGATCCAATGCCGCGAGGGAAATCAGGCGGCCCAGAACCACCCGGTCGAGGCCGAAAGCGGTCATCTGCGCCATGGACATGGCCTGACCGGTCTGCGCCTGCAGGGCACGCTGCTCGCGCTGCAGCTCACGCACATAGGTGCCAATGCTAACATCCTCGTCACCGACCTGCGCGACGGAGGAAGAGGAGCTGGAGAAATTCACGGCGCCAAAGCCGGCAAGGCCGACAATCAGCATCCCCATCAGGATCCAGACGAAGGTTTTGGATAGATGTTTCATGCCTGCGGCCATGATGCCCTCTTTATTGTTCTGCCGCGCAAGGGGGTGCCTTGCAGCGGGAAATGCCGCTGACTGAATACGCGGCTGCCCGCAGAGGGGCAAGATGAATGCAGCGCAAACTGCTGGATGGTCAGGGATTAAACGCGGCCAAGCGTTCAAACAGCGTGTGAATGCCCGCGCGGTCCACATTGGCAAAGGCAATGCGGAACTGGCGGGCACCGTCCGGGTCGCCCTCGGGCATGAACATTGAGCCCGGCAGCATCAGGATGGACGCCTCCTTTACCAGCTTGCGAGCAATCTGGTCCGCGGGCTGGTCGAACGGGTGTTCGACATAAGCGAAATAGGCGCCGCAACCGAGGAGTTTCCAGCCGTTTGCGGCCAGCACCGGAAAGCCTTCCTCAATCGCGAGGCGGCGGTCGAGGATCTCCAGTCGTTCGCCTGCCAGCCAGTGATGCAGGTTTTCAATGCCCCACAGCGCGCCGGCCTGCCCCAATTGCGAGGGGCAGATGGTGACGGTGTCCAGAAATTTCTCCATCTCAAACAGGCGGTCCGCTGAGGCGGCGATGGCGCCGACGCGGTGGCCGGTCAGCCGGTAGGCCTTGGAGAAGGAATAGAGGTGGATCAGGGTGCTGTCCCAATCCGGCATCTGAAACAGCCCATGCGGGGCGCCGCCGCGGCTGTCGAAGTCGCGATAGGTTTCATCTACGATCAGCGCCAAGCCGCGGCTGCGGGCGAGGCTGAAGAATGACTGGACCAGGCCGCTGGGGTATTCCACGCCGCAAGGGTTGTTGGGCGTGACCAGCACGATGGCGCGGGTGCGGTCGGTGATAAGGGCCTCAGCCGCGGCCAGATCCGGCAGCATCCCCGCGCCCACATGCAGCGGCACGGCGGTGACGCCCGCC